>CANFLL010000135.1 GCA_947447825.1 Chitinophagaceae bacterium | reverse complement strand
CTTCGTTGGTCAAAGATATTCCTAGATGGCTTGAGCTCCCCAGAACAAGGTCATCATACGCTTCTCATTGACAAAACAAAAGAAGAGAAATAATTATTTTTTAACTAAAGAGGTTATCAACAAAAGTTGAAAGTGGGAGAAAAAACGTAAACCTATATTATGGGACCTCATGTTTTGAACAATCTACATTGAACTTTCAACTACCTACATCGTGTTTTTCACTATTCATTGTAGAGATAATAGATAACTTAGGACGGATTGTAGAGAGAAAAGCTTTGAAAGATGCTACTAATCCAAGCTTAAAAGTAGGTAGTTTACAAGCTGGATTGTATCATTTACGCATTCAAACAACTGATGGAAAAATAAGCAGTGTGGGGTTTGTAAAAGAATAACAGCAACCCTATAAAGGTTTTAAACCTTTATAGGGTTTTCCATTTCTATTACCCGTGCGACCTTTTATTGATATAATATAAAGGTATCCCAATTAAAGTAATGATTAAACCCGGCCAAGTAAATTGAGGCTTGTACACAATCAATAATCCACAAAAGGCAATCCCCATAATGATGTATATTATTGGTAGAAATGGATAGCCGAAAGCTTTATAAGGTCTTTCTATATTTGGTTGTGTCTTACGCAAAACAATGATGCCAGCAATAGTGAGTATATAGAAGATTACCACCACAAATGAAATCATATCGAGCAAATTGCCGTATTTACCACTTAATGATAAGATGGCGGCTACAATAAATTGTAACCATAAAGCAATCTCAGGCACGGAATGTTTGTTAAGTGTTCCAACTTTCTTGAAGAACAATTTGTCCTTAGCCATGGTATAATAAACCCTTGCACCAGAAAGAATAAGACCATTGTTGCAACCAAATGTGGCAATCAAGATGATAATAGCAACAATAGAAGTGCCTGCACTACCAAAAATAACCTGCGATGCGGCGATACCAATTCTATCTTTAGGAGTATTGGCTATTTGTTGCAAAGGCAATACTGAAGTAAACATTATATTGATGCCTACATACAATATGGTAACTGTAACAGTTCCTAACAACAGACTTAGGCCAATATTCTTCTTTGGATTATTAATTTCTCCTGCAACGAACGTAACATTGTTCCATGCATCGTAACCAATGATTGCCCCAACAAGTGCAGATGCAATTGCGCCACCGGTAGCGGCAATACCTTGATAACTACCAAATACTCCGTTTGCATCAATACTTCTAATGTGCCAAGTATCAGTCCAGTTGGCAGACCATACATCTGATTTATAAAATACAAATCCAAATACAATCAAGCCAAGTATGCCAATCAGTTTGGCAGAAGTAAATAGAAACTGTACTATTTTACCACCCTTTATCCCTTTGGTATTGATGTAAGTGAGGATAAAGATAATGGCAATAGAAAATGCCTGAGCATGAGAAACCGAGAAGGATCCGATGGTAAATATTTTTAAATCTTCGCTGAAGAATGGAAGAAAGTAAGCCAGATATTTAGAGAAAGCCACGCCAACAGCGGCAATAGTTCCCGTTTGAATTACCGCAAACAAACTCCATCCATACAAGAAGGCAATGAGTGGATTATAAGCCTCATGCAGATAAACATACTGACCGCCAGCTTTGGGATACATACCACTCAATTCGCCATAACTCAATGCAGCAGTAAGTGTCATAAAAGCCCCAATAAGCCACACAACAATCAGCCATCCTGCCGAACCGATATGCCTAGATATGTCGGCACTTACAATAAAGATGCCCGAGCCAATCATACTTCCCGCCACCAATAAGGTAGCGTCCATTAAATTCAATTCCCTTTTAAGGGTTGTAGTTTCCTTCATATAAGTTGAGAGTTAAAAGTAGACAGTCAAAAGTTAAGAGTTAACTAAGAAATTACTTTCGACTCTCAACTTTAGACTAGTGTTATACCAATTCTGCTGTTGTTAAAGGGGTTACTGGAACACCTTCTGGTAAGCGGTTTTGCAATCTTGTTAACGATTTATTATTAAAGTGCGGTAATACAAGTTTAGAAAAGTAATTGGCTTCTTCTATCAATGGAAAGCCAGAAAGTACAAAAGCACGAATGCCCATATCGATGTATCTGTTTAGTTTGGCAATTACCTGTTCGGCACTGCCTACCAATCCGCCACCACAACCAGAGAATACCTTGCCTATTTCCATCCAGATGATGTCTTCAATATATCCTTCTTCATCAGCAGATTCTTCACGTAGCTTATCTTGTCTTATGACACCCAATGAACGAGAATCCTCACCCCTCTTTCTGATATCTGCTGCACGTTGTTCATCAAACTTGCTCATTAGTTTTTTTGTGTAAGCCCTTGCTTCTTCCTCTGTTTCACGAACTATAACGTGTATTCTCAAACCAAAATCAATCTTTCTTCCATGTTCTGCTGCCCTAGCACTCATGTCTTTCATGGTTTCATACATGCTTTCCTCGTTTTCAGGCCACATCAAAAACACATCGCAATACTTGGCACATACTTCCCTAGAACCTGGTGAAGTACCTCCAAAATAAAGTAGTGGCCCACCGTTTTGCTGATAGGGTTTAACGGGTTGGGTATTAGGTAATTTCACTTTATAGACTTCACCTGAGAAATCTATTTTATCATCATTCCAAGCCTGCTTTAATATCTCAATTGTTTCTGCACAACGCTGATACCTAAAGTTTGCATCCTCACGTGTGCCTGGTAAATCAGAATTGATAATGTTAATGGCTAGTCTTCCTTGCAACATGTGATCGAGAGAAGCAATAGCTCTAGCCAACATCGGCGGATGATATTCGCCACAACGGATGGCAGTCAACAGATTTATTTTACTGGTAAAGGGTGCCACTCCCGAAGCAAAAGTTAATACTTCCTGCCCCACAGTAAAAGCTGTTGGAAGAAGGATATTTGTAAAGCCAAGCTCTTCGGCGGCAAGGGTAATATCCTTGCAATGCTCGAAGCTACTTCTGCGTTCTTTGTCTAGAATTCCCAAGTATTCTGTATCACCTCCAATGATATCATTAAACCAAGAAATCTCTGCAAACCGTTCACTAGAGCGGATGTCTACTTGTTCGATGTTTTCTAAAGCCATGATTGAAAATTTATTGCAATGAATTTGTTAACCACTAAGTCCACAAGGGTTTCACTAAGAAGCACAAAGGAAAAAATGAAATAAAGAAATTAATTAATCAAAACCTTAGTGCTCCTTGTTTTTTCCTTAGTGTACTTTGTGTTTAAATATCATTACTATTATTTTTTAAAGACTGTTTTACCCTCTTTTATTGTTTCCAGCACCTCAATGTCTTTTATGGAAGCAGGGTTCACCGTTAAAGGATTGTTGGATAGTATGGCAAAATCTGCTAGCTTACCCTTCTCTATTGATCCTTTGGTTGCCTCCTCAAAATATTCATACGCCCCATTTATCGTAACTGCACGCAATGCTTCAATCGGTGTCAACCTTTCATCAGGTCCAACAACCACACCCGAACGAGAAAGCCTGTTAACTGCAGTCCACATCAGAAATATTTGATTGATGGGCGTAACGCCAAAGTCTGTGTGATTGGTAAATATGATTCCTCTTTTCAATGCTGACTTTACAGGACTCTCAAAGAAAGCACGTTCCTTTCCGAGATTTCTAATGTGTACATCGCCCCAAAAGAAGGTGTGGTTAGTAAAGAAGGAAGGAAGCATCCCCAATTCTTTGTACCTATCCAACTGATCGGCACGTGTAAATTGTGCATGAATCACCACCGGACGACGACCAATAGCGGTAGTATTCAATTGCTCGTTGGCATATTTAACTGCTTTTATGTACATATCAATTGCCGCATCGCCATTGCAATGAACAAACGGTTGTATATTGTTTTTGAAAGCCGTTACGATAGCATCATTAAACTTTTCTTGGGTAATGGTTGGTATGCCATGACATTCATTTTTATCGCATCCGGGCACTTCTGTAAGATAAGATTCAGTGAAGAATGCAGTCTTCCCTTGAGGTGAACCATCCGCAAACAACTTGAATCCGTTTAGTTTTAAATGATTATTCAATACACCATATTTGTACGCTTGCAATACCTTATTAAGCGATGCATACACAGGTAAAGCCTCAATATCTATATATAAAACCCCTTTGTTAGAAGCCGCTTCTAATAAAGAAAGATTTGCAAAAGAAGTAGCCCCGTCCTGAGCGGTGGTTATACCATTACTTGCATATAAGTTCTCCCTCTTTTTAAGTAATTCAAACTTCTCCTCTTGCGTTAATGGTTCTTCGTCTTCGGGTGTCGTTCTCTTTAACAGGCTGCCGGCAGTTTCCTGCAACAAACCAGCAGGTTCATTCGTTCCTTTTTTTCTTACAACCATTCCACCTTTTGGGTCGGGTGTATTTGCGGTGATGTTTGACGCTTTTAAGGCATAGGAATTTGCCACACGCATGTGCCCAGAAACGTGCGTGATAACAACTGGGTTATCAGGAAAAGCCGCATCCAAATCTTCTTTAGTAGGCTGCCTTTGTTCGTCTAGTTGGTCGGGGTCGTAACCAGAACCAGTAATCCATTCTCCTGGTTTTATGTTGTGTTCTTCCTTATATTTCTTCAGTTCCGCCACTATATCTGCTATATTTTTCACCTTCCCTACAGGTGGCGGTGCCAAACTCGGTCCTCTGGTTCTACTTACAGAAACAAAATGACTATGCCCATCAATAAACCCCGGTATCTATGTTTTTCCGTGCAAATCAATTACCTCAGTTGAAACACCTTTAAAAGCTTTAATTTCCTTATTACTCCCTACTGCTACAATTTTGCCATTATTCACTGCAACTGCCTCTGCAATTGCGTTTGCATCGTTTACGGTAACGACAATCCCGTTTATAAAAATTTTATCAGCAGCATTAATCACTGCCGATTTATCTCGATTAACAAAAACAAAAGAGGCAATTAATAAACAGATAAGTCCTAGTGCAACATTGTATTTAAATTTCATAAATCTAGTCTATTTTTTTACTAAACTAATGAGTCATTTCTTTATTATATGTAATAGTTAGTTACACTAATTTTGAATAATTAATAAAAAAATTGGGTTTGTAACCAAAGTAAGGAGATTAATGTGAAATAGCGATAATAAAATCATTTGTAATAGCTGACAAATATAGAGTCCGACTTTTATTCTACCAAACAAGTAGAATAAAAGATAGAAAAATTTACCTACAATTTGTGTTAACTAAATAAGAGAAATTTAAGCAAACTCTTTTTTACTTGCTACTATTACAGGAGTCTACCGATACTTTAATTCCTTACGCGTGATTAAGTCTAATCAAATTCACCTTGCTTAATTATTCTAGCATTCAATAGAATAAATTTGGTTTCCAATAAAACACATTAAGCAAGTAAATGGTCTTCAAAATAGGTTGATTACTTGTTTCTATAAACCAAACCTAACCAAAGTCATACAATACCGATTAGGCTCCCTCTATGTTCGCCCCGAATTCTTGAAAGCGTAGTTAAACAGTATCCTTTAATTGTTTTCCCTCCCATTCAAATATGTTGTAACCTTTTTTGTGATACTATGGTAAAAACAACCATGGTAGTATTTTAATTAAACCAATTTAAAATGAGAACAAAGCATTTGGCTAGCTTAACAGAACTACTTTTAAAAATAGAACAGTTAGAAATTGAAATCAAAGACCCTGCGGCATTTGCTGAGAAAGTAGTATTATTAGTCAGGTCTAATATTGAGTTAATAAATGAAAAAATACTTATTGATGGTTTTTCATCACAAGAAGAGGAAATAAATTTCTTCAAAATCGAAAAACCAAAAATGTTATCACTCTACTTTTTTTATAATTGCATCTACAATTTAGAAGCTTTTAAACCAAAACATGGTGTTAGCGAACTTAAAGAATACTTGTTAAACAAAAAAGTTGAAATCAATTCATTCTCTGTCGAAAATCAAGTCTTTTACAAATACCATAATTCTGGTAGCACACGTTTCGATACAACCTATTTCTACCGTGGCAAGTTTGATATTAAAACCAGTATCACTTGTATGTACCTGATAGTGGATGAACGTTTTTGTACCTTTCATTGCTATCTCACGTCAAAGATTTTAGCCAACCAGATGATTAGTAGTTATATCAATGAGAGTTTACTTAAATTAATAAATCAAACAAATATTTCTACTTCAAATAATATTGAGATTTCCAACAGCCCCCAATTAAATTGGACAGGCTCATATTTCATTCATAGAGTTGGTGTATGCACTGCACGAAGACAAAGCAATAAATAATGGTGATTTAACGATAACACAACTCATGGAAAATATGGGTAAAATATTCAATGTTAAGCCAGGGCATTTCAGTGGCAGCTATCACGAAATGAAACTACGAACCAGCCCAGCAAAATACATGTATTACATTGCCGAAAAGTTGCTTAAAAGAATGGATAGTGACCATAATTAAAAATAAATTTACGTTTAAAACGTAAATATTTTCCATAACCTCTACCTAAGTAGTGGTTTTATGTCAATCAATTACCAGTACAACTTTATTACCCAAAAATCAATGTAAAAAAGCCCTCATATACACTAAAAAGTATATCTAATTGGGTATTCAAAAGTGTCAAAAGTAACTTTCAATTTATTTTAATCTATTTTACGTCTAAAACCACTTTTATTTTCCATAACCTCTACCTAAGTAGTGGTTTTTATAGTTTCAAACAGCCTTCATTTGTATCATTCTAAACAGAAAAATAAAATACAATAAAATGGCAGTAAGCGTAGTTACAACAGATGATCTAGAAGTATTCAGGCACAGTTTATTGAATGATTTGCGGAGCATCATTCAGATTAAAGCCCCAAAACAAATGCAATGGCTTAAAAGTAGTGAAGTAAGAAAAATATTAAAGATTTCACCTGGCACTTTGCAAAACCTGAGAATAAACGGAACACTTTCGTTTACAAAAATTGGCAGTATCATTTACTACAATCAAGATGATATTGATTCCATGTTAGCAAAAAACAAATCCCACTAACCACTAATAACTAATCACTAACAACTAAATTGTGAACTACATTAAACTACTCACCGGCTTCTTTGAAAAGGTTGATACCGATAATAGGCTAAACCCTACACACATCAGTATGTACATGGCCATATTTCAGTTTTGGAACATTAACCACTTTCAAAACCCTATTAGTATCTGTCGAAATCAAGTCATGCGGGTAAGTAAAATTTGTTCAAATGCCACTTATCACAAGTGCATTAAGGAGCTAAATGAGTATGGTTATCTCGAGTATTTTCCATCTTTCAACCCCTACAAAGGAAGCCTAGTTCACCTCTTCAATTTGGGTTCGGATGAAGAAGAAATATCCCTAGAAAAAGAGGATATTTTGCCCGAAAATTTATTGCTTTTTGACCCTCAAAATGAGCCTGTTTTTGACGACAAAAAAGAGGGTAACCTGACCAAAATTCAGACAAGCACTAGTGTGGATAACCCCGTTATCCACACCAAAAATCAAACAGGTTCAAGCAGTTCGAACCCGACTAAAATCGACATAGGTACTGTACAAGCACTAGTACCTTCTATAAACGTAATAAACGTAATAAAGGAAAATATATATAATATAGAAAACGAAATTTTGAAAATTGAAATTCCTAAAAAAAATATTTCTGAATCGAGTGAAAAAAAAGAAAAAAGTTGTGCCAAAAAAGAACCCCAAAATAATTCCAAAAAAGCCCCTTCAGGGGTTGGGGTAAAAGCCCCTGCAGGAGTTGGGGAAATAGCCCCTGAATTGGATGGCAAAGTTGGCAAAGAAAAAGAGTTCCAAAAAGCCCCTCTAGGGGTTGGGGTAAAAGCTCCTTCAGCGGTTGGGGGCATCCCTACCCTTCAAGAGGTTTTAGAATATTTTATTTTGAAAAAAGTTGCAGCAATTGAAGGCGAGAAATTTTTCAATTATTACGAAAGCACTGGGTGGCTTGTCGGAGGTAAAACAAAAATGAAAAACTGGAATGCCGCTTCCAGAAATTGGATGCTCAATGTCCAAAGTTATAATCACGAAAAACAAACACTTCAAGTACCCAACCATTTGCATGTTTCAAAAAACAAAAATTACAATGAACCCCTCTAGCCCAAAATCATTTTTTTATCATTCAAATCATTAAATCACAATTTCATAACTCATATCTCATAATTCATAACTATGTTTCGTGTCCCTTGTGTAATCCTTGTGTCCTTTGTGGTTAACCTTTTTTCTCTCATAACTCATATCTCATAATTCATAACTTTCTTCTCATGACCTTCGATTACAACCTTGCCTGGCAATGGCTCCAACAAAAAGGCAGTGAAACACTTGGCCACAAGTTCATTCTAGACGAATCAGATCGCCCCACCATCAATTTATTGCTTTGCTACTTTCTTCAGGACAAGATTGTTGCTTCTGAAATTGGTCTCGAATTACAGAAAGGAATTTTGTTAACCGGACCCGTCGGCTGTGGCAAAACAAGTCTCATGAAGTTGATGAAATACTTTTTTCAGAATGACAGCCAGCGCTTTTTCACCAAGCCTTGCCGCGATGTAAGTTTCGAATTTATCCAGAATGGTTTCGAAATAATCCATCGCTACACGAGGTTCAATATTCCCCAGCCCACAATATGCTTTGATGATTTAGGTACTGAAAGCGCCCTCAAATACTATGGCAATGAATGTAATGTAATGGCGGAGGTTATCCTGTCGCGTTACGACCTCTATGTGTCCCACAGGCTCATTACCCATCTTACCACCAACCTCTCCGCAAGCGAAATCGAGACATTGTACGGAAATCGTGTCCGTAGTCGTCTTCGGGAAATGTTTAATCTAATAGCTTTTGATGTAAACTCTCTAGATAAGAGAACTTGAAAAACATTTTTAAGTTCTTTTGTTAATTAATTCAGGTGTATTGACATTTTTTGCACCTTCAAAATCATTTTGTCGCAAAAGAAAATAGTTTCTACATCTTTACTACTTTTTTAGCACTCTATTTCCATATTTTCTCAATG
>CANFLL010000134.1 GCA_947447825.1 Chitinophagaceae bacterium | reverse complement strand
TTATCTTTTTCGCAGCTAGCAACTCTACTTTCTCTTTCTTAAACTCGGTACTAAAATGTCTCACCTCTCGAAGTTTTACCTCCATAAAAATACGTTTTCTGAAAAGTTATCAACCAACTTTGAGTCAACCTATTTCATGAGACCTCAATACAGGTTTTACGTAAAACTTGTATGAACCCTAATTTCATTTGAAAATAAATTAATGTTTGCAACCAGACGACGACTAGTTATCAATATTTTTAGATTCAATAATTTGGTAAACAGGCTTTTTACCATCTACACAAAGCACATTTGAGAACTTTAGTTTTGAACAGTTTTTAATACGCACAATAGCTTGTTCAGGTAAGGTTAAATTGTTAAAGACAATGTTTTTTGTGTAATGAGCTTCATCAGCAAACCCATTTATATCCATTACTACTTGACCAGCCTTTGCGGCGGAAAGCGTTAAGTTAGAGAATTCCATATCGCTAAACAAGGGTAGTTCAGGTGCAGCTTCTCCATCATTATTATAGTTTAACGCTGTGTAAAGAGTTATCTGCAACAATTCGCAATCTCTCACAATTACATTTCTAACGTACCCTCCACGTTCTTTTGTGGCCTTAATTTGAAGTCCATGCAATAGATTACCTATTTTACAATCCTGAATAAACACATCACTTACCCCGCCAGACATTTCACTACCTACTGCCAATGAATGACCTTTTATAAAATTACAATCAGTAATTCGAAGGTTGCGTGTTGGCTTACCAACCGTAAATCCTTCTGGATTTTTGCCCGATTTGATGGCTATACAATCATCCCCGGTAGAAAAAGAACAATTGAAAATGTAGGAATCAGTTGAGGAGTCTGGATCAATTCCATCGCCGTTGCGGGCTGTACTCACAATGTTAAGGTCGTGCAGAGCAACATCATCCGAATAGATGTAATGAATCGTCCAGCAGGGCGAATTTTCAATATTCAAACCTTGAATGTTAATGTGTTGTCCATTCATAATGCAAATTAATCTGCCACGCCCACGCATTCCTACTTCCTTAATCATTGCATTGCCCAGTTTAGATCCTCCGCCCAGAACAGTACCCTTTCCTTCAATACTTAGGTTAACCACATTATAAGTTCCGTTTCTGTTTAAAGTTCCAGCATTCAACAGGCTAGCCAATGTTTTCATTTCCCAACCTTCAAACCTATTCAGCATTAAAGGATAATAGTCTTTCACGTCTTCACTGCCTTTTAAAGTACCCCCTTCGGCAATATACAAGGTCATATCACTTTTAAGATATAGTGCGCCACTCACAAACACGCCAGCAGGAAAATAGACTGTACCCCCTTTGGTGCAAGCATCAATTGCTTTTTGAATGGCGGCAGTATTCTTTGTTTCCCCATCACCTTTTGCCCCATAATCTAGCACATTAAAAACCTTTCCAGCAAGTTTAGTTTGGCATTTAACAACATTACTCAACTCAGAAGTTTTACCTTCTTTGTTTTGTGCTTTAACAGCAAAAGAAAAGTTGGTGCTAGCAGATAAATCTTGTATGGTGAAATTAGTTTTAGAAGAAGTGCCTATTAATTTACCATTTTTAAAAATCTGGTAGCCAGCTATGTCCTTATAGTCGGTAGGTTTATCCCACAATAAAGTGGCAGACTTTGCTGTAATGCTTGCAGTAGGAATAATCAAATTTCTTGATGGCGGCACTCCTTGAGCATTAATAATGGATAGGTGACAAAACAAAAAAACAGTGAGCAAGTTTTTAAATAGACGCATCATAAAGCAACTCGTTTTTAATAAGAGTATTTACTGTTAAATAAGTTATCCCAAATATTTTTTAAAGTAACTATATACAAAATAACTAGGGAACGCTATGATACATATAGATTGAATTCGTTTAATTAAGGTTACGTTATTATCCTTTAAAGTTAATTGTAAAAGTAGTTCCTGCGTTCACTTTACTATCTACTTCTATCGTTCCTCCCATGGCAGTTATTTCGGAATGAATTAAATAAAGGCCAATTCCTTTGCCATCAGAGTTAGAATGAAATTTTTGATACAACCCAAATATTTTATCTTTCACGGTTTTCATATTCATGCCGATTCCATTGTCCGAGAAAGTAAGACGCACTACACCATCTGAAAGCTTGGTCGTTTTAATCTTTATTATTGGTTGAACATTTGGCTGTGCATATTTAAGCGAATTGGTTAATAAATTTAAAAATACACTTTCCAAATAGGGGGCATTAAACTTAACGGTATCGGCCTCACTGAAATCAACGTTTAACGATGCACCTTTCTTTTCTATTGCCAATGATATACTAGAAAGCACTTTATCTAATACCCTTTTTAGGTTATTTTCAATAATTGGAAGATTTGTATTTTCTTTTATAATTAAAATATTAATCAAATCATTTAAGGTGTCGTTCAGGTGGTTTGTTGAAGTTTTAAATCCGTCGATGAGCCTACGAGTTTTTATGTCTTCCATACCATCAGTATTCAAAAGGGAGCAGATGGATAACAAATTTGTTAGAGGAGCCCTCAAATTATGAGTGGTGATGTAACTAAATTGTTTTAGTTCGTTATTGCTAATCATTAGTTCCTTTATAAGCTTTTCTCTTTCCCTTTCTGCATCTTTTCGTTGGGTAATATCGTTCAATGAGCCAATCAACTTGAGCACCTTGCCAGTAGCATCTCTCAACACAAATGCTTTATCAATAACAGTTGCATAGCTTCCATCAGCTTTTTTCAATCTGTATTCACTTACCCATTTGTTTTCTTCCGATTTTATGGCTGCATTAGAAACTTTAATCACGTTATCTAAATCGTCAGGATGAATGTTTCTTATCCATTCGTTATGATATAGTTCTTGATAAATTCCAGATGGATGCCCAAAATAAGTAGTGTAGTTTTTGGTCAAGAAATAAGTATTCTCCGTAAAGTCAGCTTCCCAAATCACATCAGATGCTGCATTGGTAGCATATTCATAGCGTTCAATGCTCTTTTTTAATGCTTCTTCTGTTTTTTTAGCATCTGTAATATCTATAATGAAGGCACAATTAAGTTCAATTCCATCATATAAAATGTAGTTCATCCTTATTTCCACATCAATAATACAATCATCTTTCTTTTTGTGCTTACTGTAATATGTAAATGTTTTATGCTCCTTCATTCTACTCCAAAGACGAGATATGCCCAAATGAGCATCTTCTTTTTTAATAATAGCAGAAAGGTCAACCAATGTAAGGTTAACCATTTCTTCCTGAGTGTAACCGTACAAATCCAGAGCTGCTTCATTAAAATCATAGAAGCTACCATCTTCTTTAGTAATTAAGATGGAGACAGCAGTCTTTTTAAAAGCAAAGTCAACAAGGTGTAACCTTTCTTCAATTTTCTTGCTTTCGGTAATATCAGTTACATAGCCACATAAAAACTTTTTATTGCCATATTCAATTAGGTTATTGTTCACGATGACATCTATCACAGTGCCGTCTTTTCTTTGGTGTTTTGTTTCAATTAAAGACACCCTATTTTTCTCTAAGTTCTTCCATCCTTTCTCCCACATTTCCTTCGAGAAAAAAGGGTTTAGGTCAAACACACACATTTTTAAAAGTTCTTCACGACTGTAGCCATGCAATGATGCAGCTTTTTCATTGCACTCATAAAAGGTTGCATCTTCACGAACAAAAAATATACTTGTACCAGCATTTTGATAAGAAAAATGAACAAGGTCTGTCCATTCCTTATCTTCGATTACCTTTTTTCCTTCTGGTGGTTTGACGTAAATGAAAGCTTTTTCATCAGAAAACTTATGTCCTATAAACTGTAGATTACACTCTTTAAAACTTAACGAAAATTCGACAGGAAAGGAAGCATTAAAGACTAAGTCTATATGGTCTTTCATTTTTTTATTGGTTTCAGCATCCCAACATTGAAGAATATTTTTGGTTTCAGTAGATAATAACTCATCCCAGCTATTGTTTTCAGGTGCAGATATTGACAATATTGATCCATTTTTTATTATTTCCAAACATAAATATCCTACCATAAGCTGCGTTGTGAGATACTG
Organism: Chitinophagaceae bacterium; assembly: GCA_947447825.1. GTDB lineage: Bacteria > Bacteroidota > Bacteroidia > Chitinophagales > Chitinophagaceae > Parasediminibacterium. Next base: position 5,244 of record CANFLL010000134.1, on the reverse strand, counting down.
ACAAAACTAAGGAACTTATAAGAAATAAGTTATACCCACAGATTAAGTTCCAAAACTGCTTTGTTGCATTCAAACATTCAATGTGTTATTCATCATTCCCCCAATAGCAGAATGTGTAAATAACTCTACTGATTTATAGCTATTTTTTGTCAACACAAAATGGAATGGACAGTAAAATTATCAATCAATTACAAATTGAAATTATCGTTTTAAGAAATCATTATGCTCCATAAATCTGTCTAAAGTATTTATTTTTAAAAATGCTATTAACTTCGATTTCTTGTTGATTAGTTCTGGATACTTTTATTCTCAAAATTCCATATTCAACAACAGCTAATTAAAGATAAATGAGTACAAAAGGAAAAGTTTTAGTGGCTATGAGTGGCGGTATCGACAGTACAGTTACTGCACTTATGCTACACAATGAAGGATATGAAGTAATAGGTATTACAATGAAAACCTGGGATTATGCAACCAGTAATGCTAGCAGTAAAGAAACAGGCTGTTGCAACATAGACAGTTTTAATGATGCTCGCCAAGCAGCAGTTGACAATGGATTCCCTCATTTTATATTGGACATCAGAGAAGAATTTGGTGATTTTGTTATTGAAAACTTTGTGGAAGAATACCTTGCTGGCCGAACACCCAACCCATGTGTAATGTGCAATACACACATTAAATGGCGTGCATTACTTAAAAGAGCCAATGCCTTGGGTTGCCAATGGATTGCTACTGGGCATTATGCCGAAGTGAGGCAGCACACAAATGGTAGATATGTAATCAGTAAGGGTTTGGATGAAACTAAAGACCAAAGCTATGTGCTTTGGGGACTGGACCAAGAGCTTTTGAGCCGCACGATTATGCCTTTGGGAAAGTATAGAAAAACAGAGATCCGCCAAATGGCTGTTGACTTAGGCTATCCTGAACTTGCTAAGAAGAATGAAAGCTATGAGATTTGTTTTGTGCCAGACAATGACTATCGTGGATTCCTGAAACGCCGTGTGGATGGACTGGAAGAACGTGTAGATGGTGGTTGGTTTGTAGACAAAACTGGTAAGAAACTGGGCAAACACAAAGGTTATCCATTTTATACTATCGGACAAAGAAAGGGATTGGAAATTGCTTTAGGAAAACCAGCGTATGTAACTAACATTGACCCGGACACAAACACTGTTACACTGGGAGAAGAAATAGATTTGGATCAAAGTGAAGTGCAAGTAATTAAGATTAACTGGGTGAAATATGATGGGATAACTGATGGAATGGAAGCCTTAACAAAAATACGCTACAAGGATAAAGGGGGTTTAAGTACACTCAACAATAGCGAACAAGGACTAACCATTCGCTTTTATGAAAATGTAAAAGGCATTGCGCCCGGACAAAGTGCGGTTTTTTATGAAGGCAACGATGTGATAGGTGGTGGAATCATTCAGAAATCAATTGGGTTGTTTTAAAAGAAAAGTTGAAAGTCGAAAGTTGAAAGTTGAAAGTCAAAAATTGAGAGTTGAGAGTTGAGATGTATTTTAGTAGTCTACTTTTTAACTTGTTTTCGTTTATCATTAACATTAGAATTTAATTATATGAAATATTTTATTGTTTTCGGTCTTATTACGCTATCCTTTATGGCTTGCAAAAAGCAAACAGAAGACATCACTGCAACTCAAGGGATAACTGATATTAAACTGTATTATCCTATGACTGTGGGAAATGTTTTCATGTATAGAATGGATAGTACCCGACTTGTAAACTACACAGAGTTTAAGACCGCTTACTATTTAGTAAAAGACACTGTGGCAGGTACTTTCTTAGATGGTCAAGGACGCACTTGCTACACAGTTTTTAGATACATTACAGATACATTGGCATCACAACCCTATCAATTTTCCGAAACACATTATATAGTTTACGACCAAAACAAAATTGAATATGTTGATGGCAGAAACTACAGATTTATCCCATTGGCGAATCCCCTTTCTTATAGTACAACATGGAATGGCAATTTGTACCTTGACTCTGCACAATTACGCATAACAGATAATACATCCTATAAAGGTTGGACTTATCAATATACTAGCATCAATCAACCCTTTTCGGTACTAGACAGTACCTATCAAAACAGCATTACCATTCAACAAGCATCTGATAGTTCAGGTGTTTTTGACTCAAATACACTACATAGCAAAACTTATTCTGCTGAAGTATATGCTAAGGGTGTTGGATTGGTATATAAAGAAATTATGGATTTATTCTTTCAGCCGCCTACCGACAATAAAGCTGGTTATCTTGAAGATAATAGCTTTGGTGTGAAGCTGAGGTTGATAAGCCACAAATAAAGTTGTTTTAAGTTTTAAGTTTAAAACTATCCAATTCGTTTCTTTTCTACTTCACCAAACTATCGCTTCCCAATTGTTTTATGATTGCTTTTTTTGTTTCTGCATCTTTGTTCTGACTTTGTTTAAAAACATTGTTAATGGAAGTAAGCTCAATTTCAAAACCTACAATCGCTTTCATATTATCTCTCACATATTCATCACTCATATACTTTACTGCTGCCGGACTATCTACTGAACCTTCAAAATGATTGGTAAGTTTTACAAGCATATTGTATAACCCTTCATCGTTCAAAAAACGAACAATTCCCTTTGCATGTACTGCCTTGTAATTCCATGTACTCGCAACATTTTGTTTAGCATACCAACTTGCACTTACATAAGCATGATTTGCCGAGAAGATTACCAGCACATTGGGGTTTGTTGCTAATGCAATTGCATGATCTTGTTTGCGCATTATGTGTGCTTGCAGATACAACACACCTTCCCTTTCTTCAAACAATACGGGAATGTGTGTTGCAACCGGACAACCATGCGCATCAACACAACAAAGCGTTGCGAAAGGATGCGCTTGCATGAAAGCAAATATTTCTCTTTGATTGTCTGCTTTAAAATGAGGGAGATTATACATTTAAACTAAGTAATAGTGGTTAACAAAAAGCGTTGGCGACGACTGAAGTTTATTATCATAGTGACCAAAAGCTTAGTGGTATAAAATAAAAAAGGGCCAAGATAGAAATCTAGCCCCGTTTTAAAATCCAATATCCTATGAAAAACCGATGCAAATATGCAGATTAGTTTTGAAACAAACAAATAATAACTTTAAAATAATATTAAAAAACAAAAATATTTTTTTCGCCCCCTTACTTAAATAGCAGCAACAAACAATAATTGAATGATTTCAATCATATTATAGAGGCTTTTTCCTTAATTTAAACTTTCGACTTTTAACTAACCACTCACTTACTAAACAACTCCAACAAAGCAGTGCTACCTATGATTGCACCAAGCGGAATGGCACTAAAATCAACAGCAAAGTTTGGGTTATGGTTATTGTAAGGATAAAACACGCCGTCTTTACTATACTTAGCACACACTTCTTTGTTGCCAACACCTACAAACATAAAATCGTAAACAGGATTCTTTTTGCTATTAATAATTAGCAAAGGAAAATCTTCTGCCCCCATGGTTGCTGGTCTATCAATTAATCTTTTAACCAATGGAAGTTTAGCATCAAAGGCCGCATTTAGTTTATTAACCATAACGGTATCATTTTTCACAGGAAAAACAGAACCCGTAATCTTTGAAGTAGGATATAATTCCTGAGGCAAATTATTCATCAGGGCAATGCCGCTATCTACCCTATTAATTCCATTAATCATAGTTTCCCTGTCTTTGGCTTCATACCAACGGGTTGTTATTTTCAGTGTAGCCTTATCTGGAATTACATTACCCACCGTTCCTGCATCCACAGAACCAACGGTTATAACGTGCGGATTAAGCGGCGACACAGAGCGCATTACCACAGATTGATAATCCAAAATGGCATTAGCAGCCATTATCACGGGATCTTTTGCAAGCTGTGGCATCGACCCATGCCCACCTATTCCATGAAAAGTAACTTCCACACCAGTAGAACCTGCCATCCTGTATCCAAAACTATTTTCTACATAACCCACCGAATATGCGGCTGTATGCATTCCAAATAAATAATCGGGCAGAGGCACTCCCCTACCATACAAATTATCTTTCACCATTGCGTCTGCACCTTTAATATATTCTTCAGCAGGCTGGGCTACAAACACCAATGTTCCTTTCCATTTATCTTTCAGGTTCAACATTATTTTCGCAACCCCAAGCAACCAAGTAATGTGAGCATCATGCCCACAAGCGTGCATCAGTGGCACAATTGTTCCATCCTCTTTTTTAGTAGTTGCCGTACTTTGATAAGGCAAGCCAGAAGTTTCTTTAACAGGCAAAGCATCCATGTCCGATCTGTACATAATCACTGGTCCAGTGCCATTATGAAGCACTGCCGCCACGCCTGTTTTACCAATGCCTCTTGTGACTACATAGCCCAATGCCTCCAATTCTTTAGCGATTATTTCGGCGGTTCTTTCCTCCTTAAAACCCAGTTCTGGATGCTGATGAAGGTCTTTGTATAATTCCACTAGCCTTGAAGAGTCTTCATCAGCCAATTGTTTGAGTGCCACCCATTGCTGAGATTCATTTTCCTTAGTCACTATCTTTTTTTGCTGCGCAATTGTACAATTTGCTATTACGATGGCTGCTACTGTTAGAAACACTCCTTTTTTTACATTCATTTTATACAATTTTACGAACCATGTTTTAACTACAAGAAATACTTAGAATTTCACAAAAATTCATGTAGATATTACAAGGGTGAATGAAATATTTTTCATCAAATTGTTATAATCCAATTCTTCCCTTTAACATCTTATTTTTCCCTTGTGGTAGATAATGGTATTTTGTAACAGACGCTGTTTATCTTAAAAGGTTAGGTTTGGATTACTCGAACATAACTTCAATACATTAAATACCTTTTTTACTAGCTCAATTTTATTCTACTTTGACAGATTAAAACGATTGTTATCCCTCAGGAGCTATACCGCTAATTTCATAAGGAAAAGTGATAAACTTTTATGCACCGGATTCGACTCTAAGAAAGTTCTAAACTTTCTCGAAGCTTATCCCAAACACGCAGAAAATATCAAAATGAGCTCTTTCTTTTGTCCTCATTCTTCCATTTATTCAACTGAATCACGCTTAAATTCACTTGAGTCAGTCAATGATTCACTTGAGTCAGTCCACGACTCACCTGAGTCAGACAAAGATTCACCTGAGTGAGTCGACGACTCACTTGAGTCAGACAAAGATTCAGTTGAGCGAGTCG
>CANFLL010000133.1 GCA_947447825.1 Chitinophagaceae bacterium | reverse complement strand
GTTGAGCGAGTCGACGACTCACCTGAGTCAGCCAAGGACTCACCTGAGTCGTGGACTGACTCAGGTGAGTAAATGACGTTTTTTGATGCTAAAATTGCTAAATAAAATGATGTATTCATTGACAGTAAAGGGTTTTAAGGGATTTATAGCTTATACTCAGCAGAATTTGGTTTGCGAAATGAGAGAAGCTTCATTCATTTGAAATCAAAGGAATTAATCATTCCTTTCAGTCAAATCAATTCTCACAAGTATAACCAACCTCAATAATTCATTCTTACAAAACAATGGTTTACCTATTGTAATAAAGATTTTAATAAAAAACGAATGCTTAACCTCAAAATATTACACACAAGCAATATGAAATCTAATGTGTCAAAGTAGAATTAAACACTAATCATTATTTATACTACTTTTATCCTTGTTTCAATTTTTAAAAATATCAATTTATGTCATTTTATTTTAAAATACCCCTCGTATTGTCTATGGCTGCCCTATTATCTTTTTCGCATGGTGACCCTACAAATAGTACTTCAAAAAGTGGATTGCCCGCTACCAATCCATTTAGTAAAGCAAGCAAACTGCCTTATAGTGTTCCAGATTTTAGTAAAATAAAAGATGCCGACTATCAACCAGCTTTAGAAGAAGGTATCAGACAGCAGTTAGAAGAAATAAAGCATATTGCCGAGAGTGCAACTCCGCCAACTTTTGTGAATACATTGGTGGCTTTAGAAAAAAGCGGACAATTACTTGCTCGTGTTAACAATGCTTTCAATTTGGTTTCGGGCGCAAACACAAATCCTGTTTTGCAACAATTGCAAGAGGATATTGCGCCCAAACTAACTGCCTTGAATGATGCTATTTATCTGAATAGTAAACTTTTTAAAAGGGTAGAAAAACTATATAATAACAAAGCTAAATTAGGGCTTGATAAAGAATCTGCCAGATTGCTAGACTACTACTATCAGCAGTTTATTAAGGCTGGGGCAAAGCTGTCTGATGCAGATAAAACAACCCTTAAAAAGCTGAATGAAGAGGAAGCTTCTTTGGGGGCTAAGTTTGGCAACCAACTATTGGCGGCTGCCAAAGAAGGAGCTTTGGTTATTAGCGACTCCTCAGAGCTAGAAGGGTTGTCTTCAGCACAAAAAAATAATTACGCACAAGGAGCTAAAGCTAAAAACCTTGTGGGTAAATGGTGGATTCCATTAAAAAATACTACACAGCAACCTCCACTATCCTCTCTATCGGTAAGAGCCACAAGGCAAAAACTATTTGAAGCATCATGGACTCGTGCAGAAAAAGGTGATAGTAACGATACACGCCCAACTATCCTTCGTATAGCGTCCATACGTTCACAAAAAGCAAAACTATTGGGCTATAACAGCTATGCCGCTTGGAACTTGCAAGACCAAATGGCACAAAACCCCGAAGCAGTTGAGCAATTTTTTGCTAAGTTGGTGCCATCAGCTATTGGCAAAGCCAAAGAAGAAGAAGCAGACATTCAGGCTTTAATCAACAAACAAAATGGTGGAAATACAAGTTTCGAGTTGCAACCATGGGACTGGGATTACTATTCGGAACAAGTAAGAAAAGAGAAATATAACCTGGATGAAAGCGAAATTACTCCTTACTTTCAGCTTGATAAAGTGTTGGAAAAAGGTGTTTTCTTTGCCGCAAACCAGCTATATGGATTAACTTTTAAAGAACGCTTTGATATTCCGGTTTATCAACCAGATGTTCGTGTGTTTGAAGTGTTTGATAAAGACGGAACTTCTTTTGCTTTATTTTATTGTGACTATTACAAAAGAGATAACAAAAACGGTGGGGCATGGATGAGCAACCTTGTGGGGCAATCCACCTTGCTAAATAGCAAGCCTGTAATTTACAATATCTGCAACTTTACAAAACCCGCAAAAGGCGAACCTGCACTGATTAGTTTCGACGATGTAACGACCATGTTTCATGAGTTCGGACATGGATTGCATGGGCTATTTGCCAGCCAAAAGTATCCTACTTTGTCTGGTACTAATGTGGCAAGAGATTATGTGGAATTCCCTTCTCAGTTCAATGAGCATTGGGCTTTGGATGCTAAAGTGTTGAAACATTATGCGATTCATTACAAAACAGGAGCAACCATACCACAAGCATTGGTTGATAAGATTAAGAAAGCAAACTCTTTTAACAAAGGCTATAGCCAAACTGAAGTATTAGCAGCCGCCTCCCTCGATTTAAAATGGCATAATCTATCTGCCATAGATGAAGTGAAAGATGCTGATGTGTTCGAAAAGAATGCCTTGCAAAGCTTGGGCTTCACGTTTGGGGCAGTACCTTCTCGCTACCGTTCAAGCTATTTTTTGCATATATGGGGTAATGGATACGCCGCAGGATACTATGCCTACGAATGGACAAAGATGTTAGAAGAAGATGCTTATTCTTGGTTTGAAGAGCATGGTGGATTAACTAGAGAAAACGGTCAGCGGTTCAGAGATTTAATTTTATCCAAAGGAAATACTGAAGATTATACCACGATGTTTAAAGCCTTCCGTGGGCATAAACCAGACCTTAAACCAATGGAAAAAGACTTAGGATTGCCGATTAAGTAATGAAGTTTTTAATTGAAGAAACGTTGATTGGCAGAAGTAAATAATCGATAGTGGAAAGTCAAAAGTATAAAGTTGCCTGTAGTAGATTTTGGATTTTCTAGACCTTATTGTTGTAAAGATTATTGATTAAGTTTATTGAAAGAATACTTCAGGTTGCAACCTCTTTTTGGCCCAAACAATCATTTATTAATTGATATTTAGACGTTCCAATAAGATGAAATTATTTGTTTCAAGTACATGAGTGAACTAAAAAAATTCCTCTATTTGCTATCAGCACAACAATGCACTGATAGCAAATAGGGGAATTTGTCTAAAAGACTCGTTCGTGATCGTACTTTCTTGTTCAAATAAATGGTCAACTTTATTGATAAAATAGGGGGTTACTACTCAGTAGTTTTACCACTAAGTTCAAAGAGAAAAAATAAAGGACACCAAGGTTTAGTCTTGGCTTTTATTATTTATCATCAACCTAATATATCAATCCTCGTGTTCTTTGTGAAATCCTTAGTGGTCTTTGTGGTTAAAATACGCCTGAGTAGTAGCAAATTTGGGGGATTTAAGAATGATAAAAATGTCTCAAAATTGCTGTTACAAAACACAATACTAATGCTCTTCTCCTCTTTATAAATTGGGTAACCACCTGATAACATAATTGGTAAATCTTTTATAGAAATCTGTAATTATATTTTCAAAAAAGAAAATAGAATGTCAATACACTGCTTTTATTTTCGTTTATGGAGAATTGTGTTAATATTTTATTAACACGTATATTAAAAAATTGTACTTTGCCTACCTAAATAAAATGAACATGAAGAGAATCATACTATTTATGGTATTGGTTATTGGAGTTACTTATGCGGCTATAGCTCAAATAAAGCCCATATTAGGGAGGATTACAGACAAGGATGGTAAACCGATTGAAGGTGCTACCATTAAGGTTAAAGGAAAACAGGGCGGAACAGCAGCCAATGCTGATGGTAGTTTTACTGTTTCTGCCAAATCTGGAGATTTGTTGGTTATCTCATCTATTGGATATGAAGAGGTAACTGTAAAAGTCACCTCTTCGGCAACTATAAAAGTTTCATTAACAACTAAACCCACTGAAGCTTCCTCAGAAGTAGTAGTAACTGCTTATGGAATTAAGCGGCAATCAAAAGAAATTGGTTATTCAACTCAGAAAGTAAATGCAGATGAACTAACGCAAGCTCATGTCACTAATGCTGCAACAGGTTTAACTGGAAAGGTTTCTGGTTTGCAGATTCAAACAACTAACAATGGTGTAAATCCTGATGTAAGGATAAATCTTCGTGGCAATCGGTCTATTACAGGTAACAATCAGGCATTGTTAGTGGTGGATGGAGCCATAGTGCCTACCGCCTATTTAGCCTCCATCAATCCTGATGACATTGATAACATAACTATTGTTAAAGGATCAGAAGGGTCAGTGTTGTATGGACCTGATGGATCGAATGGTGTATTGGTTCTTACCACAAAAAAAGATACTAAAGGCAAGTTGAATGTAAAGTATTCATCAAATATTCAGTTCGAAAACGTATCGGTAATGCCTGATCTTCAAAATGAATATGGTTCTTATGGAGGAGAAGGGGGCGCATATATTGATGCAGTTACAGGAAAAACAAAATATGTTCCTTATGAAAACCAGAGTTATGGCCCTAAGTATGATGGATCGATGGTGCCTTTAGGAACACCAAAGCGTATGTATCGTGCTGACGGCACCTACTATGATTCAACGCTTTTTGTGAAGTATGCGCCCATTAAAAATGCTAAAAGAGATTTCTGGAATAAAGGGTTTACCGCCCAAAATAATATTTCATTTTCTGGTGGTGATGAAAAAAGCTCTGTGTTTGTAGGATTACAAAATATGTACACAGAGGGTGTTGTGCCTAATGATACTTACAAAAAGAATTCTGCCAACATTAATGGGGCTAGGGATTTTGGAAACTTTAAAATAGAATATTCTGTTGCGTACACCCAAAGTAACTCAAACACTGCTGGACCTAGTTTTTTTCAAAGTCGTCCATTGTATTTTGCTGTGTTGAATACACCAGCCCATGTTGATTTAAGATGGTTTCAAAACACGTCCGACAAAAACTCTTTCGGTAATGTAAATAACTATTTCAATGCGTATTATACTAACCCTTGGTGGCAAATAAACAATTCCAGAATTACTGATAGAGACGAATATTTAATTGGCAACATCAATGCTTCCTTAAAAATTACCAGTTGGTTAGATGCTAGTTATCGAATAAGCTACACAAGCCATGAAAACTTATTTAAATCTACTTCTAATGCTGTGCAGTTCTCTGCTTATGAAATTTCTGATCCCTACAAGGTTTCTAACTTAGCCTCAAGTGTAAAGAAGTCGAACGCATCAATGAATGAAGGAAATGTTTTTGGATCAAAAATTACTGGGGACTTATTGATTACTGCAAGCAAAAAATTTCATAACATTTCTACAAAATTAATTGTAGGGCAAAACTTTCAGTCTGATTATGCCAAATGGTTAGGAATAGGTGCATCTGCTCTTAACTTTAGCACAAACTACAACATTAGCACCAGAATAGGTGAAGCCTCTGCTTATGAAAATGATTTCCAAAGAAACATTGAGGGCGCATTTGCAGATGCAACCTTAGGATATAATGGGTATTTATTTTTTCATGGGGCATACAGACGTAGTTGGTATTCTACGCTTTCTCCTGCCAATCGTGATTTTGGCTTTGGTGGTGGAGATATTTCTTTTGTGCTTTCTGATGCCTTTCCTAACTTGTTTAAAAATGACATTATTAACTTCTTAAAAGTTAGGGTTTCTCATGGCGTGACAGGGCAAGTTAATTTAGACAATAATTCACCTTTTGGTACTTATAATCTGCAAAACGTTTTTAACACTGCTAACGGATTCCCTTATGGAAATACATCTGGTTTTTCTTTAAATACGACAAATAATAATGCTAATATTAAACCAGAAAAAACTACTGAAACTGAAGCTGGCTTTGAATTAGGACTTTTAAACAACAGAATTAATTTGCAAGGAGCCATTTACAAACAAAATACCACCAATCAAACATTATCTTCCCAAGTTTCTTGGTCAACTGGTTACAATAGCACTTTGATAAACGAAGGAGAAACACAAAATATTGGTGTGGAATCTGATGTAAAGTTTACCCCTTTATTGAATACTAAATCTGGTTTTAGGTGGGATTTAGGGGTTAATTTCAGTTATATATTCAATAAAGTTGTTTCTCTTCCTGGTAATGCAGACATATTCTTGGGCAACAGTTCTTACGCAATTGTGGGTAAAGCTTTTCCTAATTTAAAAGTATATGATTGGAATAGAGATCCGGCAACTGGCAAAGTAATCGTTAATGCTGATGGTGACCCCACTCGTAGTTCAAGTTTAGTTAATGTTGGCTCGGCATTTAACCCATACAGACTCGGTTTTAACACGTCAATTTCCTACAAAAACTTTGTTTTATTGGCGGTGGCAGATTACAGAGGTGGGGGAATTATTTTTAACCAAGTTGGTCAAGACCTAGACTTTACGGGTGTTTCGGCACATTCAACTTATGGCAACAGAGAAAAGTTTGTTTTCCCTAATTCTGTCATCAACGTTGGCACAGAAGCAGCTCCCGTTTATAAGGCAAACACAAACAGAACAATTAGTAATGTATATACCTTTTGGACTACTAAAATTAACGGTGTAGGTACTCCTTATGTTACTAGTGCTTCCTTTTGGAAGTTGAGAGAAGTGTCGCTGAGTTATAAAATATCTAGCAAAGTGCTAGGATACACAAAGGTTGTTAAAGGTGCTACCGTAAGTCTTTTTGGAAGAAACTTGTTAACTTTCAGACCTAAAGAAAACATCTGGACTGACCCTGAATTTAACGATAATGCCACCAATGCTTATGGTCAGTCATTCAATGATGCTGGCTACACATCTGTTTCCCAAACACCTCCTACCAGATTTTGGGGTTTTAACCTAGCCCTTAATTTCTAAATCTTTAAACATATAAAACAAGTAAGATGAAAAAAATAAGTCATATACTCTTAATAGCTTTATTTACAATCGGAGCAACTTCTTGCAGAAAGAGTTTCTTAGATGTAAATAACAACCCCAATCAAACTACGTCTGCTAGTTACCAGTTGGTTTTGCCAGCAGCCTTAAATTCAACTGCTTATTATGTTACAACAGGAAATGAATTCGCAAACTATTGGATGGGCACTTGGGCAATTAGTAATAGTTATGTGCCCATTTCTACAGAAATAACTTTTACTTTTAGTAACGCCTATCATCAAGACAGGTGGAGTGGCTTTTATTATTCAATTAATAATTTTAACTACATAGATCAAGCTGCTACTGCTTCAAGCGATTATTTTTATGCGGGCATTGCTAAGGCCATGAAAGTGTATTGTTACCAAAACCTTGTTGATATTTATGGCAACATCCCTTATAGTCAGGCATTGCAAATTAGCTCTTATCCAAGACCAAAGTATGATGCAGACACTGCAATCTATGCCAGCTTATTTAAACAGTTAGATTCTGCTAGGACTTTAATTAATAATTGGAATGCAGATTTAACGCCTGCTCCAACGGAAACTTCCGACATCATGTTTAGTGGTAGTAACTCATTGTGGTTAAAGTTCATTAATACATTAGAGCTTAGGATGCTGCTTAGGTTTACAAACATTGCAAAGCCAGCTTACTACGATGCAGAATTGAGTATAGTAAATAATGATGCCAACGGTTTTTTAGGTGTTGGGGAAAGTGCTTTGTCAAACCCTGGTTATTCTAGTTCTGCCGACGCTAAATTGAATCCTTTTTATGCAGCTTATGGTTACAATGCCGCAGGAAATGTTACAGATAATTATGGTTATTATCGTGCAAACGCTTATGCTATTGATTTTTATAACAGCAATAACGACCCTAGAATCGGGTTCTTTTATGCTGCAAACGCCTTAGGAAACTTTGCTGGTAACGATTTTGGCGTTCAAGGCACTGCCGCAAATAAAGACATATCAGGCATTGGTATTTCTTCTTCCACTCAAATTGGCATAATCGATAAGCCATCGCAATCATCGCCTATTCTAACTTCTTTTGAAAGCTTATTTCTACAATCAGAAGCAGTACAAAGAGGCTTAATTAGTGGAGATTTAAAGGAGCTGTATAAATCTGCTTTGCAAGAGTCTTTTGCCTATTGTGGATTAACAAAAACCGATGCAACAACTTATTATTCCCAATCGAGCGATTTGGTAAACATCGACTCAACAGCCGATCCTTTAAAAACAATTCTTACCCAAAAGTGGGCTTCAATTAATGCCATTAATCCTTTGGAGGTTTATGCAGATTATCGCAGAACAAAAATCCCTGCCGACCTTCCTGGTTCTAAAGCAAAAAGTGCTGGTGCAATACCTTTAAGATTATTGTATCCTCAAACTGAAATTAGTACCAACCCCGACAATGTAAAGGCACAAGGAGGCATTAATATTTATAGCAAAATATTTTGGGTTAAATAAATTAATTCTTGAATTTAAAATGAAAAAAATGAAAAATACTTTCTTTGTTTCTATAGCACTATTACTTATTTTGGGCTTGTCCTCTTGCTTAAAAAGTAATAGCAACATAAATCTTTCAGATATACCCAATTACAAACTAATCGAAATTGCCCCTAGCGAGGATCAGGCACTTGGTGCTGCCGATAGGGTTTATTCTTTTGTTTTGGGTACATCTACAAGTGTTAAAACGTTTAAAATTCCTATCTATCTTAATTCTTCAACCGGACTCTTTTCTAAAGATGTAACCGTTCAGTTGGCAAATGATACTGCCGCAATAGATGAGTACAATAGTGCAGATACAAGCGGAAACACTAATTATCAATTTTTGCCCGATTCAGTTTTTGCAACCACAACCCCTTTAACGGTGGTTATTCCTGCTGGTCAAAAATTTGGATATTTGGTGGTTAATATCAACACTCCTTTAATAGATAAAAACACACAGTATATGCTTTCATATAAAATTGTGGGTGTTCCATCGGGTACTGCAATTAGTGAAACAAGGGCTTCTGCCCAATTTATTATTGCATCAAATAATGTGTGGGATGGGCTTTATATGATGAAGGGCTACACGCTAAGGGCTGGTGATGATAGTAGAACAGGTTATTTTAGTGGTGTAACTCGTGGGTTAGTGACCTCCGATTTAACTAGTGTTTATTTTGATGATCTAGCAGTATGGTCTGATGGAACTGGAATTGGAATCGGTGCTCCTACCCTTACAATAAATAAAGATAACTCTGTAAAAATCACAAGTCCTAGTGGTGCTTACAATGACCCAAGCTACACTAGTCACTACGACCCAGATACAAAAACATTCTACATTTCCTTCACTTGGGGAGCAGGGCCTTCTTCAAGGTTGTCTACTGATACATTAGTTTATCTTGGACCAAGGTAATTTTTCTTTGAGCAAATACACATAAAACGAAACAGGCTATTCAACAGTATTTGAATAGCCTGTTTCGTTTTTAGCCAACATGAAATTGTGTTTCTTTTTTTATTAAAAAATTATATGACTATCCGCTATTTGGTAATTCACTACTACTTTCTCCTTAATCTTCGCTGTCATCCCGTTTTCTCTATCATAGAAAACCAGATGACAGCGAAGTGTTTATTAGGTTCGAGTAATATTTTACCAAATAGCGGATAGTCATT
>CANFLL010000132.1 GCA_947447825.1 Chitinophagaceae bacterium | reverse complement strand
GGTAGTAAAAGCTGGAGTAAGCTTGATTCAGATGGTTTGAAAAATTGGTTTAACCAATATTTTGATTGGTTGAAAAATAGTAAGAATGGGCATGATGAACGAAATGCTAAAAATAATCATGGCATTTGGTTCGATACACAAATACTAGCTATTGGTTTATATGTTGGTCAAACCGATTTTGTAAAAGAGTACCTCAAGTCTACAATAAAACGCATTCCTGTTCAGTTTGAATCGGATGGAAGGCAACCGCTGGAATTAGAACGTACAGCTGCACTTTCTTATAGTACATTTTCATTGATGGCTTGGTTAACAGCCGCAAATTTAGCTGATAATGTAAGCGTGGATATATGGAATTATCAAACAACAGATGGAAAAAGTATCAGAAAAGCAATCGATTGGCTTTTGCCATTTGCACTAGGAGATCAACCTTGGACATTTCAACAAATTCATGAATATAAAAAAGGAGACTTTTATATTTTACTACTTCAAGCCGCTAAACATTACAAGGATCCAGTTTACAGGGATGCTTTACTAAAACTACAATATCAGAAAAGTAACACCATAGCTGAAATTTATTATGACAAATAAGCTTATGGCAAGAAATGAAGCCTAATATATCGTATTCAATACTAAACATTCAGGAGTAGAAGTACAATTGACTATGAATAAATAATGGGAAACGAATTAGTTTACTGACACCTGTTAATAGTTTTTTAAAGTGATTTTTACATTAGTCTTTCATTATTAATGGGCATCCCCCTATCTTTGCCGAAATTTTAGAAGGAGATGGTATTGAAAACTAACATGAAATCTTTATTGGTAGCGGCTTTCAGCCTTTTTATTGTAACTTTTTCAAATACAACTTTTGCACAGGAAAACAATCAAAATATTGAAAAAGAGGCAAAAAGAGGAGAAGAGAAGTCAGAAGAACTAAAACCTAGTGAGTTGATAATGGAACACATCATGGATAACCATGAATTTCATTTTGCCGAAATAAATGGTAATCACTTGGCCATCCCGCTTCCAGTTATTATTTATTCACCTCAACGTGGGATTGCATTTTTCTCATCTTCAAATTTCAATCACGGTGAAACAGCTTTTCAAGGATATAAATTATCTGAAAAAGGTATAATTGAAGCAGTCAAAGATGATGGCTCACAAGACGAGTCTGTAAAGGCTTACGACTTTTCTCTAACTAGAAATGTTGTTCAAATGTTCTTATCTCTAGCATTATTGCTTTATTTGGTAATTGGGGTTGCTAATAAATATAAAAAGAATGGTGCAAATACAGCTCCTTCGGGTTTCCAAAACGCACTAGAGCCTATCATCACTTTCATTCGTGACGAAGTAGGAAAAAGTAACTTAGGTCATAAATATGAGAGGTATATGCCTTACCTTTTAACTGTATTTTTCTTTATTTTAATAAATAACATTATTGGTTTAATACCGGGTACTGCAAACGTTACAGGTAATATCGCATTCACATTAGTCTTAGCTGTAATCTCTCTTTTGGTTATTCTTTTCAGTACAAACGGTCACTTTTGGATGCACATATTCTGGCCTCCAGGAGTTCCTTTCTTAGTAAAATTAATACTGATTCCAGTGGAGCTATTAGGTGTATTCATTAAACCAGCTGCATTAATGATTCGTCTTTTTGCAAACATGGTTGCTGGTCACATAGTGATAACTTGTTTCATTCTTTTGATTTTTATCTTTGGTTCAATGAGCAAAGTTGCTGGATGGGGCTTTTCTCCAGTTTCAATCGCCTTCACTATTTTCATTTATTTTATTGAAATATTGGTTGCATTCATTCAGGCTTTCATCTTTACCAATCTTACAGCAGTATTCATTGGTCAAGCAATTGAAGGAGCTCACGATGAAGCGCATCATTAATTATATTAAGTTTTTTTATTTTTTATTTATAAACGCAAACAGTTATGTCTTTATTGAACGTTTTGTTAGAAGTTGATGGTCTTGCTCACTTAGGTGGTGCAATTGGTGCTGGTTTAGCAGCAATCGGTGCTGGTGTTGGTATTGGCCAAATTGGTAAAGGAGCTGTTGAGAGCATTGCTCGTCAACCAGAAGCATCAAATGACATTCGTGCTAACATGATCCTTACAGCAGCTTTCGTTGAGGGTGTTGCCCTTTTCGCAGTTATTGCAGGTATCCTTGCTGTATTGAAATAATACGCAATTTTAGCAGGAACAAATTCTTTAAAGTACCCAAAGCACAGGGCGATGGGTACTTTATCAAATTACAATTAGAAAGATTTTAGCACTAAGAGATAAATTAGCTATCTCCCCAAAAATTAAATAGAAATGGAATTATTACAACCAGGGTTAGGTTTATTAGTCTGGACTTTAATAGCATTCGTCATTGTTTTCTTTATTCTTAAAAAGTATGCTTGGACGTCTATACTAAGTGCTCTTAAAGAAAGAGAAACAGGCATAGCAAATGCAATATCTTCTGCTGAAAAGGTGAAACTTGAAATGGCTTCGTTGAAAAATGAAAACGAAGCTTTAATGAATCAAGCACGAGAAGAAAGAGCCGTAATGATAAAAGAAGCAAAAGTTGCTTCTGATAAAATGATTTCTGAAGCAAAAGATAAAGCTAAAGGAGAATATGATCGAATTATTGCCGAAGCGCAACAAGCCATTAATCAACAAAAGAATGCAGCTTTAACTGATGTTAAAAACCAAGTAGGTGCATTAGTAATTGAGGTTAGTGAAAAGATTTTGAGAAGAGAACTTGCTAATAAATCTGAGCAAGAAAACTACATCAAACAATTAGCAGAAACAGTGAAGCTTAATTAATAATTTATAATTGACAATTGATTTAAGCAAATTGCTTATAATCCAATTATCAACTAAAAATTATCAATTATCAATTAAAAGAGATTATGTCCAACACAAGATTAGCACATAGATATGCCAAAAGTATTATTGACCTTTCAATAGAAAGAAATCAATTTGAAGCGGTATATGCAGATATGAAATACTTACAAGCGGTTTGCAAGGCAAGTGCTGAGTTCAGAACTTTACTAGCAAGCCCAATTATTAAAGCTGATAAAAAAGAAGCCATCATCAAAGCAGTTACTGCTGCAAATGTTAGTGAATTAACAAATGGCTTTACTAAACTTTTAGTATCAAAAGGTAGAGAAGGTGATTTATTCGAAATAACAAATTCTTTCATCAGTCAGTATAATGAAATCAAAGGAATTCATACTGTTAAACTAACTACAGCCGTAGAAATTAGTGAAGAGTTAAGACAAAGTATTCAAACAAAAGCTAGTACAGCAAATGTTTCTGGTACGGTTGAATTAGAAACTTTAGTTAATGAAGACTTGATTGGTGGTTTTGTTTTGGAGTTCGATAATAAATTGATTGATGCAAGTATTTTGAGAGATTTGAAAGATGTTAAAAAGCAATTCTTGAAGAATTATTATGTTTCAAACATTAACTAATTCAAATCAATACTTTAATACTTTTAGCTAAGTAGATATATTTATTCATTAGTACATACATAACCAACTTCTATAAAAGAGTGTTAGGTTAAAAAAACAAACAATATGGTAGAAATTAAGCCGGATGAAATCTCTGCGATTTTAAGGCAACAATTAAGCAATTTTAATGCTACCGCCGACTTAGAAGAAGTTGGAACCGTATTACAGGTGGGTGATGGTATTGCCCGTGTTTATGGTTTGAACGGTGTGCGTAGTGGTGAACTTGTAGAGTTTGAAAGTGGTGTAAAAGCAATCGCTCTTAACCTTGAAGAAGACAATGTGGGTGTGGTATTGATGGGTGAGAGTGGTGACATTAAAGAAGGTTCCAAAGTGAAACGTACTGGACAAATTGCTTCTATTAAAGTAGGAGACGGTTTAGTTGGTCGTGTTATCAATACTCTTGGTGAACCGATTGATGGTAAAGGTCCAATCACCGGTGATTTATATGAGATGCCATTGGAGCGTAAAGCACCGGGAGTTATCTTCCGTGAACCAGTAAAAGAACCATTACAAACTGGTATCAAAGCGATTGATGCGATGATTCCTATTGGACGTGGACAACGTGAGTTGGTAATTGGTGACCGTCAGACTGGTAAAACAGCAATATGTGTTGATACTATCATTAACCAAAAAGAGTTTTACGAAGCTGGCAAACCAGTTTATTGTATATATGTTGCAGTTGGCCAAAAAGCTAGTACTGTAGCAGGTGTAATGAAAACATTAACAGATAATGGTGCAATGGCTTATACTACCATTGTTGCTGCTTCTGCTTCCGAACCAGCTCCTCTACAATTCTATGCGCCTTTCTCTGGTGCAGCAATTGGTGAATTCTTTAGAGATACCGGTCGTCCAGCATTAATTATTTTTGATGATTTAAGTAAACAAGCGGTAGCTTATCGTGAGGTTTCTTTGTTGTTGAGAAGACCTCCAGGTCGTGAAGCATATCCGGGTGACGTATTCTACTTGCATAGTCGTTTATTAGAAAGAGCAGCTAAGGTTATTGCTAATGACGAGATTGCAAGTCAGATGAACGATTTACCTGCTTCTATCAAGCATTTGGTGAAAGGTGGTGGTAGCTTAACTGCCCTTCCAATCATCGAAACACAAGCTGGTGACGTATCTGCTTATATCCCAACAAACGTAATCTCTATCACCGATGGTCAGATATTCTTGGAAGGTAACTTGTTCAACGCAGGTATCCGTCCAGCTATCAACGTGGGTATTTCTGTAAGCCGTGTGGGTGGTAATGCACAAATTAAATCCATGAAGAAAGTGGCTGGTACACTTAAACTTGACCAAGCACTTTTCCGTGAGTTAGAAGCATTCTCTAAGTTTGGTGGTGATTTAGATCCTGCTACTAAGAATGTAATTGACAAGGGTGCAAGAAACGTGGAAATATTAAAGCAAGCACAATACACACCGTTTACAGTAGAAAAGCAAGTTGCTATCATCTACTTAGGTACACAAGGTTTATTGAAAGATGTTGCTGTTAAGAAAGTTAAAGAGTTTGAAGCTCATTTCTTAATGGAAATGGAAAATAAATTACCAGATGTATTGGCTGAATTTAAGAAAGGTCAGTTAAATGATGCTAGCATTAAAAGAATGGTTGATTTAGCTAAAGGAATAATCCCTGGCTATAAATAATATCAAACTTACATATTATAATAGAAAGGCTGTCTCTCATCGAGCAGCCTTTTTTCAATTTATTCATGTATGAAATGAGTTAAAGGCATTGTTTTTCCTAGCTTCTCAAGAAATTTGTTGTAGCATAGGTAGTTGATAATTCTTATTCAAAGTTGATTAGCTTTTCGATCTCATATATTTTATATGTAAAGGCATTAGCTAGTAATATTCATTCTTTACTTGTTAGGCTAGGATTTTTTTGATATTAGAAAAGGTGGAAGGTTATTTTAAAAAGGAAAAGCAAATTTAATATGGTTAATAAGGCGGTATCAATACAAGGATATGAGGGCAGTTTTCACCAGATGGCTGCTGAAACATATTTTGGTGATGGAGTAAAGGTTATTCCTTGTGCCACATTTAGGGATGTTATAAAGATTGCAGAAGATAAAAAACTAAGTAATGGAGGGGTAATGGCCATAGAAAACTCCATTGCCGGCAGCATTCTACCAAATTATACCTTACTTCAAAACAACCAAACATTAAAGATTACTGGCGAAATTTACTTGCCAATTGCTCAACACCTAATGGTGAACCCAGGTGTGAGATTGGATGATATTAATGAAGTACATTCTCACCACATGGCCATTCAGCAATGTATGGAATACTTGGGGAAACGACATTGGAAACTGGTAGAAACAGAGGATACGGCACTCAGTGCAAAGCATGTGTTTCAACGAAAAAGCAAACATATTGCTGCGGTGGCCAGTAGATTGGCTGCCGATATGTTTGGGTTGGAGATTGTAGCAGAAAATATTCATACCCAAAAAAGTAACTATACTCGATTCCTAATTTTGGAAAGGATAGAAGAAACAGAGCCAGTTTCTAATGCCAACAAGGCGTCTATAAATTTTATTACTGACCATACCAAAGGGAGTCTTGCAAAAGTGCTTACACTCATTGCTAGTGAAGGCATAAACCTGAGCAAACTACAGAGTATGCCAATAGCGGGAACAAATTTTAAATATAGTTTTCATGCAGATTTAGAATTTGATTCTTTACTTCAATTCGATAAGGTACTAAAAGTGATAGATCATTTTACGGAACAAGTGAAAGTATTTGGAATATACCGAAACGGACAAATGGCTGATTACATTTAGGTTTTCAAAGGATATTGTTTAAGTACCTACTTAATTGGAATTATTTTCACCATAAAGGAATCAATGGGCATCAAAATGGAATCCTTTAGCTATGATAGCTAGGTATTAACTATGAAAAAGACTTTCCATTCATCATTAAGCATTAACCACTTTTCTTTCAGGCCTTTTGTATGATTTTATTAAAGTTTTGCCATATTTCTTTTCATAATAAATCGCAAGGGAAATAATGGCAATCAATTGAAGAATGGCAGCAAATGCCGAACCCTCAAAACCAAAGAAGCCTCCAGTTATTTCATTTGGTCCAGTGGTAGATATTTCCATAATTCCAGTATCGATAGTCATACCACTAACATGATAGCCAATGATACTTCCTTGGAAAAAATTCCATGCAAAATGGAAGAATATGGCAAACCAAAGATTTTTTGTGTATATGTAATTTACACCTAATAAAATGCCCGCAATAAATATGTTGAGGTCGGAAACTAGTGTAACACCTTCATTACCTAAATGCATTAAAGTAAAAAGAATAGCTGAAATAAACAATGCCAACCATCTGTTCATGTCTTCCATCAGGTTGATAAGCACATAGCCTCTAATTACAACTTCTTCCACAAATGCTACTAGAATGAAAAGCAAAATAGAAACAAGAAGATTTAAGATATTGAAGTTTACGCCATAAATTTTAAGGTTTCCTCCACTATATAATAACAATGTACCAACACCCACAATCACAATTGCAACCCCTGCACCTAAAAAGGCATCTTTGCTAAATCCTTTCCATTTAAAGCCAAGTGTAAAAATAGATTCTTCATCAATCTTAATCCTGAAATACCACAAGCAAATCAATATACCAATATAGTTAACCACATAGAATAGGAAGACATCTAATAATGATTTGTTGACAGTATGAGAGCCACCTAGTCCTCCAGATTCTATTAATGTTTGAATAGGAGTGGCAATTGATCCACTAACTATTACGCCTACAAAGAAAAAAAGTAGTGCTCTTAACCAACCTTGTTTTACATGTAATCTGTTGCTCATCGATTTAATATTATAATATTGTGGGCAAAATAGCACTAATGTTTGAATCATACAAGTTTACCGTAGTAGAAAAGTTTTTAAGGTATGTAACAATTGATACCCAAAGTAACCCTGAAAGTGTTACGCATCCATCTACTGAAAAACAAAAAACACTCTCCAAACTATTAGCAAAAGAGCTTTTTGATATGGGAGTATTGGATGCTCACGCAGATGAGTACGGTTATGTATATGCTACAATACCTTCTAATACAAACAAAGATGTTCCTGTAATATGTTTCTGTAGTCATGTTGATACAGCACCAGATTGTAGTGGAACAAATGTGCAACCCATATTACATAACGAATTTGATGGTAGTAATATTGTGTTACCCCTCGAAAATTCTCAAATTATTTCTGTTGAACAGTATCCCTACTTAAAAGAACACATCGGTTTTGATATTATTACTGCAAGCGGAGATACGCTTCTTGGTGCTGATGACAAAAGCGGTGTTGCAGAAATAATGGATATGGCCAACTATTTAGTTTTACATCCTGAAATTAAACATGGAACCATTAAAATATTGTTTACACCCGATGAGGAAGTGGGTGCTGGAACTGCAAAACTAAACCTTGAAAAGTTGGGGGCATCCGTTGCTTACACGTTAGATGGGGGAGAGGCAGGCACTTTGGAGGATGAAACTTTTAGCGCAGACGGCGTAACAATTACTGTTAATGGTGTAATTGCGCATCCAGGATATGGAAAAGATAAATTGGTGAATGCTATTAAGATTGTTGGAGAAATTGCGGCTGCCTTGCCCTTAAACGAATGGAGTCCAGAAACAACTGATAAAAGAGAGGGTTTTGTACATCCTGTTCAGATGGAAGGTATTGCAGAGAAAGCTAGCATATCTTTTATTATCAGAGATTTTGAAACTGCCAAGCTTGTTGAACACGAAGAAAAATTAAAGTATATTGCAGAAAATGTGCTTGCTAAACATCCTAAAGCCACCATGACTTTTGAGGTAAAAGAGCAATACAGAAACATGAAAGAGGTTTTGCAGCACCATCCGCACATTACCCATTATGCCGAGGAAGCCTACAATAGAGCTGGGCTTTCTGTTGTTAAAGAACCAATTAGAGGCGGAACAGATGGCAGCAGACTGAGTTTTATGGGTTTACCTTGCCCTAATATATTTTCAGGCATGCAAGCCATTCACAGCAAACACGAATGGATTGGGGTTAAGGATATGAAGAAAGCAGTAGAAGTGTTAGTGCATTTAGTGCAGGTTTGGGAAGAACGCAGTTAGAGGGCAAGATGATAATAAAATGATCCAATTGTGTTTGTGTTCATGAAATTTTTTCGATAGGATATAACCTTTATGGTATTAAAAAATCTATTTATGTTATTCATGTGAAATACTATTATTAACTCAATATCTGAATGCGCTACTTAATATTATTGGTAACTATTCAGGGGATATTTAATCACAAAGGTCACTAAGGCTTTCACCAAGAACACAAGGATTGTGAAATATTATTTCTTCAGAACTACCATTGGAGGACTCTAAACCTTAGTGTACTTTGTTTTTTCCTTGTTTGCTTAGTGGTAAATAACCCCTGAAGAGTTACTATTATTGTATCCATCAAATAAGATCTTCTGCAATTATTTGTTTATGAAAATTTATTTAACGTTCCCTGACTTTAAATAAACGTTCATGGAAAGTTTATAGACGTTTCTGGAGAATCCATCAACTTACATTTTTTAACTAATTCTCTTAATGACTGCAAGTGGTAACAGCCTCCAAAAAAGTGAAGTATGTCACCAAAAAAATGTACCATGTCACCAACAGTCATGGTAGCTACCACCAAAATAATGAACCATGCCATCAACAGTCATGGTAGCTACCATCAAAATAATGAACCGTACCACCAACAGTCATGGTAGCTACCACCAAAATAATGACCCATGCCACCAACAGTCATGGTAGCTACCACCAACAGTTATGGTAGCTACCATCAAAAAAATGAACCATGCCACCAAAAAAGTGAAGCTTGTCACCAAAATAATGAAGCGTGCCATCAACAGTCATGGTAGCTACCATCAAAAAAATGAACCATGC
>CANFLL010000131.1 GCA_947447825.1 Chitinophagaceae bacterium | reverse complement strand
GGCAAGCTCGCTACAAAATATAATGATTACGATTTCCCTTTAAAAATAGAATCTTCTAAAATCCTTCCCTACGATTTTGTAAATAAAACAAATGGAAATACGGAAGAGCTATGGTACAATGGCGGTAATGGCAAAATGTCGGTGGTGGCAGAAGAAAACAATCGCTATTTAGAGGTTCTCACGCTGTTTGCTTATTTGTTTTTCACCTTTTTAGTAGTAATAGGAACGTTTCATTTGGGTAATTTTGTATTAAAATCAAAAATTTCAGACCTTAACTTCAAAGGAATATTCAGGCTCACCATGCAGGCACAGATTCTTTCCACTGTAATTTTCGTTAGCGTTTTTTCTTTTATAGTTATCGGTTCAGCCACCATTTTGTATTTTACAAATAAGTTCAATGAAACAAGCCAAAAACGACTTTCCACCTCCATTGGCATCATTGCTAATGAGGTATCAGGCAGATTAAGGCAAGTGCAGTCTGATAATTTTATTAATGAAACTATATCAGCCACTAGTGTAGGTTTTGTGAATGATTTTGAACGACAAATAGCAGAGGTTTCAGAAACACACAATGTTGACATTAACTTTTACAGTCTCAGTGGAAATTTGATTGCATCTACACAACCTCACATTTACAGCAAACAATTATTGAATACCCGCATCAATCCAAATGCGTTCTATCATCTTCAATATGATGGCAGAAGCAGATTTGTACAAAAGGAAAATATTGGAGAATTGCAATACCTAAGCATGTATATGCCAGTTCTTGATGATGCAGGAAAGGTATATGCTTACATAAACATTCCATACCTTAATTCTCAATTAGAACTTAATCAGGAAATATCCAGTTTCATTGCTACCATCATTAACCTGAATGCACTAATATTTCTATTAGCTGGCGCATTCTCTTTTCTAATCACACAAAGAGTCGTTGCTTCATTTAGCATCATATCAAGCAAAATGAGAGAAGTGAATATTGGTAAAAAGAATGAAGTGATTGTTTGGGAGAAGCACGATGAAATCGGTGAACTTGTAAATGAATACAATAAAATGGTGCAGAAACTGGAAGAAAGTGCCGAAGCACTTGCTCGCAGTGAACGAGAAGGTGCATGGCGAGAAATGGCAAAGCAAGTAGCACACGAAATTAAAAATCCTTTAACACCCATGAAGTTGAGTATTCAATACTTGCAACGAGCCATAGATAATGATATGCCGAATACTAAAGAGCTTTCTCAGCGGGTTGCCAACACATTAATTACGCAAATTGATCAATTAGCCAAAATTGCTAGCGACTTCTCTCAATTTGCCAATATTGATTATGTGAAACTAGAGAGGATCAATATTAGTCAGAAGTTGGACGAGATTGTGCAACTATACAGACACTCTGAAACGGTTCTAATCGATTATTCGTCAAGTCAATCCATCTTTATTATGGGAGATAATGGGCAGCTAACTCGACTATTGACCAATTTGATAAAAAATGCGATAGAATCTGTTGATGAAGGTATTGTTATGTTGATTGTGGGGTTAAAAGTGATAAATAACTATGTTGAAATAAGCGTTAAGGATAATGGCAAAGGGATTCCTTCTGATATGATAACGCAAATATTTCAGCCTAACTTTACAACTAAATCATCGGGAACAGGTCTTGGGTTAGCAATTAGTAAAGGAATTGTGGAAAAACTAAATGGTAACATAGAATTTATCTCTGAAGTAGGAAAGGGTACTACTTTCATAGTAAGGATACCGACTATCTAATATGTAGAAGTACGGAAAAGCCGCAAAATTTTCATGAATATAAATGATCTTTCTATGTCCATTTTCAGTGGATTCAGCAAATCGCATAGGGCTGTTATTGTTAATGATCGGTCATTAATGTGAAAAACAATGATAAACTAAATTCACTGGATATTTAAAGTTAAAAAAATCTCTTTTAAGACGCATTGAAATGCGTTTCTACATCAGCCACAAAATGTATATAATATGGAAAACTTATATGCACTCTGCCCTATTTAATAATGATTAAAATGATTCATTTCATTTGTTCCTCAACCACTCTATCAAACCAATATGTACTTCAAGAAATGCTGTTAGACACAGAGTTCTGTTAAGGATTTGAATCAATTGGAAGTTTCAACGAGTTTGATATAGTGTTTCTGTTTTTACACAAAAGCAATTATAAAAACATTTCAACGGGCGTGATGAAATGAATTAATAATTAGAACTTAGAGGAGAAATTTCCTGAAACGGCTTTAGAATGCATAGAAGAATCGTAAACGGTGGCACTATAAGTACCTGAAACCAAAGTGTCAAGTTTTGTAATGGTAACTGTAGAACTAGTTGCCCCATAATTTTTTCCACTCAATGATACCGCCAAAGAAATATAGCTGGTTGTGGTAGAATCCGTTGATGAATAAGTGCCAATTTTTAATGCACTTTTAGATTGTATCGATAGGTACAAACTGTTTGTAGCAGTTGTAGACCCATTAGTCCCAATAATTGTCAATGTTTTACTATCTGGTTTAGTTGCTGTCGTTACTTTAGAGAAATCTGTAACTACCCCATCAACTGTTGCTTGATTTGTACCAGCTACTGCTGCTGTTGAATCACTGCTTTTGCTACAAGAGAATATGGCCGCTGCCATCATAACCATAAAAAGTGTGCTTACTGTTTTTTTCATACTTGAATTGTTTTGTTTGTTAAAATTTTGTTTTGCCCGTTGAAATATATATGTTTAGTTTACTCAATGCAAAATGTTCCCGTCTTTATTGTTCTGTCTTTCAGAGGCTATTCTTTATGAAGTGTTGCCAAAATTATAAACTCAATTCATTGATGTTAATTGAGTTTATGTTTTCAAGGCGTATGGACAGATGTGCACCTGCCCATACACAATGCCTTGAAACTTGTTTTTTGGAAATCACACCCCACTTTGGTTATTTTAGGATTCTTAATGAATAATATTTAACTGTCTTGTAAATTTTAATAATATGTCTCCACTATTTTAGCATTATGAAGAAAGAAAATGATAATAAAACAAAGAACTGATGACTATATAATGGTAATTCTCTAAAAACTAATTCCCTGTAATTATTTTGTGCTGATGTTCAAAATTTCCTTCTGTGTTAACTTAAAAATTATTTATTCTTTGTCTTTTTTTTAATTCAATTCTGATTAAATATTAGGTTTTAATTAATATAGCAAAATCGTTGATTCGTTCATTTTCAAAACAAGTTAAATAATTATTGACAAAAATAGGGGTATCAATTCTTGTAATATCTACCCGTAAACGGGTATTTTCTATTTAAATTACCAATTATTTAAAAGATGTAAATAATATTATTAAACCTTTTGACAAATAGTTTACATCTGTCGTATTTAATTGAAATGATACATTATTTTTCTTTCAATTACATTTATTTGCAACCATTCAATTACTTTGTCTGTTGTTACAAGGATTTAAAAGTTAGCTGATTGAAAATTGTAATACTTGTGCGTTAGTAAACGAAAGCTTGTTTGCACAGATTCATGAAATTGCATTAAAAGTTCATAAATACTTAAAAAACAAAAAATTGGAACAGAGGATTCAAAACAGAATTAAGGAAATAGATGCAATTGCTAAATTTATGCCTGGTGTTATTGTGATTTTTAGAATGCCTGGCTTCTCATTGGAATATATGTCACCATCTGGTCTTGCACTTTTGGGTATCAGCCTCAAAGAGTTTAGAAACTATACAGTTACTGAGTACACCGAGAAGTATTTTAATCCCGAAGATGCTAAGGATTATACCCCTAAGCTACATGCCATGCTTGATGAAAATACAGATGAAAATGTTACCTTTTTTCAACAAGTTAAACTCAATAATAATCAAGTATGGACATGGCATTTAAGCACTATGAAGATTTTACTTCGTGATGATGAAGGACTTCCATTGCTTGTAATTAACATGTCTTTTAAAATTGACCCGATTCAGCACGTTACACAAAAGGTAGAAAGAATATTACAAGAGAATAATTTTAGAAAAAAGAATTTCCATTTGTTTTCGCAATTAACGAAACGAGAGGTGGAAATTTTGAAGTTGATGGCACTAGGAAAGAGTTCCTTAGAAACTGCGAATGAACTTTTTTTGGCTTTAGGCACTGTAGAAACCCATAGAAAAAAGATACGTAAAAAGCTTAATGTTAATGAATACTTTGAGTTATGTCAGTTTGCACAAGCATTTGATTTGATTTAGTGGTAGAGAAAATGGAGTGTTAAATTTTTATTTTTGGCTTTACCCATTAGAGAGAGCTTGCCACCATCAGTTATGGTAGCTGTAGTCTAAATATTTAAGCGCACCACCTACTGTTAGGATAGCTCCTAATAAAAAAAATGTAGTGTACCAACAAAATAATGAACCATGCCTTCAACTGTTTGGGCTTCTGCCATCAAAAAAATGAAGCCTGCCATCAGCTAATGCTGTTGCTATCATCAACCATAATCAGTATATCCAATATGTTCTAATCACCAACTATTATCAAAAAAAATTTAATTACTTATTCTAATTTAAGCAGCACATTTAATTTAGTTGGTATCCTTTAAAAATATTTGTTCACAGAATAGCTCACAATAGATCAACTTCTGGCTAATTTAATTAAACAGGAGAAAATCTATTTTTTATACATCATTTATTGAAACAACAAATCAGCTCAAAAACAAACTACGCTAAAATGAAAAAAGTGAATTCAATCAAACAGTTATTGCACTATGCCCTCCTTGTTTTTATGATGGTAGGCATTGGTAAAACAAATGCCCAAAGCATTATTTCGGGCATTCAGCGAACAACGCCATTCATCACGGCAACTGCAAATTCCAGCGCAGCAATAAGTTATGGTAGTGGCATTTTGCAAGTGCCCACTTCGGCAAGAGGTAGCATCACATTTGGCACTGCACGACCTCGTGGTTTTGCTGCTGATGGTGCAACCGCCACAGTAGATACTGCAATTGCCAAAAAAGAATATGTGCAGTTTGAAGTGAGCCCTACTAAAGGCTACGATTTAAATATTACTGGCATTACGCTTAGGGGTAATGGAACAGTGGCTAGTGCAACTAACTATTATGCAGTTGCAATTGCTATTGGCGACTCTACTCTGTTTGAAAATGGTGGGGCAACTTACATTGATTCTGCTGGGGCAACTGGTAATGTATTATACACTTCTAGCAACTATCTTGCTTCTGGCACTGATACTACAGGGCAAAATATTACCATTAACAATGGTTCTAAAATTTATTTAAGAATCTATTTATGGAACGCTTCCAGAAGAACCAATACGTCGCAGTTTACTATCACTAATTTTATTGTTAGTGGTACTGCAACCGCTACAAAAGCAACCTTTTCTAACACGGATATAACCATTTGCAACGGAGATTCCTTTACATTTAATGGAAACACATACTCAGCATCAGGTTCCTACACTACACATTTAACAAATAGTGTTGGCGCTGATAGTGCAGCCACCTTAAACCTAACAGTGGCTTCACCTGCAACAACTAAAACAACAAGTTTAATAGGTTGTGGAAGCGTGGTGTTCAATGGAAAAACGTACACAAAAGCTACTGTTGTAACAGATACCATTAAAAGTACATTGGGTTGTGACAGTATTCTAAATAAGGTAACCATAACTATCAGTTGTGTGCCAATCATTACATCTTTCACTCCATTACTTGCGGCAACAGGCGATACGGTTACCATCATTGGAAGTAATTTTAACAGTACCAAATCAGTTAGTTTTGGTAGCACAAATGCTACTAGTTTTATAGTGGTTAATGACAGTACGCTTAAAGCCATCGTTGGCATTGGCACAAGTGGAGATGTGAGTGTTACGAATACAAGTGGAACGAGTGTATTAGCAGGCTTCGTTTACAACTCAGCAAACATTATTAAAGGCATTCAAACAGCTTCTCCATTTATTACGGCTGGAGCAAACGTAACTGCTGGGCTTAATTATGGGGCTGGCATTTTGCAAGTTCCTTCAGCACCAAGAGGTTCAATAACTTTTGGTTCAGCTCGTCCTCGTGGTTTTGCTGCCGATGGCACAACTGCCACATTTGATACAGCGGTATCTAAAAACGAATATGTTCAGTTTGCTGTTAGTCCGGCTATTGGTTTTAACATGGCAATTAATGGAATTACCCTTAAAGGAAACGGTACTGTAGCTAGTGCTACTAACAATTATGCAATTGCGTATGCAATAGGCGACTCCACATTGTTTAACAGCGGAGGAGCTACCTTCTTAGATTCTGCTGGAATTACAGGAAATATATTGTATCGCACTAATGACTATCTAGTAAGTGGGGCTGATACTGCTAATCAAAATATTGTAGTAAAAAATGGTTCCACCATCTATCTACGTGTTTATTTGTGGGGAGCAGCTGCCAGAACAAACGCTTCACAATTTACGATTACAAATTTCACCATCATAGGTAAGGTTACTGCCGATGCTTCTTCATCCATCAATAAAGAAACTATTTGCTATGGTAGCTCCTATCTTTTCAATGGCACATCATACTCCAAAGCTGGAACATACACCGCTCATTTAACCAATAGCTTGGGTGGTGACAGTACAGCCGTGTTAGAATTGAAGGTTACTGCTCCTGCTGCCATAAAAGCACTAAATTTAATTGGTTGTGGAAGTGTTTCTTATAAAGGCAAAACCTACACTGCCGCCACTACTTTTATTGATACAGTGCAAAGTTCTATTGGTTGTGATAGCCTCTATATTAATGTGAAAGTTACCATCAGTTGTTCTCCTTTCATCACTTCATTTACCCCAACTACTGCTGCCATAAGCGATACGGTTACCATTATTGGTGTAAACTTTACGGGAGCTACAGCAGTAAGTTTTGGTGGAACAGCCGCTGCTAGTTTTACAGTTGTTAACGACACAACCATATTGGCCATTGTGGGTAATGGTTCATCAGGCACTTTGAGCATTACTACGCCAAAAGGTGTGGTAACGGCAACTGGATTTGTGTATAACACTGCAAACATCATTACTGGAATAAAAAATACCACTCCTTTTCTTGCTGCTGGCAAAAATGTGGTAACAGGATTAACTTATGGTAAGGGAATTTTGCAAGTGCCGGCTGCCGCAAGAAGAACCATAACTTTTGGTTCGGCACGTCCTCGTGGATTTGCAGCGGATGGTGTTAATGCAACTTTTGACACAGCCAATGCAAAAGGCGAATATGTTCAGTTTGCCATTAGTCCGGCTGCTGGCTATAAAATGGATGTAAATGGAATTACCATAAAGGGTAATGGAACAGTTGCAAGTGCTACAAACAATTATGCTATTGCTTATGCAGTAGGTGATTCTACTTTGTTTGATAATGGACAAGCTACCTTCTTAGATTCTGCAGGAAGCGCAGGGAATATATTATATACCACTGTAGACTATTTGGCTAGTGGTGCCGACACAACGGGTTTGAGCATTAAAGTAAACAATAACGCCAAACTTTATTTGAGGGTTTATTTATGGGGTGCAGCTGCCAGAACTAACAATTCGCAATTCACGCTTTCCACCTTTACGATGTATGGAAGCGTAGTTTCTGCTGCCACTTCATCAACCACAGATACTAGTATTTGTGCAGGATCGAGCATCACTTTCAATGGCGTAACGTACGATTCGGCTGGCACTTACACAGCGTATCTTACTAATAGTCAGGGAGCGGATAGTGCAGCACATTTAATATTATCAATTAAAAAGACTTCTACTTCTACCACAATAGATAGTATTTGTGGTAATAGTTCTTATAAATTCAATGGAACTGTTTATAACAAGGCTGGCACTTACACTGCTCATCTCACTAATGCAGTTGGTTGCGATAGTAGTGCTACATTGGTATTGTCGGTTATTACACCAAAAACAGCATCTATTTTAATTAAGTCTTCGGTTTTGTCAACCACAGGTACTGCTTGTGCTCCATCTCTAATAACTTTAGATGCTAGTACTACAAATAGTGGCAGCAAACCAATCTATCAATGGAGCATAAATGGCACAACAATTCCTGTTTCACAACAATCAATTTCTTATACCGTTACCCTTCCAGGACAAGTTCTAGTTTTGTGTAAATTGATAAGCAGTGAAGCATGTGTTGTTGCGGATACAGTTTCAAGCAATACTTTATCTATCAATGTTGCAGCTACCTCCACAGCTACTGTTTCTATTTCTTCTGCTATTAATGGCTCAACAGAAACATTTACGGCAACTGTTACAAATGGCGGCTCTACCCCAACCTATAGTTGGTATAAAAACAGTGTTTTAGTAAGTAGCGGGGATAGCACTTATACAGATTCTGCATTAGTTACGGGGGATAGTGTTTATTGTGTGGTGGCTAGCAACAAAACTTGTGTGGTTAACCCAACTACAACAAGTAATGTATTATTGGTTTCAAATCCATTACCACTTTCTCTTACCAGCTTCTCCGCATCAAGCTTAGGAACTGATAATTTGCTAAATTGGAATACAGCCAATGAGGTTTCTACGGCTTCATTTGCTGTTCAAAGTAGTAAAGATGGGGCTTCATTTACAGACATTGCTTCTGTGGCGGCGAAAGGAGCATCCATAAACACATATTGTTTCACAGATAAAAGTGCAACAGGCATCACCTACTATCGATTGAAAATGATAGACAAAACAGGCAAATTTGTTTATAGTACAGTGGTGGAAGAGGGTGTTAAATCATCCAATAGTTTTGCTATTTATCCAAATCCTGTTCATAGTGTGCTTCATTTGCAATTGAGTAGCACTAAGGTTGGTGCTGCTGTGGTGCAAGTAGTTGATGTGTTGGGCAAGGTTTTGGTTATCCAGCAAATTAGTCTTTCTATTGGTACAAACAATGTTTCTATGCCAGTGGCATCAATTGCAAACGGCAGTTACAGGGTTGTTTTGAAGGGAGATAGTGTTCAACAAAAACAGTTCATAAAGAATTAGTAGTTTTTATTTTGGTTGTTTATAGATGCAAGGCGACTTCAGAAATGAGGTCGCCTTTATTTTTAGCCAGTAATTTTCAATAGTCAATAGTCAATAGTCAAAAGTCGAAAGTGGAAAGTCATAAGTCGATAGTCAAGAGTCGATAGTCAAAAGTCAAGAGTCAAGAGTCATAAGTCAAAAGTCAAGAGTCGAAAGTCGATAGTCTTACAAAAGTTGAATGTTAGTCAAAATAAAAAGAGGCAGTTAGGAAGATAATACTTCTCAACTGCCTCTTTCTTTTATACTCCCAGACTTTCGACTCTTAACTTTTGACTTTTAACTTATGACTTTCGACTCTTAACTCGCAACTTTCAATTCTTATCGACCCACAACATTAACGCTTATTTCTGGGCTAAAACTACCTGTTTCAATATCGTTTACTACATAGATGCCCTTGTATTTATAGTGTCCTGCTACGCCAATAGCTGGTAAATCGGTATCTAAGAAAGGACTTTTGGTTAATG
>CANFLL010000130.1 GCA_947447825.1 Chitinophagaceae bacterium | reverse complement strand
CAAAGAATTTAATCATACTACAGATATTGAAGAGGTTCAAATTATGACAGATATTCTGCATCATTCTGGTACTGATCCAAAAGAAAAGAAAAAAATAGAGACAGAACAAGAAGCATGGAGAAGTGTAAATGCTATGTTTGGAGATAAGGAGAAAAAATTCCTAAAAGAATTGAATGAAAAGAATCAAGAAATAAATCAAAGAGACCAAGTAATAACTGAAAAGAATAAAGCGTTGGATGAAAAGGAATATGCACTAAACGAAAAGAATCAAATTATTGCTGATCTTTTAAGAAAGCTTGACGAGAAGTAATTCGGAAAAAATTGGGATTACTAAATTGATTCAAAAGCTAAACCACTTATGAATACCAACTGTAATAGTCTACATTGGATTTGTTTTCAATTCATCCAAGCACACATATTTTCTTCTACATCAATCGCTGAAACATCCTGTCTATCTGATTTTCGGTATATGCCACATAAGTAGGGCTACCCGTTGACGTAACATTCGGAGTAGTGCAAGCAAATAACTTTTCAATAAGGGTCTGCATCTCATGTTCAGTAAGTGATTGACCAGCCTTAATGGATTGCTGACGAGCCATACAACGAACCAATTTTTCCCTGTTACTAAATTTTATATCACTATTAAAATGCTTGAATTGTTCTAACAATAGCTCAATGCTATTCTTTTCATTCCCCTTTAATATATCGGCGGGAACCCCCTGAATGATGAAGGTGTTATTGCCAAAAGGTTCAATGGCATAGCCTATCACCTGAATTGATGGCAATAAATCTTGCAATAAAGCAGCATCAGGGGCAGACAATTCCAGCGTTACAGGAAAAAGACTTTGCTGCGTAATCACCTGAGTTCCGTGCGATGCGGCACTATACATATCGTACAAGATACGTTCGTGCGCTAGTTGTTGATGCACCAACAGAAAACCACTTTCTGCTGTTGCCAATATGTAGGTGTTATGAACCTGAATGCAACGCATAGAGGCATACTTAGATAATGGAGATGTCATGTTTACCAATGACGATTCATCATCTATCGGTATTTGTAAACCATAAGTAGGTATGGGTTTACTAGCAGGCACACTACCTATCAGTTCATCAGTATTTAATTCATTTGGCTGAAAAAAGTCTTTCCAATGCTTCAATTCACTTTTATTGGTAGGCTCCATCAAATGCGCTTGTCCTTTTTGAGAAAAGGTTTTAAATAAGCTGGATGAAGAAGTTTCTTCCTGTTGGCGATTGGTAAATGGCTTACTCACAGCATCAAGACCTTGTATTTCTGGGTTCAATGTGAAATCGAGTGATGGAGCAATACTAAACTGAGCCAAAGCATGTTTTACGGCTGCTTGCACAAACGCGTATACTATTCGTTCATCCTCAAACTTTATTTCTTGCTTGGTAGGATGAACATTTATATCAATCTGGGCAGGGTCTAAATCAATAAATAAAACATAACTAGGAAAACTATCCTTGGCAATCATATCGCTAAAGGCACTGTTGACCGCATGATTTAGGTAAGCACTCTTTATAAATCTGTTGTTCACAAAAAAGTATTGGTCTCCCCGTGTTTTCTTAGCAGTTTCTAGTTTACCCACAAAGCCATACACGTTTACATAGTCCATTTCTTCCTTTACACTTACCAATTTGGTGTTGTAATTATTGCCCAAAAGTTGAACAATCCTTTGTTTAATGCTACCCGATTCCAAATGAAATTGTTCCAGCCCATTAATGGTAAGCGAGAAAAATATTTGTGGGTAGGCCATTGCTACCCGTGTAAACTCATCAATAATGTGCCTTGTTTCTACTGCATTTGTCTTTAGGAAGTTTCTACGTGCGGGCACATTAAAAAACAGGTTCTTCATGCTAATACTTGTGCCTATGTTAGCAGCGCAAGGCTCTTGTTTAGTTACCACACTGTTTTCTACCGTAATAAAAGTGCCTAGTTCATCCTCAGCCCTTCTTGTCTTTAGTTCCACCTGAGCCACCGCCGCAATACTAGCCAATGCCTCTCCCCTAAAACCCATTGTTTTAATACTAAACAAGTCATCAATATTTCTAATCTTGCTGGTAGCATGTCTTTCAAAGCTCATTCTAGCATCGGTTTCGCTCATGCCTTTGCCATTGTCTATTACCTGTACAAGGGCTTTACCTGCGTCCGAAACAATCAGTTGAATGTTTGTGGCACCAGCATCTATTGCATTTTCCAATAGTTCCTTCACAGCACTAGCAGGTCTTTGTATCACCTCTCCTGCTGCAATTTGATTAGCTATATTATCTGGTAATAATTGTATGATGTCTGCCACTCGTTCCTGTTATTTTTTTAATTAGTCGGCGAAAATAAAGCATCCTGCCCATAGTATAGTTCAATGGTGAAATGGTTTGAATTAAAGGAAGGGTTTCATTTTTGTCATCAATCTGTTTTTATGCATAATCAGTCTCTTTTATCTGCTAGATAAGACCCTTTATCTGTTAGATAAGCCTCTTATATTGCAATATAAGTCCCTTAGTTTGCTTTATAAGCCTCTTAGTTTGCAGAATAAGAACTTTAGTTTGCAGAATAAGAACTTTAGTTTGCTTTATAAGCCTCTTAGTTTGCTTTATAAGACTCTTAGTTTGTAATATAAGACCTTCAGTTTGCAATATAAGTCACTTGGTTTGCATTATAAGGCCCTTAGTTTGCCTTATAAATTACCCAGTTTGTAGGTATAAACTCTTTATTGAGCAGTGGAAGTATTGTACAAAAAGTAATATTCAGGAAAAGAAAGTGTTGGATTGATAGCTTTCTCAAAAATACCAAATACGGTACTACCACTACCCGTCATGCTACTATAAACAGCTCCTTGCCTGTACAATTCTTTTTTGATGGCACCTATTTCTGGGTAATGATGGATGGCAGGTGGCTCAAAATCGTTCAGCAACGTGTCCTTCCAAGTATGTATCGGTTGAGTAATAATATTTTTTATTGATTGAGAAGGAATCTTCGGTGTTATGTTTCCAAATGCCCATCCTGTGCCAATATGTATTTTAGGATTAATGATTACAAATTGGTATGCTGATAAATCCAAAGCCATTTCCTCCATCTTTTCGCCTCTGCCAGTAGCAAAACAAGGTTTATTCAGGATAAAAAAGGGACAATCACTACCCAATTGCAAGGCATAATCAATCAATTGTTGGGAAGATAATTTTAGATGGAAAATATAATTCAATAGTTTCAAAGCAAAAGCGCCATCAGCACTTCCGCCGCCCAATCCTGCACCCATTGGAATCACTTTGTGCAGGTGCATTTGTATATTTGGTAAAGAAGGAAAGTCTTTTTTAAGAAGATAATAGGCTTTAATGCAGAGGTTATCTTCGCTATTGCCGTTTATGATTAATCCGGAAGTAGTTAACCGCACACCGTTTTCCGTTTTCCGTTGACCGTTGACCGTTGACCGATTATTATGGAGAGCGGTAGGTGTGGTATCGCTATTTTCCTCGCTTCGATCATCGGTAAACGGTAAACAGTTAACGGTTGACGGCTCACTGTTCACTGTTGACTGCTCTCGAATTATCTCCAACCCATCCTTTAGTGGCACAGGATAAAAAACAGTTTCCAAATCGTGGTAACCATCCTCTCTTTTGCGAAAGATATTTAGTCCGAGATTTATTTTACAGTTGGGAAAGAGGAGCATTTAGTTATTATTTATTAGTGGTTAGTTGTTAGATAATGCCGATTAGTTAAATATGTATCGGAGAAAGCAAATGCCTTATTCTAACCACTAATAACTAATCACTAACAACTACTTTCTCTTATTTATCTCATCTCTAATGGCAATAGCCCTAATGTAGTCTTCATTTTCAAGCACATCATTCAGTAGAGATTCCAAATCAGACAGGCTCAATGAGGTTAGGTCTTCACGTTCACCGCTGCCAGTTTCTTCAATTCCTACTGCTTCACCTTTGCTTTTTTGCGGTGCAGCATCGCCCATCATTATGCCAGCACTATCTAATATGTTTTCATAAGTATAAATTGGGCAGCTAAATCTTACGGCCAATGCCAATGCATCACTTGTTCGGCTATCAATTTCTACCGTATCGTGTTCTGTGAAACAGACAAGTTTAGAATAGAAAATTCCTTCTTGCAAATCATTAATAATTATTTCTTGGAGTTGAACGTCGAAGGCATTCATAAAATTCTTCATCAAATCATGCGTTAAAGGGCGGCTTGGACTCATTCTTTCCAAGGCAACAGCAATTGCTTGAGCTTCAAATCCTCCAATAACGATTGGCAATCGGCGAAGTCCGTTCACTTCTCCCAACACTACTGCATACGAATGCGTTTGTGTTATACTATGTGATAAAGCAACTATTTCTAATTCTATTTTCTTCATAATGAACCCTCATTTTTCTTTGGTAGGATAGCAAAAATAAGGTCAAAAGGCATTGATAGATTAGATGTAAATAATAAGTCGTAAGTTTTATGTTGTAAGTTATACGTTGCACGTTATTAAACCTTGAGGTAAGACGTATAACTTACAACGTAAAACATATTCCTTTCCTTTACAACCTACATTTGCGTTTTTAAGGAAGAAAATTGGGATTTAATATGAAATACGAAGTAGGAGATGAAATTATTGTACTTATTAGCAATGAAGAGGGAAGGGTTGTTGAGATAATGAATGATAAAATGGTGATGATAGAAGTTAGAGGAGTGAACTTTCCTGCTTATATGGATCAGATTGATTTTCCTTATTTCTACAGGTTTTCTAAGAAGAAAGTGGTTGAGGAAGTAAAGAAACCTAAAGTTTTTTTGGATAATATTCCAAAAGAAAAACCTCAACCCACCAAAATAAAAACAGAAGATGGCGTTTGGGTAGTGTTGATGCCTAAGTTTTCTTTAGATGAATTTAATGATGAGGTTGTTGATTTGCTTAAAATCTATTTGGTTAACAAAACAAATACTAATTATTCATTTGTTTATAAACAGCAGTTTTTAAATTCAATAAACTTTGAAATACATAACCAGATTGGTGCATTTCAAGATTTTTATTTACATGATATTGAGTTTGAAAAGGTTAATGATACGCCTACTTTTCTGGTAGATTTTGCGTTAGCAATACCCGACAAAAAGAAAGTGGCACACTTTGAGACTTCCATAAAGATTAAGCCAAAGCAGTTGTTTCAGCGAATTGAGGAAATGAAGGATAAGAACCTGCCATCTATTACTTACAAGCTTTTTGATGTTTATCCAGATCATATACCCGAAGAAAAATTCGAATTAAGTCCGCTTACTTCAAAAGGATTTAAAGTGTATGAAGTAGGCGACACCAGAAAAAACCTAGAACCATCTAGGTCAGTGGTGGATTTACATATTGAAAAACTTATTGACGATTGGAAAGGACTTTCTAATAGGCAAATATTGGACATACAGTTAACTGAATTTGAGAAGTGGTTCGATTTAGCGGTTGCGCATCGTCAGTCTAGTCTAATTGTTATTCATGGAATTGGAAAAGGAAGGCTGAAAGAAGATATTCACGACTTTTTAAAGCCTAAAAAGCAAGTTAAAAGTTTTATTAACAAGTACGATAGTCGCTTTGGGTATGGAGCTACCGAGATATTGTTTGCCTTTTAGGTTGAGTGTAAATATGTTTTTCGCTGACGGTGAATCCCTATTAGGGTTTTGAACCCTTATACGGTTGGCATTTCGGATATTAAGCGAAAAACTTATTTGCACCCTTTAGGTTTTATGAGGGCTAGGGTATAGCCAATTCCACTATTTTTGTCACTCTTCTAAAAATAATGTATGGATTCGAGTTTAATTTTAGTGCTTTGCTTTGTTGGGGTTTGTTTTGTGGGTATTATATCTTGGCTTATTTATTTGCAAAGAAAGTCTGTAATTGAGGAGGGGAAAAAGGTAGAAGGATCAAAAATGATGCAGTTGCAAGCTTATGAAAGGCTTGCTTTATTAGTAGAAAGGATTTCATTGGCCAATGTGATTAGTAGAGTGAGCAATCCTGAATTTTCGGCAAGGGATATGCAAAGGGCTGTTATTCAGAACATTAATGAAGAATTTAGTTATAATATTTCACAACAGATTTATGTAAGTGCTGAAGCTTGGAATTCGGTGAAGAATTTAAAGGATCAAAATTTATTATTGCTCAATCAAGTTGGCTCAGTAATTCCTCCAGATGCAACTGGTTATGGGTTCAGCAAGGCTTTATTAGAATTTTTAGCTGAAGATAAGCGCGGAACTTTACATGAAGTTGTTAGTGAAGTGGTTAGCATTGAAGCAAAAAAGTTGCTTTAAAAAGTTAGGTAAACCCTGAATGAATTTCAAAGCCACTGCTTGCATAATTAACATTCAATAATCAACTATCCTTCAAAAATTGAAATCACTACTATTTGGGATAAATCACCTTCAAGCAAGTGAAAGAAAAGACCAAATTTCAGGGTTCTAAATGTTTTGTAGAGGGAGTTTTTGTATCAATATAGGTACAAAAAAAAGGGTCTCCCTGTAGAAACAGGACGACCTCTAACGATTGCTTGCCATATGAAAAATAGTTCTTAGTAAATTTTGCTTAACTTAATAAGGTTTCAAATATTAATAAAGTTTTTTTCTAAACTTGATAAAACAAAAATATTGAGACTTGGTTACTTGGTTAAAACAACTTATATTGCAATTATTGATGTCAAAAAGTTCCAAAAATGGATTAAATCCTTTATGGCATTATATTTCAAGAAATATTTTAAATGATGCCCAATCGCAGTACAGATATATTACATCAATTGATTCACTCCCTTGAAAAATCGGAGAAGCGGCATTTTAAGCTTTATATTAATCGTAGCTCTACAAAAGAAGATTTAAAAATTGTTCAATTATTTGATGCCTTAGATAAGCTTAGTGAATATAATGAAAAGCTTTTGTTGAAAAAGCTTGTTACCATTGAAAAACCACAGTTAGCTAACTTAAAAACACATTTATACAAGCAAATACTTTCAAGTTTACGTTTATTAAAGAATTCAGACAATTTAGATTTACAACTAAATGAGCAATTGGATTATGCTAGAATCCTTTACAATAAAGGATTAAAGCACCAGAGTTTGAGGATACTAGAAAGAGTAAAAGAAATAGCTTGGGCAAACTACAAGTTTAATTTTTTGACTCAAGTAATTTCATTAGAGAAAAAGATTGAAACACTGCACATTACCCGAAGTACGCTTGAGAAAACAACTAATTTGGCAACAGAAGCCTCTATTGTTAGTGAGCACATAAGCAGGGTGTCTAAATTGTCTAACCTTGCTTTGTTGCTTTATGGATGGTATGTGAAAAATGGACATGCACGAAACGAAGAAGATGAAATTCATGTAAAACAGTTTTTTAAAGAAAATCTTCCTACTATCAATTATGAAGAAGCAGGGTTTTATGAAAAACTGTATATGTTTCAAAGTTATGTTTGGTATGCTTTCATTAGGCAAGATTTTTTGATGTATTATCGTTATAGTCAGAAATGGTTGGATTTATTCAATAGCCAAGAGGTCATGAAACAGGTTGAAATTGGTCATTACATTAAAGGACTGCACAACCTTCTTAATGCTCATTTTGATTTGCGAAATTTTGAAAAATTTGAGATAACGCTAAAGGAATTTGAAAAATTTTCTACCTCTGAACTTGCTAACCAACATGATAATTTTCGAGTTCATACTTTCATTTATATTAACAGTGCTAAAATTAACCAGCATTTAATGCTTGGCACTTTTAGCGAAGGACTCACTTTGATAAAAACTATCGAAGCGCAACTTGAAGAATATGCCTTATTTGTTGATAAGCATCGGATTTTGGTGTTTAACTATAAATTTGCCACCCTTTATTTTGGATATGGGGATTATGCCACTTGCATAGATTATTTGCAAAAAATTATCAATGACCAATTAGGTCTGAGAAATGATTTACAGTGCTATGCACGACTAATGCATTTGATGGCGCATTATGAGTTAGGCAACATGGAACTCATTGAGTATTTAATTAAGTCTGTTTATAGGTTTATGGCTAAAATGCAAAACTTAACTGTAATAGAAGAAGAGATGTTTAAATTTTTAAGAAAATCTTTTAATATTTCCCCAAGAAAAATGCATGATGAATTTGTTATTTTCCTTGAAATAATTAAGAAATATGAAAAAAGCAGGTTTGAAACTAGAGCATTTGCCTATTTAGATATTATTTCTTGGGTGGAGAGTAAGGTATATAATACCACAATGAGTGAGGTTATAAAACAAAAATACCTGAACAGCAAAAAGAGGGTTTACATAAATTAACGCAATTCAAAACATAATTTAATAATCAACTGATTTTCATCAGCTATATTTACACCTTTAATATTTTATTTTTTACAACAACACATATAATGCAAAAAGAAGAAAGTAACATGTTAGCCAAGAATATGGAGGTGATTGGCATGATTGAAGGATTTGTTTCAGAAACTATAGAGACTACATTAGTTGATCCTGATGAATGTTGGCAACCAACAGATTTTTTGCCTGAACTAACACAAGAAGATGCTTTAGATCAAATTAAACAATTAAGGGAAAGAACTGCAAGTATTCCAGATTCAGTTATCACGTCATTAGTGGGAAATATGATTACGGAAGAAGCACTCCCTAGCTATCAAACATATTTTAATTTGATGGTTAATACCGAACGAAACTTAACTAGTCCTAACGGTTGGGTAAGATGGTCTAGAGCTTGGACAGCAGAAGAAAATCGTCATGGTGATTTGCTTAATAAATACCTTTATTTATCTGGCAGATGTGATATGAAAGAGGTGGAACAAACTATTCATAGATTAATTTACAATGGTTTCAATCCAAATACCAATCATGATCCGTATCAAGCAATAGTTTATACCTCTTTTCAAGAACGAGCAACAAGAATCTCGCACGTAAATACAGGAAAATTAGCTGATAAGGCTGGTGATTTTACCCTTTCTAGAATTTGTAAAACCATAGCTGGTGATGAAGCACGACATGAAAAAGCTTATAAATCTTTCATGTCTAAGATTTTTGAAATCGATCCAAATGGTGCGTTATCTGCATTTGAACAAATGATGCGTAAACAAATTACCATGCCAGCAGTATTGATGGATAAAGGTGGAAAGAATGAAAACTTGTTCATAGATTTCTCTGCTATTACTCAGAAAATTGGTGTTTATACCACTTGGGATTATGCGAGCATTATAGAACACTTGGTGATTTTATGGAAAATTGAGTCATTAACTGGTTTAAAAGATGGGGCAAGTAAAGCACAAGATTATTTGTGTACTCTTGCCAGCAGATATAAAAGAATAGCTGAAAGAATGAAAGTGCCAGATGAAATTAGTTTATCATGGTTAGCTCCAAAGCAATTCTTATTTTAAAGTTATTACTTTTAAATTTATAAAAAATGCTACATGTGTCATTCATAAATGATGTATGTGGCATTTTTATTTTTCCTATTCCAGAGAATTTTAACCACAAAAACACAAGGGTGATGTCAATGTCGTTAAGTTAAGAGATTTCATCACATTATTTTATAGTTCATTGATTTAGGTTTTTTCTGTTTATGTTTTCTGGGAAAGGTTCTGTTAGGTCTGATTGCCTCAGTTGTTTTTTTGAGGATATTATCCACTGTTTGCAAGAACT
>CANFLL010000129.1 GCA_947447825.1 Chitinophagaceae bacterium | reverse complement strand
GATTCACGACTTGACTTGAAGAAAGCTTTACAACTCTGTTCATCCGAATAATCATTAAAGAAGTTCGCTAGTTTCATTGCTTATTTATTTAGTCAAAAATACTAAATTAATTAGAATTACCAAATAGCGGATAGTCATTAAAAATTTAGTACGTGATAATCAAAACAGAAACTAACCCTTGTAACTTTAATTTTTCCATGTGACCTTAGTAGTGAAAATATTTGACAGAAAAATAATCACTTATCTCCTGTTTTCTATTACTTTTCCCCA
Source organism: Chitinophagaceae bacterium (assembly GCA_947447825.1). Lineage (GTDB taxonomy): Bacteria > Bacteroidota > Bacteroidia > Chitinophagales > Chitinophagaceae > Parasediminibacterium. Next base: position 9,412 of record CANFLL010000129.1, on the reverse strand, counting down.
CAATTCATCGCACCTATATTATATTTCATAGCATAGTATATTTGTAGCTATGGCTAAGGCTACCTCAGAAACTCCTTTAATGCAGCAACATCGGGCTATCAAACAACGATACCCCGACGCTATTTTATTATTTCGTGTGGGCGATTTCTACGAAACATTTGGCGATGATGCCGTAAAAGCTTCTCAAGTTTTGGGCATCACCCTAACCAAAAGAAACAATGGCGATGCAAATAGTAGTCAGCTAGCAGGGTTTCCACATCATGCATTAGATACCTATCTACATAAACTAGTTAAAGCAGGTTATCGAGTGGCCATTTGCGATCAGCTCGAAGATCCTAAGCAAGCAAAAGGCATCGTGAAGCGTGGCGTTACCGAACTAGTTACGCCCGGCATTGCCACTAACGATAAACTTCTCGAACTAAACAGTAACAACTTTCTTGCAGCGCTACACTTTACTGAAACAGAACTTGGCGTTGCTTTTCTGGACATTAGCACAGGCGAATTCTTTGTGGCGGAAGGCAATGTAGAGTATATTGATAAGCTTTTGCAAAGCCTAAAACCTGCCGAGGTAGTGTATCAACGAAGTCATCAAAAGCAATTTAAAGAGGTATTTGGCAATAAGTTTTACACCTACACCATGGAGGCTTGGTTGTTTGAAGAAGCTTTTGCCACCGAAAGTTTATTGAAGCATTTTCAAACACATTCCCTCAAAGGTTATGGGGTTGAAAATATGCACAGTGGCGTGGTGGCTGCTGGGGCAATATTGTATTACCTGAAGGAAACAGAACACCCAAACCTTGGGCATATCACCTCCATTCAACGGATGGAAAAGGATGATTACCTCTGGATGGATCGATTTACCATCCGCAATTTGGAATTATTAAATTCTGGTATTGGTGATGGGAACTGTTTGCTGAAAGTGCTGGATAATACCGTTAGCCCAATGGGAGCAAGAATGCTGAAACGTTGGGTAGTGTTACCATTGAAAGATATTACTAAGATTAATGAAAGACTAGACACGGTAGAGTATTTTACTAATCAGACAGATATACGCAAACAACTCTCTGCCGCCATAAAACAATGTGGTGATGTAGAAAGATTGGTGAGTAAGCTGCCAATGAAGAAAATCAATCCACGAGAGGTGCTGCAACTTGCCCGAGGATTGCAACAAGTAGAACAGATAAAACTGCAACTGAGTGTTAGCGATAATCAATACTTGAAAAGACTTTCCGATGCACTGAACCCTTGCCACTTTATTGTAGAAAAGATTATTGCAGAGATAAACGAAGCCACACCCATTGCCGTAAACAAGGGTAGCGTTTTAAATCAAGGCATTAATGCCACCCTTGATGAACTGCGACTAATTGCTAGTGGAGGGAAAGAATATTTGCTGAATATTCAACAAAGAGAAGTAGAAGCTACAGGCATCTCATCGTTGAAGATTAGCTTTAATAATGTGTTTGGGTATTACCTTGAAGTAACCAACCTTCATAAAAGCAAAGTACCGCCTGAGTGGATTAGGAAGCAGACGTTGGCTAATGCAGAGCGGTATATTACCCCAGAGCTAAAAGAATATGAAGAAAAGATAATGGGGGCAGAAGACAAAATGCTTGCCATTGAACTTGATTTATACGACAAACTGTTGCTTGCCCTACAAGACTACATTGCCCCAATACAGGTGAACGGAAATATTTTGGCTATCTTGGATTGTATTTTATGCTTTGCAGAGAATGCATTGAATTTTAACTACAAAAAGCCAGAATTGCATGATGGCTTAACCCTTGACCTAACTGAAAGTCGCCACCCAGTAATTGAACGTAACCTTCCTCCGGGCGACACTTACGTGGCTAATGACATTTATTTAAGTCCCGATGAGCAACAGATTATTATTCTTACAGGACCAAATATGAGTGGTAAAAGTGCCATCCTACGCCAGACAGCACTCATTACTTTGATGGCGCATATTGGTAGTTTTGTTCCTGCAACGGCCGCAAAGATTCCATTAACCGATAAAATATTTACTCGAGTAGGTGCAAGCGACAACCTGAGTGGTGGCGAAAGTACTTTCATGGTGGAGATGAACGAAACGGCCAGCATTATTAATAATATATCGCAAAGAAGTCTTGTTTTGCTTGATGAAATTGGGCGGGGCACCTCTACTTATGATGGTATTTCGATAGCTTGGAGTATTGTTGAGTTTCTGCACAACTCTCCTTTTGCACCAAAGACTTTATTTGCCACACATTACCATGAACTCAATGAATTGGAAGATAAATTACCACAGGTAAAAAACTTTCACGTTACCAATAAAGAGATAGCTAACAAAATCATCTTCCTTCGCAAGCTTGCTCCCGGTGGAAGTACACATAGCTTTGGTATTCATGTGGCAAAGATGGCGGGCATGCCGCCCAAACTAATAGAACGTGCCAATGATATTTTAAAACAATTGGAAGCAAAACATGTTGATGACGACTTGACCGTTGACCGTTTACCGTTAACCGATGAGGCGGTTTCTTCGGTTGACGAAACACAGTCAACGGTGAACGTACGGGATACTCGAAAAGCAGTAAAGAGTATTGCTGCCCCCAAAATGCAACTATCCATTTTTGATGCACATTCTCAAACGTTCGATGAGATACGGCAACTACTGGCGGCGATAGATATTAATAGATTAACGCCCGTGGAGGCTTTATTGAAGTTGCAAGAAGTAAAAGAGAAGGTGAAATAAGGATAATGTTTTCGAGAATATCAGCTAACTATTTCTTCCGTATGCTATTCATAAACCAGTTGTTTAGTCGTGGAAAAAATTGAATTAATGATACAAAACCGTCGTTCCACTTGTTTTTACTGGTTTTCCTGATGATTTGGTGTAGGCCAATGTCCAAACAAAAGTACCTACATCTTGCAAAATGCCATTCACCCTTCCATCCCAAGCATTATTTAAATCATGGCTTTCAAAAACAAGACTTCCATATCGATTAAAAACTTTAAAAGTGATTGACTTAATAGTTTTGCCACTAGAGAAGGGACGTAATATTTGGTTGTTTGTTTGAACAGTACTTAAAGGATTAAAGATTGTTGGCACAAACAATGTATCGCAATTACCTTCCGAAACCGACATGTTGATATTATTGCTTTTAGCTACATTACTGGTAACACAATTGAGGTTACTAGTAACAATACAATTAACATCGTCACCATCTTTAAGAGTAGAGCTTTCATAAGTGTCTATGTTTGCACCTACATGTCTATTATTTATTTGCCATAAAAAAGTAGGGTTACTGCCTCCATTCATCACACTAGCAACAAATTCTACTTTATTGCCAACACAAACTGCATCATTATTAACAAGGATATTTACGGACGGTGTAAGCTTTGGCAAAACAACCACTTTAATGGCATTGCTTTGGGCCGAGGTGATTAACTGGCAAATTGCATTACTATTCACGCTGCAACGGATGACATCATTAGTTTTAAACAATTTTCCGACAAAAATACTATCAGTTACTGGTATACTTACTCCATTTAATTCCCATTTAAAAACAGGCTTATTCCCTACATTTTTAGTTTGAGCAACATAAGTAGCAGCTTCTCCCTCACAAATGCTATCACTACCTTGAATAAATAAAGACGGACTTGAAGTTGGCGTAACATTAATATTTACAGTATAATAGATGCTATCACAACCTTGACTACTTTTTACTGTATCCTTTACGATGGCACTACTATAGTAAAAAGCATTCTTAAATATCAGGCTTTTGCAACCAGATAAGGTAGTGTCTAATCTTAGTGGCACAAGTGGTTTTATAAAAATAGCTACCTTATTATAAATACTATCACATCCATTAAAACTTTTAACCGTATCAATTAAATCTGTAGAAGAAGAATAAATATTCCCATTATGAACCACAAAGTTGCAAGCACTCAATGTTTCTTTAAATGTTTTTGGAGTTAAGTATGCAATATTGCTCTGAACAATGCTATCACAGCCACCAATACTCAATAAAGTGTCAACATATACTCCTGGCAATGTATAGTTATGAGTACCAATTTGGATAGACGAGCCATTACAAATATTTAAGTCCTGACCAAAATAATTGCCTCCATATAAATGATAAGTGCTATGCAAAGTATCTGTACAACCATTAATTTTCACATACTGACTAATGGTATAAATACCCGTATCAGCAGGGGTTATATATGGGATATACAATGTGTCGCCCGTGTAATTGAAAGTTGTTCCCTTACTCCAGTTGTAGGTATAAAAAACAGATGAGCCCGAAAATAATTTTATGCTATTGGAACAAACAGAAGCCATTGTTTTGATAGGAAGGAAAGACAAGGAATCTACAGTTATGTCTTTAACTGATGTTTTGCCGCAGTTGTCATATATGCGGGCAGTATATATGCCCACCTCAGATACATCAAAAACGTTGGAAGACTGAATTGAAAAAGTTTGAGGACCTTTAATTATTTGATATCTGAAAGGGGGATTTCCATTGCTTTTATCAGGAATTATTTCTAAATGAATTTTGTTTTTACAAAAAATAGCATTTGCAGTATTTACTGATGGATATGATTCATGGAATTCTGGCACAACGATAGTATCTGTAATCGAAGCACATGTAACATTTTTGGGTATTGTTGTTCCTAAGGACTTATCTTCAAAGAAGTAGGAAATTTCATATTTCCCCGGAGATATATTAGCAATAGAATTAACAGTTTCCTTAGGCGCAATAACAGTTTCAGTATATTCAAATATACCAGTAGCCAAATTTTTCATTTTCAATTCCCCATCCCCAAAAGAGGTGAAATAGATAATTTTTTTTTGAGGTGTGCATTCATTTTTAACTGTAACGTTATTGAATCGTAAACGCTCTACCTCATTAATGTTAAAAGTATCTGTAATATTACTACAACTATCTATAATCTTAAACTGATAATTTCCAATAGGCAAATATTTAAGATAAAAATTATCTTTAATAATCTGTATTGTATCAGGGTATATAATTGTGTCAGAGTATCTATATCCTAGTCTAGCGGTTCCACATTTATTTGGGCCAGATAACAATATTAGAATAGCATTATTACTAAAGCCAGTAGTTACAATTTTCACTTTTGCCACCGCATCAATACAAGACACGGCGGAAACAATTTTTGCGTTTACACTTGCATACAGTTTGGAAGGAAGTGAAACAATGGCTGAATATCCTTGACCGCAACCATCAGTTAAGTCTACACCATAGTTAAAATGCAAGGGGTTGGTTCCATGAATTGGTAGATATTTTATTAGGCTATCTGCACTATTGGATTGGTTGCTTATAATAGTACTATCTGTTATGGTTAATGAATTGCTCATATCAAAAACAGAATAATGTACAGGTGGCTTTAACCCGTATTTAATACTAATTCCATTTAACGTATAAGTGGCGTTGCACTTTTCAGAAACAGAATCATATACTGGAGAAAAAACATTAGTAGATAAAGCTGATGAGTTCGAAACACTGTCTCCACATGAATTAAAAACATTAATAACTAATCTATCACCCTCTTTAATATTTGTAAAAACTTGAAATACTTTCAAATATGGAGTTGTCGTTTGATTATATAAATGTGAGCTATCTACTTTTGACGCAGCTGACCCTAGCTTTGGAATATATTCTACGTTTTTAATCATGTATTTAATCGAACTAGGCAATTGATTAAATTCAGAAGCCATGTTTTGAGGGAATATTTTATACGAAAGTAAAACAGAGTCACACCCAGCCCTCACCAAACTCACTTCCCCAATAGAGAAACTTACAACTGAGTTGCGGTTAATAGATGTATTTACAGTACTTAAATTTCCACAACCATCTGTAACTTGAATGGTATAATTCCCGAAAGGTAAATCCTTAAAAGTATTGCTTTCTTGGGGAACACTAGGTGCAGTTGATGGGTCAATCAATTGCCAAGTGAAAGGAGGGTATCCTGTTCCTGATGTAACATTACAAACCAATTCTCCCCCAGAACTGCTACTGCAAGAAGAAGGACTCACAGATGTAGCAGTAAACCCAACAGCTGTGTAATTGCCCAAAACTATAACATCTTGTTGAGTGACAGTTTCTTTGGCTGCATCCATCACCTGAATAGTGTAATTACCCGGCTGAAGAGAGGTAAATTTATTATTTGTTTGTATGGTATATGGCATGTTAGGTCCAGCAATAATGCTGTAAAAAAGTTGGGGATTATTAGTAGTTGCATAAACCGAAATAGTACCATTGTTAGGGCAAGTACTCACAGTTGTCCTAACTGAATCAATTTTAATAGCAGCAAAGGATATTTCAAATAGGCAGCATAGGATAATTAATATTATCAAGAATCTACTTTTCAATGAATCAAACTTAAAGATTATGGCAAGATTGAGCAGCTAATGTATGTTTTTGTGTTCATTATTATTAAATAAATCTCAAAAAACAATCAACCAACACTGCAAAAAGGAAACCAATAATACTTTGCAGAGGAGGATTTTTTTTGATTTCTATTGATTGGCCAGCAGGTTTATGTACGGAACTACCACCAAATAAGCTTGTTTTCCATCATCTGTTCTAGTTTTTTTTACGTAACTATGTGATTTAATTTTTTTATTCAATGAATGTGTTTTTAATGATGGTGAAGGACTAAAGGAAAGATTAATAAAACCTAATCATACTATGAAGAAGTTTTTGGGGGAACTACTAAGGGGTAATTTTCACCAAAGGAACACTCAGGTGTTTAACAAGAAAACTAGGGATGTGGGATGAATAATGAAGTTGAACATACATTGGATAGAAGCGAAAATGGCTCAATTAATTTTGATTAGAAACCTTATTCGAAAGAAGGATGAGAAGAAAAGACAGCAGAAACAAAACAATACAATAAGTAAGTACCCTAACAATACATTATGTACGTATACGTAACAATACAAATTGTACTAGCTGAAATAAAACCCTATATTCGCTACTGAATGATGCTAGTAATGGGTTTGAAGGATAATGTAAAAATTTGACTTTGATACTAAACATGCGTCAATTTAAGAGTTATGGGCTACCTTAATGCAATATAAAAATTATGACAGAGGAAATAAAACAGATTAGAGGACTACTTGACAAACTTGAAAACGACAAAATCTCAAATGATGAAATGTCATTTAAGCAGACGTTCGAACTATTTGAACTTCCTGATATTATTTCTTCTGTAATTGACTTTTTACAACCGCTACTACTTCCTTACGAAGCAGCGATTTATTGGTATATGTTTAGACGTAGCATTATCTCAACAGGTGAAAATTTTGTTCGGGTAAGCACAAGGGGGCTTGGTAAACCAAGGACTGTAATACAATCATCATCAGGACAATCTGAAGGATTAAGCTACAACGGAGTTCAGGTAGCTTTAAACGGACTTGAAAGTAAAGGAGTAATTAAAAAAGCTGGTGATATTACTAGAGACGGTACACTTTATCAAATATATCTCCCAGAAGAAATAGAAATGTGTCAAGCTAGAATGAAAGAAGTTGTAATTGAAGAACTACCAAAAGTTGACCCTAAGAAAGAAGCTGACTATTATAACATTAAAGAAAATAGACAAAAAGTTTTTGAACGTGACAGTTATAGATGCCACTATTGCAATAAACAATTAACTAGGTTTAGTGCGACACTTGACCATATACAACCAGTTAGCCAAGGTGGTGACAATTCATTTGACAATTTGGTAACTGCTTGCCTTCTTCATAATTCAGTAAGAGGTGCTAAACCAGTTATGGACTTTATCATAGAGACAGAGAAAGGGATTAATACGACTGACAAAGGCAGCCACTAACAAAAGTATTGCAAATATGGCTGGGGGACGGAACAAACTCGGCTTTTGCACTTTCTTTTAGCTTTAGTTTCGGCGGACGTAACACTATTGGGCTTCAGTTCTTACATTTGGCTTTTGGAACAGGAATTAAGCCTTAGTGGTCGGCGGACGGAACAACCTTACCAGCCACATTTTCAATACCAGTCGTTGGTGGCAAGCTTAAACAGACATCCTACATAATGAGAAAATTTATAATCGGAGATATACATGGTTGTTTTGACGAACTAATTGAATTGACAGAAAAAATTGGTTTGACTGATGACGATTTGCTTATTTCACTTGGCGACATAGTTGATAGAGGTAACAAATCAAAAGAGGTTTATGAATATTTTAGAAACAGACCTAACAGTGTTGTATTGGTTGGAAACCACGAAAGAAAACACCAAAATAAAATTTTAAGTTACGCACAAGAAATAGTGAAAGTTCAATTTGGAGACGAATATCCAAATTTTATAAATTGGCTAGACACGCTTAAATATTATTATGAAACAGAAGAAGCAATTATTATTCATGCTTTTTTTGAGCATGACAAATCACTTGCTAATCAAAAACAAGAGGTTTTGTGTGGTTCAACATCCGGAGACAGATATTTAGAGAAAAAATATCCTACAGAAAAATATTGGACAGAATTTTATAATGGTGCAAAACATATAATTTATGGGCATCATGTTGTAGGCAACCAACCAAAAATATTAAATAACACTTATGGAATTGACACAGGAGCTTGTCATGGGAATTACTTGACTGCAATAGAACTTCCAGGATTTATTATTCATCAAGTTAAAGCTAAAAAAGACTATTGGAAAGAAGAACAAAAATTATGGCAAATCCCAGTTTTGAAAGCCAAAAATTGGAATGAAATGCAGTTTGAAGAAATTGATAAACAGCTTAACAAACTTTCATACATTGAAGATATTGAAATTGTCAACTACTTGTCAGAAATCCGGAAATGGAAAGAAGAATTACAAAATTCGTATTCAGATATTAAGGATGGAATAACACAATTTACAAACGAACTAATTGAAAAAGAACCTGCGAATTTTGGAGCAGAAGCAAGTAAATTGAATTTTAAAAATTTTATTTTCAAAAGCAAATCAAATACCTTGACAATTGACGATTTGCAAAAAGGACTAAATACACCGAATAAAATAGCAGAACTAAAAAGACAATTGAAAATAGAATAAAAAAGCCAGCCACCAACATCGGTTTTGCGATATTGGGGCTGATGTACTAAATTTGAGCATAGGAATTCTATTGAGCATTTGTACTTTGAATTCCCCAACATCGCAAAGCCGAAGACCGTTATGGGCAAACAAATCCTACTAGTTTTAGTCTCTTTTCTTTCACGATATTCACTTTAAACTTACAAGTTCACACAAAATGTTCACGTGTACGAGTCTTTCGTTCAAGTGAACGGAAGTTGCGTGAGGGCTTACGGGCTTTGGGTTCACTTGTACGACTCTTCCGTTTAAGTGTACGGAAGTTGCGTGAAGGCTTACGGACTTTGGGTTCAATTGTACGGAAGAGCCGTTCAGGT
>CANFLL010000128.1 GCA_947447825.1 Chitinophagaceae bacterium | reverse complement strand
AATCCGCTAACTTCACGGCAGGCACGACTGATGTATGAATCAGACCTCAGTTCTTCCGGCGATTTTTTTTCATTGTCATAAATTTAATTTTATTAAAATGCTAAACTAAGGATTAGTCGCGGAAGGGCTACCGTAGGTTTAGTTCAACATTACTATTAATAACAGTGCTGGCGTTAATTTGGGTGCGGCAACTACTGTAAATGGAACTCTATCGTTAACATCAGGGGCATTAAACTTGAATGGTCAAACATTAAATTTAGGAAATGCCGCAACCATTTCACGTGCGGGGGGAAGCTTATCTACTGCACCATCATTTGGCAGTGCAGTTAATGTTACTTATGCCCAAAACGGTTCATCTATCACAACTGGTGCAGAGATACCAACAAGTAGTTCAGTATTAAATAATCTTACAGTTGCTACAACAAATGGTGTGACATTAGGTGCTGCCGCTACTGTTAATGGTACATTGTCCCTTGCAAGCAATCTTACGTTGGGTAGCAATAACCTTACCTTGTCAGCTTCTCACGCGGTGGTTGGTACACCTAGTACAAGTAATCATATTGTAACCAATGGCTCTGGCTATGTAACTACAAGTGCTGCCTATAGTTCTGCTTACACTTTCCCAGTTGGTTACAATTCAAGTAACTACAATCCGGTAGCCATTACCCCGGTTTCCGAAATTCCAACAGTAAGCGTGGCTGCGATTTCTCCTGCATTGACTAATAGTCTGAAAGCAATGTGGACCATAGGTGGTTTAACATCTGCTTCTACAACTATTGCATTCCCATGGAATAGTACTACCGATGCAGTAGGAACTGCCCAAAGGGGTGGTATGGTATATAGCTATGTTTCTTCTTCTTGGGGTACTGCAATAGATGGTACTGGAACTAGTGGCACTTCACCAAACTATACGACATCTTTAAATGGAGTAGCTATAGCTGATCCATCAACATTTACTGTTGGTGCACCAAGTGCAGCCACATTAGCGTTAACAAGTGAAGTAGGAACGGATGTACAATCAGTAAATACGTCTACCTCTATTACAAATATTGTTTATGAATGGAGTGGTTCTGCCACAACAGCTTCAATTAGTTGGACAGGAACGGCAAATAGTTCTACACGCCCAACAGGTATAACTGTAGTAATAGATAATGTAAACAATGAAGTAACCATTTCAGGTAAAGCAACTGTTGTTGGTAATTATGGTTTTACTGTATTAACGGACGGTTCTCCTGCGGCTTCAAAATCAGGAACAATTAGTGTTGCTACTACCGCAACAGTTACTGTTGCAACGATCAGTGCAGTAACAGCTGGCAACATATTCCCTGGTTCAATCAATAATGTATTAACAAGTTTTTCAGTTTTGGCAAGTGGCAGTTCTGCAACAATAACAAGTGTAAGCATTCCATTTAATACAACATTAGCTGCTGTAGAATTGAGCAACTATAACTTGTATTATACAACAGGAACTTCATTCAATACCTCAACTTTATTGGCTACAGTAAGTACTACATTGGCAACAAGCCCAATTAGCTTTACAGGATTTACAAAAACGATAGCAAGTGGAGCAAGAGGTTATTTCTGGTTAACAACAGATTTAAGCAATTTAGCGGTATTAGGTCATACACTTACTGCTGGTGCAATTAGCTCAAGTAATCTAGGTTTCTCGTTGGTCGTAAATGTAACAGGAACAGCTTCTGCTGGTGGAACACAAATAGTAACCAATCCAATTTATTACAATGTATCAAATAGTGATGTATCTAATGTAAATAATTGGGGAGATAATACAGATGGTTCTGGTTTACACCCAAGTAATTTTACAGGTAGTAATGCTACCTATAATTTGAATAACGGTTTGTTAAATACGCTAACATCAACTACCACATTCTCTGGATCTGGTTCTGTTTTGTCAATTGGATCTACTGCAGGACTTAAAATTAATACGGGGGTAACGATGACAGTTAGTTCAGCTACTATGACAATAATTTCAGGAGGTGCATTGACAATTGCTGGTACACTTATTAATAGTGGTACGGTAACCAATGGTACAACTTCGGCAAAATTTATTGTGAATGGAACCTATCAACACAATGTAGATGGTGGTAGCGTACCTACTGCCACGTGGAATACGGGTTCTACCTTAAACGTTACTGGAATGGCTGGTACTAATATTGGTCAAATGAACCAGAATTTTTATAATATAATCTGGAATTGTCCAAGTCAGTCAATTAATGCAAACTGGACATGGCGTTCAAATGCTATTGTGATTGGTGGTGACATTCAGATTCTTGCTTCAGGAACAACAGGTGCTATTAAAATTATTGGTTTAACAGATGGACTTGGAACCTCACCTTTTAATTACACCATCAACGGAAATGTTTCTATTAGCGGAAATTCATATTTGTCTTGCAATGCTTCTAGTACGGTTAATCTCAATTACAATATAACTGTTAATAAAAACTTCACCATTTATAGTGGAGCTACTTATTCGTTCCATGCTGCAACATCTGTACAGACACAAGTGCTGAATATTAAGGGGGATTTTAGTAATGCAGGTACTATTACTTCAAATACAGCTACTGATAATAACACCCTTAACTTTAATGGAAGTGGCACACATGTATTCAACAATACGGGTACGTTTACCTCCACGCTTTCTGCAACTACGGTTATAGTGAATAGTGGTAATAACGTACTAGTTTCTTCAGCAGCTACCATACCTGGTTTAAATGTCATGTCTGGTGGTACTGTAACCAATAATTCAACCTTGAGTATTTTATTCGGACTTATAGATAATGGTACAATCACTGGTCTAGGTACTACTGTAATGGCAGGAACTTCTGCTACTGCCCAAGCCATCAGTGGTACCGGGACAGTTACAAACTTTACCTTGAACAATACTGGTAGTGGTGCAACTGTAAGCACTGGTGCTAATAATCTTGGTATAACTGGAGTGCTTACCTTGCAAAGTGGTTTGTTAACCACTAACGGTAACCTTACCTTTAAGTCTACCAGCATTGCCAATACAGGAACGCTTGCACCTTATGGAGTAAGCCCCAACACAGGTACAATCAGTGGGCTAGTTACTGTAGAGCGTTATATACCAACTGGTTATAGAGCCTATCGTGATATGGCTGCACAATTATCTGGTGCCGGAACAATATACACCAACTGGCAGGAAGGAGGTGATTTGCCAAAAGTTACTGGAAACACATATACATCTGGTACAGGTATTTTTATTACTGGCCCTAGTGCCACACTTGCTAACACTGGAAGTAATTATTCAGTTGCCACCTATACTTCTGGTCAACCAGCCCCTATCTTAGGAAATGGTTATTTGGATTACAGTATTAATGGTAATACTTCTGCTTATTCATACACAAATGGTTCAGCGTACAGTGCCGCTTCGGGAGGATATGTAGGCTTCAATGCCATTACAAGTACAAACGTTAGTCTTGATCCGTTTGCAGGATATAGGGTATTAGTACGTGGAGATAGGAGTTTCAATTTAGCAACTACCCCAATTGTTAATTACTACAATGTTGGTTTGCGTATGGTGAATGCAACCACCCTACGCACTAAAGGAGGCAAGCTTATTACAGGAACTGTTACCTATAATACAACCAATGCATCTGGAACTACTTATGATGGTGCTACAATAACATCAAGTGCTGCTGCGCTTAGTTCAACAGTTGGTGCATTTAACATGATTACCAACCCTTATGTATGTCCTGTTAAATGGGGTACAGGTACAAACTCAAATGACGCAACTACGGTATTTGGCACGCCTGGCACAACTGGCATTAATGGTTCTTACTGGTATCTGAACCCTACATTGGGTGCTACTGGCTTCTATGCTGCCTACAATGCATTATCAGGCGGCAATACTTATCCAAATTATCCAACAGGAAATTCAACTGGTACGTACGGCTATCAATACATACAACCTGGTCAGGCATTCTTTGTACAAAACAGCTCTACCAGTCCGCAAGTAGTGTTTACTGAACAGTGCAAGGCTGCAAGTTCTACCAAAACATCTGTGTTTGGCGCAACCAAGCCATTGAGCAAGCTATATGTAGGCTTGTTGAAAGAGGATAGTGTAAGCACTTATACCCAAAAGGATGGTGCCGCAGTTGCTTTTGCTTCCACCTTTGGTAATACGGTCTATGGTCCTCAGGATGCATTGAAATTCGGTAATGCAACAGATAATATATATATCATTGATAAGGGGAAGAACCTTAGCATAGATGGTAGATTGCCCGCAACTGCAACTGATGTATTGCCAATAGCCTTGATCAAGATGAGTGGTAAGAATTACAAATTGGTTGTAAATGCAATTGATTTTGATGCAAATGGTTATATACCTGTATTGAAAGACAACTACAAAGGAACTGTAAAGGAACTTTCATTGGGACTCGATACCATAACATTCACCGTTGATACGACAATTACTGCTTCTTTTGCCAACAGGTTTAGCCTAGGCTTCAAGCCAACAACTCTGGCAGTAAACAGCATAGTGGCAAGTGCAACCTTGAACAACAAGATAGCAACCATCAGTTGGAATACAGTTGGTGAGAAGGGAGTGTCTAGGTATGAAGTAGAGAAATCAACTGATGCTAAAGCATTCACAAAGGTTGCTCAAGCAACAGCTAAGAACACCGCTGCTGCAAGCTATAGTGCTACCGACAATACTGTAATTTCTTCTACATACTATCGTATCAAAGTAATAAGTGAAGTGGGTATAATTAGCTACAGCAACGTTGCCAAACTCGCCACTAACAACTCACCACTAACAACTTCCAGCTTGTATCCAAACCCATTAAAGGGTAGTAAGGTATTGAATGTTACAATCGGTAATTTGGCAGCAGGTAAGTACACTGTAACAATCACCAACGTATTAGGACAAAAGGTTCATGAGGAAGCAATCAACCACCAAGGTGGAAGTGCAAGTCATGCCATCACCATTACGAATACATTGGCAGCAGGAACCTACAGTGTGATTGTTAGGGATGCTAACAATCAATCTTTTTATCAATCAAACATATCTGTTCAACCCTAAATTTTAGTGATTAGTTGTTAGTGGTTAGCCATTGACACTAACAACTAACATTAATCATTAACAATTAAAAAATTATAGAATGAAACAAGTTATTAAAAGGATTAAGTTGATTGGGTTGGCAATACTAATGGGGTTGTGTTTTACTACTATCTCTGTAAACGCCCAAAGTCCTGCGGATGATCCAGGAATAGGTGGTCCAGGTTCTCCCGGTAATGGCCCCAGTGGTGATGGTGGGCCAATAGTTCCTTTTGATGGTAATTTGAGTTTGATTTTATTGGCTGTTGGGATAGCTTACAGTGCAAAAAAATTCAATAGAAGGCTTATTTAATCGTAAGTACAAATGTTGGCATTTAATTGTGGATTGATTTCTCAACATGAAAATAGATAACTTTTATAAATATATAGATATAAATGATTATTCAGCTACTCCCAAGTATCTGCAGATTGCTAATGCAATTACCAAGGCAATAAGTGATGGGAAACTAAAAAAGGGTGAATCGGTTCCCTCACTTAATGAATTTAGTGGTGAAATTGAGATATCGAAGGATACCGTAGAAAAAGGATACAAGCATCTAAAAAAAATTGGCATCTTAGATTCGATACCCGGAAAGGGGTATTTTGTTAAAAATATAGAATTGGACGATTACCTTAAGATTCTACTGCTTTTTAATAATTTCAGCCCTCACAAAAAAATTATCTACGATGCCTTTGTAGCTAATTTGCCTGAAACAGCAGCTATTGATTTCTTTATTTATAATAATGATTTTACTGTGTTTAAGAAGCTGCTCACCCGCCGCATTGACCAATATTCACATTACTTAGTTATGCCTTACTTTAAAGATGGAGGAGAGAACGTGCATGAAATAATTAATACGATACCAAAGGAAAAGCTGGTTATGATTGATAAGATGGTCCCAGATGTTACAGGTACTTTTTCTGCTATTTATCAGAACTTTGAGAAAGATATTTATTTCACACTTAAGCAGGCGATACCTCTTATGATAAAGTATCACACTATAAAGATTGTTTCTTTTGAGTACGCCATTTTCCCCAAGGAGATAGTAAAAGGTTTTTTCAATTTCTGCTATCAGTATGCTTTTAATTGTCTGGTAATAGAAAATTTGACCAATTTAATTATTAATAAAGGTGATGTGTTTATTACACACATGGAAAATGACTTGGTTGTATTGATAGAGAAGATATTGGCTACGGAATTTGAAGTTGGAAAAGACATTGGTGTTATTTCATATAACGAATCGCCCATTAAGAAAATTATCCTTAATGGTATCACTACCATTTCTACAGACTTTCAATTGATGGGGAAGAAGGCGGCAATGGCTGTTACAAAAAAATCTATCATATATGAGGCAATGCCTTTTTACCTAAATGTAAGGGCTTCATTGTGATAAATGGATAACAGGATATATTAAACCTCTCCGATAACTCATTTCCCTTTTTTTCTGTACTCTCTGTGCATCAGTGGTAACCAATAGCCACAAATTGAGTTAAATTATTGCCACAGATAGCACAGAAGCAACTAGGGAACAGAATTTAAGTTCGGGTTTATTGATTGAAATTAATTGTTGAGGAGGTCTATTAAACTAAGCTCATCCACCTCCAAACAGACCCAGCCACGCTTAAAGAAGAATTTTAAATCTTCCAAATAATTAAAAATTATGAATGCATTAATTAGCTTTCTAGTGTTATGTGCCACTTTGTTTGTCTCGCCGCAACCAAAAAAGATAAGGGTTCATACTCTGGGCGATTCCACTATGGAACAACAAAACCCCAACGTAAAAGACCAACGTGGATGGCCTCAACTGTTAAAAGCATTCTTTACAGATGAGGTGGAAGTGATAAATCCTGCCAAATCTGGTACTAGCAGCAAAACATACTATAACGGAATTTATTGGGAAAAGGCTAAGAAAGCAATCCTGCCGGGTGATTACGTATTCATCCAATTTGGACATAATGATGAAAAACATGGTGGTGTAGATGGCAAGATAGGAACTGCCGCCAACGATTCTTTCCGCATTTATTTAACTAGATATGTAACGGAAGTGCGTGCATTGGGTGGTATCCCCATTCTTTTTACGCCTGTGGTTCGTAAGATGTTTGGACCAGATGGTATGTTGAGCCGTCGTGGCAGGCATGATTTGGGCGAGGATGCGCATAATAAAATTGACAAGTCTTTAGATGCAAACGATACGGTAAGTTTTAACTATCCTCATAATATGAGATTGGTTGCCCAGCAATTGAATTGCCCTTTGATAGATATGACAGAACTTACCCGTCATTTGGTTGATTCCCTAGGGCAAAGTAGGGCAGGGGAGTTTATTTATAATCTAACCGATGGTACACACTTTGGCACATCAGGGGCTTTGCTTTTTTCTAGTCTTGCAGCTAAGGAATTAAGACGACAAGAAATTCTTTCCCAATATTGCAAGCTAGACCCAAAATTGATTGTGCCTTTTACATCCCTTTCTTATGGAACTGTATTTAGTGGTACAAGCCCTACACAAGTATTTGATGTATGTTATCTAGGTGACAAATCGTCCAACTCAAAAATAAATCTTACCGCTTCGGATGGCTTTCTACTTTCTACAAAAGCCGATGGCGAGTTTAAACAAACACTCGAATTGCCAGCATCTTCCAAAAATGGTTTTGTGGGTTACAAGCTATTTGTAAAAGCTTCAACCAATAAAATAGGAACTATTGCAGGTTTTGTAAAGGTTACTGATAATAAGGAAACTGATAAAATTGTACTTGTTGGTGATTGTTTGGAGGTAAAGGATAATCAAAAGGCAATGGTTAGTTATCAGCTTTCAGCTAATGATAAAGCAGAGACTCAAGGAAATGTTTCTGCTTTAAACGAAACTTGGACTGGTATGGAACTAAAAGGCTATCAAACGCCAGAAAGTATCAATATTAATGGAGGCAAGTTATTTCAAACTAATGTGCAGATAAATAACATTCAAGGAGGCGTTTGGCCTAAAGAAGAACTAGATGTTGTTTATACGCGGTATATTCAGTTTGGGGTAAAGGTTGTAAAAGGAACGGAACTGTTTGTTGATTCCATTGGATTTTATGCAGGCGGTGGCGCAAAGTATAGGGTTGTTTCTTCCCTCACAGAGGATTTTAGCACTCCCGTCACTTTGGGAGAATCCAAAGAGTCTTATGGAAGTGCAGTAGTAGCTAATTCTTTTAGTCCGAATCAAAAGATTGAATCTGGAAAGACTCTTCACCTACGCATTTATCCTTGGTGTAAAAACGCCACGAATAATCAGTCACTTTCATTGTATGGAGTAACTATTAAAGGTATTTCCCGTCAGTTGTAAGTTAGATAAATTTGTAATAGTTAGAATACTGGTATGAAAATACGTAATATTTGAATAATTTCTATACTTTGTTTTGCTACATGTTTACCATCAAGGAGGACTTGTCATTGGGGTATAAAACCATACCGTTATATAAAACTTTAGCGAGAGCGATTCGGGTCATTCTAAATAAAGTGTGAGTGATTGAGTTCTGTCTAATATTTAAGGTAGGAAAAAAGAACAGGTTTGTACGTTTCTTGTACTATAAACCAATAAATTGCCACTTATTTCATAAATCTACGCTTATAAACGGTTCCATACTAAATTTAGAATAACCGAAATATTTAAAAGGTGATTAGTTTTTGATTTTCATCTTAAATTGAATTATATTAAAATCAAGCCATTTCTACCCCAATAATAAAGGCTGCACATGGGCCTGTTTTAGACCCGTGTAGGTACAGAAGTCTTCTATGCTTACAAACTGGTGTTCTTGCTTGGAGAAGCTTACCTTAATCTTCTGTAATAGCGTCCTGCTGTAGCGCTCACTTTTGCCTGTGATGCGCTGCACATCTTTGGGATAAACACAAAGCCTTATAATTTCTGTTCTCATACCTTTACTATGCCTTTCCTATGCCATAACCTTGCTTGACATATATCTGACAAGCAAAGATAAATGCTTGCTAAAGCATTTAGTTTAAGTAATTATTGCGTCTTTCAGCAATAAGGGACGATAACGGAACTGCCTTGATTTTATGCGATTGATTAGCCCTCAGCTTTGCTTTATGAAACAAGAGATTTTGTTTTATGTATCATTAAAATTTTAAGAAGATGGCAAGGCAGAAGGGTATTATCAAACTCGCCGGAACAATCGGCGACATTACTTTTTACAAGACACAGGATGGCTATTTGGCGAAGGAAAGGACTTCTCTGGATGCAGCAAGGATTGCAACTGATCCAAACTTTATTCGTACACGGGAGAATGGGGCTGAGTTTGGACATGCGGCTAAGGTTGGGGGTGTTTTGAGGTTGGCATTTAGATCTGTTATCTTGAACAACAAGGATAACAGGATGGTGAGCCGACTAACCCAAAGAATGGTAGCAGTGGTTTATGCGGATGTGACCAGTGTTAGGGGATTGAGAAATGTCATGGACGGTGAAACTGAATTATTGGAAGGATTTCAATTTAATGTAAGGGCGCCATTGGTAACAACTTTACATGCGCCATATACTTCTAGCATTGACAGGGTTACTGGTATTATGAAGGTGGATATACCTAGTTTTATACCTGTAAACCTGATTACACCTCCTGGAGGAGCCACCCACTTT
>CANFLL010000127.1 GCA_947447825.1 Chitinophagaceae bacterium | reverse complement strand
CTTTCTTAAACTCGGTACTAAAATGTCTCACCTCTCGAAGTTTTACCTCCATAAAAATACGTTTTCTGAAAAGTTATCAACCAACTTTGAGTCAACCTATTTCATGAGACCTCAGTGGCAATTGATGGTTAATTGCATAGCTAGGCTAGCTAATTGGATAGATAGAAAACTGCGGCATATAGCTGGAAAACTGCGGCGCATAGCTGGAAAACTGTGATGCAGAGCAAAGACATGTTATGCGATTGACTGGAAAAGTGTGGTGAATGGCATAGGTATGTGTGGAGCCAGCGTTTTTAAGCCAATTGCATAGCTGACTTTGCTATCTGCATAAGCATCAAAGGTGGTGTGATTGACTTTGCAAGTGTTGTTAATAACTTTGGGAGCTAATATGTTGACTTTTCAAGCCTTGTTCATAAGAACAGATGGTGCGGCACATAGCTAGCGGAGTGCTTTGCATAACACCGGGAAGTGTGCCTACTGGGTTGTGAAGTGTTTGGCATAGCTAGCTGATCTTTTTGCATAGCCATGATGAGTACAGTGATTGGCTTGGCGAGCTATGCTATTGACTTTTGGGGTTATTGTTATAGCTAATAGTATAGATTAAATGATCTGAATGAACTTAATGATGGGGTCATGAGCTTCCTTCTTTGCAGAGCTTGCAACACTTTTTTATTATTGTGTACAAGAAAAAAACAAAATGAAAGTATTCAAAATAGCAAATTATTCATTAGAGATAGAACTCCACAAAGAAATAATTAATGAAACAGTCAAGCTATGTGGAAGTGACCCCAACAAAGCAAAATATTTGTAGAATAAAACTTAAAAAAGTTGTAACTCTTCAGGGGTTATTTACCACTAAGCAAACAAGGGAAAAAACAAAGAACACTAAGGTTTAGAGTCCCCCAATGGTAGTTATGAAGGAATAATATTTCACAATCCTTGTGTTCTTGGTGAAAGCCTTAGAGACCATTGTGGTTAAATATCCCCTGAATAGTTACAAAAAGTTAACCATTTAGAAATATCCATTAATTTTTTAAGGATTTAAACATTAGTGGCTTAATGATTTGGGGAAGTTAACCTCAACATGTACAACTAAAATTTTTTACCAATCTCTGTATATACCCATTAACCTAAACGTCGTATCTTTTCTATTATTCCGGTAGTAGAAAACCCTTGCACAATAGGGTTAATAATCACTCTTCCGCCATTTGCTATTACTTCTTTTGCCCCTACAATCTGTTCAATTGAGTAATCGCCCCCTTTCACCAATACGTCTGGAAGTAGGGTTGTAATTAAATTGAGGGGAGTATCTTCTTCAAAAACTACAACTGCATCAACAATTGCAAGGCTTGCCAAAAGTAAAGACCTGCTTTGTTCATTATTGACTGGTCGCTCTTCTCCTTTCAATCTTTTAGTGCTTGCATCGCTATTAACACCCACTATCAAAATATCGGCTTCACTAGCAGCTTGAGACAATGAAAAAATATGACCTTCATGAAGTATATCAAAACATCCATTCGTAAAAGAAACCTTAAGCCCTTTTAAACGCCAACCATTCATGGCTAACACCAATGAGGATAACTTATAGACTTTATTGTTTATAGCATTAGTTTGCTTCATTTTCTTGAACTTTTTTATTATAAATAGGTAATATTGCCAAACATAAAGACCCAACGATAACTACAATCAGGAACTGTGCAAACCACTGGAGTGTTCCATTTGCATAACCAATTTCGAAGGGTATATTACTTTTTTCTAGCACTTTTGCCAAAAACAATGCATAAGCTCCTATGCCACCAGGCGTTAAAATCATACCAATACTAGCAAATGCTAAAGCAGATAATGCTGAACCTAATCCCAAACCTGCAGTGCCATGAGTTGCATATAATCCTACCCATGTTCCTCCAATATACATACACCAAATACCTATGGTACAAAATATGAATAGCCCCTTTTGTTTAAGATACCTTATGGCAGATAATCCTTCAGCAATCCCTTTTAGTATTTTTTTAAGAGAGATTACAATAGCTAAATGTGCAAACTTGTTGAACCAAATCTTTATTGCAATAATTAAAATGAATAGTACACCAAGTATGATAGCAGTTTTCTCCCAAGAGAAACTTCCCTTTTTGTTGGCAACTAAATTTAAAAATATTTCTTTTGCATATTCTCCAATGACCTCATATTGAAAAATAAAAGCCAAAAGAAACACGATTATTAAACAACATACATCAACAGCTCTTTCCACTACAATGGTTCCAACTAATTTTTCGGCAGGTACTTTTTCATATTTGGCAAGTATGGTACACTTTAATACTTCTCCCAAGCGAGGAACTGCAAGATTAGCGAGGTAGCCTATCATTACTGCAAAGAATGTATTTGCTATTCGAGGAGAATAGCCCATTGGCAACATTAAAGTTCTCCATCTAATTGCCCTTAATAAATGACTAGCAGTTAGAATACCAAAAACAGGAATTAGCAACCAAAAGTTAGACGTTAGTAGGGCTTCTTTGAAAGCGGCCCACTTATCATTAGGTATCTGATGAAGACTCCACCACACCAAGAATACTCCAATCCCTAGAAAAAACAAGTACTTGGTGAAATTGGTCAGCTTCTTATTCATTGTATTAATTTGATTAATCTAGCAAGCTAAATTATGACCATAAAATACTATAATTTATTTCCATCCTTAGGAAAAACAATTGTAGGTTTAAAAGTTTTTGCAGCTTCAAAATCCATTGAAGCATAAGAGATAATCACCACCACATCTCCTACAGCACCTCTTCGGGCAGCAGGGCCATTTAAACAGATAACGCCACTATTTCGCTTTCCTTTTATTATGTATGTTTCAATTCGTTCACCATTGTTTGCGTTCACCACTTGAATCTTTTCGTTTTCTATCAAATTGGCAGCATCCATTAAATCTTCATCTATTGTTAAACTACCTACATAGTTAAGATTTGCCTCTGTAATTACTGCTCTATGAATTTTAGACTTTAATATTTCTATCTGCATATCACGGACAAAAGTAAGGAAGGAAAGTAATAGGTATTTTCTTTAATGAGAAATTAGCATATTATCAATTAATCGTACACCATCAATAAAGGCTGCTATCATGACCACAACAGGTACAGAACTATCATATTTAGTCAAACTTTCTAGAGTCAGAGCATTACAAATTGCAATGTAGTCGATACTGCTAAATTCATTTATCATTAAATTGCTTGTAACCTTAGCTTTAATATTTTCTAATTCATTGGATGATAGATTATCTTTCACATACTGCATAGAATCAAAAATAGCAACAGCAGCAGTTTTCGCTTTTAAACTTAATCGAACATTTCGGCTACTCATGGCAAGACCACTTGCTTCTCTTATTGTGGAACAAATTACAAGCTCTGTTTTAAAATCAATTAAATGAATTAGTTGCTGGATTATCATGCATTGTTGGTAATCCTTTTGCCCCATGAATAATTTATTTGGCTTTATAATACTCAACAACCTTTGAACTACTTGGCAAACCCCTTGAAAATGTCCTGGTCTATACTTACCTTCCCAAATTGTCTCCAATGCGCCTAGATTATATGTTTCCAAAGTGGTTCCATCAGGATATAATTCTTTAACATTTGGCAAGAATAGAATATCACAACCGGCCTGAATAAGCAAAGCAATATCTTCTTCTAATTTTACTGGATACTTTTCAAAATCGCTTTTATCATTAAATTGAGTAGGATTTACAAAGATGCTACAAACAGTAAACGTACTTTCAGACTTACATTTTTTAATTAAAGATAGATGTCCTTCATGTAATGCCCCCATTGTAGGAACATAACCAATCGTCCCATTACAGGTTATCTTTTCTAATAAAATGGACAATTCTAAACCTGTTTTTAATATAATCATATTGACCTAAATTACTTATATAAATTTGTAATATTTATTGCTTGGTTTTTTTACATAACTTTGCCGACTTATTTTAAGGCTACTCATACATAAATTACGACTTACTGAATGTCAAAGAAAAGAATTTTATTCATAGCCACAGAAATGTCGCCTTATTTGGAACTTACCGAGTTTGCAGAAATTGTAAACAGATTAGCAATTAGAAGCAATGAAACAGGACTAGAGGTTCGTTGCATAATGCCTCGTTTCGGGGTTATCAATGAGCGTAGACACAGACTACACGAAGTGGTAAGACTATCAGGAATCAACATCTCTGTTGATAATGATGACTACCCTCTACAGATAAAAGTAGCCTCATTACCGAATGCAAGATTACAGGTTTATTTTTTAGAGAATGAAGATTTCTTTAAAAGAAAACACATATTTCATGATGATGAAGAAAAATGGTTTGATGACAATGGGTTGAGAGCTATCTTCTTTTGCAAAGGTGCACTTGAAACAGTTAAAAAATTCGGTTGGGCTCCCGATGTGATCCATTGTAGTGGTTGGATGGCCAGTTTGGCTCCCGTTTATATTAGAACTGCTTACAAACGTGAACCTGTTTTTGGCAATAGCAAAATAGTTTTTACCATCGGTGAAAATACTTTTGAAGATAAACTCGCTCCTGATTTCATTAAGAAAGCTTTGATTAATGCCAATATCAAAGAAAAAGATTTAGAATCATTTAAGGAACTAACCAATACAGCATTGTTTAGAGGTGGATCTACTTATGCCGATGCCATTACGTTTGGCACCGAATCTCCAGATGCTGCATTAGTATCAGAATTTGCGAAAGCAAAAGGAAAGCGTATCGTGAACTTTAAAGGATGGGATTCGGATTTATCTGAATATCTTGAGTTGTACAATGATTTATCATCATAAAACAAAAGATCAAATTCTACAAGGTTAGATATTTTCACTTACTCACAACATTTTAATGAACTGAGATATAATTTGTGACGATTATATTTGCCAACTTAAAATTATTTATAATGCCTTATTTATTTACATCAGAAAGTGTTTCTGAAGGACATCCAGACAAAGTAGCAGACCAAATATCTGATGCGCTAATCGACAACTTTTTAGCTTTTGATCCTGAATCTAAAGTTGCTTGTGAAACTTTAGTAACTACTGGTCAAGTTATTTTAGCTGGGGAAGTTAAAAGTAAATCTTATTTAGACGTACAAGAAATCACAAGAGGAGTTATCCGCAAAATAGGATATACTAAGAGTGAATATATGTTCGAAGCAAACAGCTGTGGTGTATTATCTGCTATTCACGAACAAAGTGCCGACATTAACCAAGGTGTAGATAGGGCTAACAAAGAAGACCAAGGTGCTGGCGACCAAGGAATGATGTTTGGTTATGCAACCAACGAAACGGAAGACTACATGCCATTAGCGCTTGACTTGGCACACAAGGTATTGATTGAATTGGCTGCTTTAAGAAGAGAGAATAAAGAAATTAAATATCTACGCCCAGATGCTAAAAGCCAAGTAACACTGGAGTATGATGACAATAACAAACCAGTAAGAATTGATGCTATCGTTGTTTCTACTCAACACGATGATTTTGATGAAGAGCAAACAATGCTTGCAAAAATCACTAAAGACATCATTGAAATTTTGATTCCTCGTGTAAAAGCTAAATATACCAAATACGCTTCTTTATTTAATGACCATATTAAATACCACATAAATCCAACAGGCAAATTTGTGATTGGTGGTCCGCATGGAGATACTGGCTTAACAGGTCGTAAGATTATCGTTGATACTTATGGCGGAAAGGGTGCACACGGCGGTGGTGCATTTAGCGGAAAAGACCCTAGTAAGGTTGATAGAAGTGCTGCTTATGCAACTAGACATATTGCCAAGAATTTGGTTGCTGCTGGTGTTGCAGAGGAAATACTGGTACAAGTATCTTATGCTATTGGTGTTGCAAAACCAATGGGTATTTATATCAACACTTATGGTACTGGCAAGGTTGGTAAGACTGATGGTGAAATAGCCAAGATTGTAGAAGGCATTTTTGATATGCGTCCTTACTTCATTGAGCAACGACTTAAACTTCGTAACCCCATCTACAGCGAAACTGCTGCTTATGGACACATGGGTAGAAAGAATGAAGTGGTTACCAAAGAATTTAAAGACCCTTCTGGTGCTATCACCGTTAAAGAAGTTGAATTATTTACATGGGAAAAGCTTGATTTTGTTCCTGTAGTAAAGTCTGCATTTGGTATTTAATTTTATTATTACAATTCAAAAAGGCACATTTTATAATAAATGTGCCTTTTTTATTTATACTAATTTATTGCCTCCTGATTAAATAGTTATTCTTTTATTATAATTGAGAATTACTATTTTTACGCCACACAATAATTTTACAAATCGGGAAACCATGTTTTCTGGCTCAGAACATAATTTTGAGAACAATGAATATACTTATCGGAGACGACCATGGAGTTGTAAGGAAAGGATTAAGGATGATTCTTACGGAAGCTTACCCACACGCATTCATACAAGAGGCTGTAGATGGTGCAGACTTAATTAAGAAAATAGATGAAAAAAAATGGACTGTAATCATTTCAGACATTACCATGCCCGGTCGCTCAGGATTGGAGATAGTTAAATTTGTAAATGAATACTATCCCAAGATTCCTATTCTCATTTTAAGTGTTCATGCTCCAGAGCATTACGCTGTTAGAACATTTAAAGCAGGGGCATCTGGTTATTTAACCAAAGAATCTGCACCAGAAGAACTTGTAAAAGCTATTGAACAAGTGCTAGTTGGAAAAAAATATGTTACACCAGATATAGCCGAACTATTAATTCAATACCATGTTGACGAAAATATTGAAGAACCTCATAAAATGCTTTCGGATAGAGAGATGGAGGTTTTTGTGTTAATTGCGAGAGGTAAAAAAATTACAGATATTGCTGAAGAATTATCGCTAAGTGTCAATACCATTAGTACTTATCGCACTAGAATACTAGAGAAAATGCACATGAGTTCAAATGCAGAAATTGCTAAATATGCCATCAGACATGGATTCGAATAATAATACAACAGTTATAATAGTATAACCCCCACCCAATTTCTTTTTAGTATTAACCAAAAGCAGTTTTAATATCTTTTTAAATTTGCATTAATAGCATAAGTGAATCTTCTTTGTGCAATTATCTTTTCAAAATTCAACAATTTAATAATCAATTATGACTTACGCATTAATAACGGGCGCAAGCAAAGGAATAGGAAAAGCAATAGCTATAGAGTTAGCTAAAAAGCAAAACAACATTCTACTTGTTGCCAGAAATGAAGTAGAACTAAAGTCAACTGCTTCAGAGATAACAAAAGACCACAACGTAACTTGTCATTTTATGGCTCTTGACCTTTCGCAGGCAGATGCACCCAAAATGCTTTTTGATTGGTGTTCTAAAAACAGTTTTAACATAGATATTTTAGTAAACAATGCAGGATATGGCCTGAGTGGTTCAATAGATAACTATGATTTTGCTGCCTATCAAAACATGATGCAAGTAAACATGTCTACCCCTTTAAACTTGACATTACTCTTTTTGCCAATGCTGAAAAAGCAATCAAAAGCATACATATTAAACATAGCTAGTTCAGCAGTTTATCAAGCAGTTCCAGGATTGAGCATTTATGCTGCAACCAAATCATTTTTGTTTAGCATGAGCAGAGGATTAAAGTTTGAACTTCGAAATAGTAATGTATCTGTAACTGTTGTTAATCCTGGAACAACTGACACAAATTTTGCCAATAGAGCAAAGGTCACAAATGAACGAGCACTTAAAGCCGCTGAAAAATTTAACATGACACCAACTTCCGTGGCGAAAATTGCAGTAGAAGGTATGTATGCAAGAAAAGCTGAAATAATCCCTGGTTTCATCAACAAACTAGGTGCGTTTTTAGCAGTCATTCTTCCTAAAAAGATATTAGAAGGTGGTGCTGCGGGCATTTATGGCGTGTAATTAAAGCACATTTATATTGCTAAATATTACTTGTCGTGGGTTTATTTACTTCCCCACAAGTAGTATAACTTGAAACATGAACACCTTTATTTCAAACTTTGTGGAATCATCGCCATACACTACTTAATTAATAAACGAAACGTTCATTCCCTACATTTAGTTTTACAGCAACACTTTGCCCTTCTCAATTACTGTCTCTTATTTCTAATCTTGTATTTATAATCAAACTCCAGTTTTTTAACCTAAATAATGCGTAACAATATTTTATAGTAATCTTAAATTTCAATTATTATTTTTACGCATTATGGTGACAGCAAAGAAGATGGTTATTTTATTGATGATGCTATGTAGATTGAGCATTATAGATGCTCAGTTAATGACATCGAAAGAAACATTTACAAAAGCAGATACACTACGGGGTAGCAACAATGAAAACAGAGATTGGTGGGATGTGTTGAAATATCAAATTTCTGTAAAGCCAGACATTAAACATAAAACTATTGAAGGAAGCTGCCAGATAGTTTTTAAGGTAATTAAAAAAGGATCGTTTCTACAAATAGACCTTCAAGATTCATTAATTATTGATGAGGTAAAAGTTGGCACTCAGCCTTATCCACACGACAAAGAATGGGCTACTTTGCCATACATTAAAAAAGAAGGCGTGTATTTAATATCCTTGCCTGATGCTACGATTAACAAAAATGAATCAATAAAAATAAAATATCATGGCAAACCAAAAGAAGCTATTAATGCGCCATGGGATGGTGGCTGGGTATGGAAAAAAGATAGTTTAGGAAATCCTTGGTTAAGTGTGGCTTGTCAGGGTTTGGGGGCAAGTTGTTGGTATCCATGTAAGGATTTGCAGAGTGATGAACCTGATAGTGGCGCCACATTGGCAATGGAAGTACCTGATAGTTTGAATGCAGTTGCAAATGGAAGATGCAAAAACAATTTCCATATCGATGAACAAAAATGTACAAAATGGGAAGTGAAAAACCCAATAAATAATTACGACATCATACCCTATATTGGCAAATACACCAACTTCACAGATACCTTTATGGGCGAGGGTGGTAAGCTAGACCTTAGTTTTTGGGTTTTAAATTATAATTTAGAAAAAGCACAAAATCAATTTAAGCAAGTGAAGCCAATGCTACGATGCTTTGAATATTGGTTTGGTAAATATCCTTTTTATGAAGACAGCTATAAACTAGTGGAAGCTCCTTATTTGGGCATGGAGAACCAAAGTGCGGTGGCTTATGGTAATGGGTTTCTAAACGGATATCATGGTGCAGATTTAAGTGCTACAGGATGGGGTTTGAAATGGGATTTTATAATTATTCATGAAAGTGGACATGAATGGTTTGGCAATAGTATTACCTCGAATGATCTTGCTGACATGTGGATACATGAAAGTTTTACGATGTATTCCGAGATTCTATACACCCAATGGTTGTTTGGCGAACAAGCCGGAAATGAATACTGCATTGGATTGCGACATAACATTCAAAACGATAAACCAATCATTGCACCTTATGGTGTTAACAAAGAAGGTAGTGGAGATATGTATTATAAAGGGGCAAACATGCTTCATTCCATAAGGCACATCATTAATAATGATAGTTTGTTCAGAAAGATATTGCGAGGAATGAACACAGAATTTTATCACCAAACTGTTACAACAAAGCAAATTGAAGATTTCATTATAGCTAAAAGTGGCATTGATTTGCAGCCAATTTTTAATCAATACCTAACAACTGTTAACATACCACATTTGGTTTATTCCATTGATGCAAAGAAATCTTTAGTTACCCTACACTGGACAAATTGCGCCAACAATTTCATTATGCCAATCACGATTCCTGTTTCTGCAAACAGAATGAACATCACGACTCAACCAAAGAGCATTCATTTAACTT
>CANFLL010000126.1 GCA_947447825.1 Chitinophagaceae bacterium | reverse complement strand
CTTATCAGCAATATTCTTGTTCGCCCATGAATAAGATAAAAATATTTCAGGTTTTTTCATTTTCTTTGAGTTCTATTTAATTAATTTATTCAATTCATTTTTGGGTTCTTCAAAATGGCAGCCAACGAACAGGTATTGCGAATGTGGCTGGCAAGGTTGTTCCGTCTGCCGACCACCAAAGCTTAATACTTGTTATAAAAGCCAAATGTAAGAACTGATGCCCAATAGTGTTCGGTCAGCCGAAACAAAAGCTTAAAGAAAGTGCTGAAGCCGAGTTTGTTCCGTCCCCAGCCATATTTGCAATACTTCTGTTGGTGGCAGCTTTTATTGTCATCTCACAATAAATTAAATGAATTTTGAATTACTGAACAACTCCTAAAATTTTCCATGTAAATTGTCGTAGTAATGAAGTTTCTCATCATATTCATTAAATTCATTTTGATTTTTGCCTCGTACTTTATCTCTCTTGAAAAAATAGATATTAGAAAGGTATTCAACGCTTTTTTTAATTATATTTCTTTCTTCATCAATTCTATAAATTTTGTCTTTTAAACCGTTAAATGCTTTCTCTAACCAAATTATACTTGAATCAGCAATTTCTAACATAGGCTTTTCAAGTTCTATCCTTTGACTTTTTAGTGCATCAGATTGAATCTTGTATTTTGCGTCTGAGGCTGCTTTCTTTTTAGGATCTTTCTCAACTATCCTTTCACTATTCAATTCTTGTAAAGCCCTTCTAGCTTGGCTAACTTTATCATCATATAAAACGAATATATTGTAATAAACAACACCTGCATTAAAAGTTGCTGTAATATCTGTAGGAACTTTTAAATACGCTTTTTTAAATGCATCCGCTCCCTTTTTTAAGTAACTTTCTTTTTGGGCGAGAGTTAATACGAATTCATCTTCTTTTGAAATATTAGCAAACGCATTACCAAATATTAAATACTTTTTTGCAGTTATGTTATCTATTGCATTTTCCCTATCATAAATTTCTAATTTTTCCGCAAGCGAATAGTTTTTATTAAAATAACTTAATTCATAGTCCTCCCAATTTTCATAAGGATATCTAGCTTTACTAAAATTTAGATACTTTTTAAATGCGTATTCATTTTTTGTATTGATAGAATATATCAATGAGTATTTATAAATATCAATATAAGTTGAACCCCCAATATTATTAGAAATTAATCTATCGTAAAACCGAATAGCAATTTCAGGCTTGTGAGAATTTTGGGCGGCATAACCAGCATATAATATGGATGTTGTATCAAATATTTGAGTTTTATTTACACTGAATTTCTTTAAAAATATTATATCAGAATACTTGACTGATTCTGAAAAATAATTCAAGGATGAATTCCAGTCTTTGTTGTTAAACGTAGCTATACCTTGATTAAAAGCTGATTTATATAACTCAAAAAGTTGTGCAGGGTCATCAATATTATTATTATTTAAATGACTATTTACATTGTCTATTGGTGGATATGTACTTTGTTGAGTATTATTTAAATTTTTAGCTTTATTCCATCCAGCTCTTATTGCATCTAATCTTTTTTCTTTACATGGGTGGTCATAATTTATGTCATTATAACAATTAGGATGCTCAATACTATTCATTGCCGCCTGAGCGTCGTATAATGTTGCACCCAACTTAAACAATATAAAGCCAGAGAATTCGTCAGCTTCAAGTTCTTCATTTCGTTGTTCTGACTTAATAGTATGTGTAAGCGTATGACCATCTAAATGGTGTCCAATTTCATGTGCTAAAATAGACAATGAAGTCCAACTATTTCCAGATACGGTTTGAATGTTTTGAAGGAAGTTTAAATCATAAATAATATACCTTAAACCAGTTTCTTTAATTGTTACTGCCGCACAATTTTTAATATTAAGGCAAGGAATTAAAATGAAATTTCTTTTTAAACCAAGCGGTGCAATTATTCTGTCAATAGCATTTACTGCCGCTGTATTATCATTTGGTGAATTCCAAGAAATATTTCTACATATATCAGCATCTCTTGCAAATTCGCCATATGAACAAATATTTATGTTAGTATTTTGACACTTTACTTTTGTAATTGAAAGGAAAGTGAGGAGGAAAATAAAAAAAATAAACTTCATGTGTTTTAAATTTATTATTAGTTTTAAGAATCTATTAATTTAATACTTTGGTAAAAGTGACTATACGTTTTGTTCTTCTTTTAAAATGTAGCTTTCTAAAAAATGCAGAGTATTTGATATTTTTTGCTGTACCCGTTCGTCACTTACACACTTTTTATATTGAGCAAAATTATGCCTAATACTTTCGCTGATATTTCTATATGCCTCTTCACTTAGATTCCCTTTGATAATATTCAACACATATTCTTCATTTCTATCAGTTTTATCTTTGTAAGGCACTTTATATTTCTTAGCGTAATCTAAAAAAAAATGATTTAGGTTATGTCCTCTGTTTATTATTTCAGAAGTAAAGGTTTCATCCAAAACAGTACCTGCCCAATGTTGTTCTTCTGCTCTTGAATGTGCATTGACAAGTCCTTTACCATAAACAGAATTAATATTGTAAATACCGCCACCGCTATTTTTCTGTTTGAAGTCAATCTGTACAATTTCGCCATAAACTAAGGCTCCTCTTACTGGAAAAGTGAAGTTAATGGCTTGCCAATTAAATTTATAAGATACTTCAAGTAATTCAATTAAAGATGTTTCGCTATCATCATTAGTAAAGAAAACTACTGTATCAGAAAAGTTAATACAATTGATTTGTGATTTGGAAATGTCGCAAAAAACTCCATGAGGAGTTTTTTCATATTTATCTTTTCCGAGAGCAATTTCCATATCACGAAAAATGTTATTAATAATTTGGCTCTGTTCACTTAAATCATTCTTTTTAATGAACTGTGCAAATCCTAAATAGTCGAAATATGCTATAAATCTTTTCATATTGTTTTTAAATTTTAATTATTCAGTTTTAAATTTTTTGAATTTTACTGTCGCAAGAAAGTTGCCACCAACGAATGAGTGTTTGGGAAGGTGCTTGACAAGAATGTTCGGTCTGCCGATGGACAATTGCTTAATTCTTGTTCCATTGCTTAATACTTGCTCTACTGTTCCATAGTGTTAGGTCTGCCGAAACTACTGCTAAAAGAAAGCAGAATTGCTGAATTTCTTCCTTCTGCAAGCACTTTCCTAAACACTTTTGTTAGCGGTAGGCATTATCATCAATCTTTTTTCTTTGTCCACGGTACATTTTGTTCACATTTAGCTGCAAAAATATCATTTGCGCATCTATTGTAATACTTATCGTCAAAGTCTAAAATACATAATAAAGCCATTTCTATGTACCATACACAAAGTTGTAGAGCTTCATATTTTGCTTTATAATGTATTCCACTCAGCTTTTTTCTTTTTTCCTCTTGCGAATGGACAATTGCATTTCTTATTTGAACAACAGCATCTGGTGCATCAATAATATCTTTACTTTCATCCATGAAGTTTTGTAATTGAGTAAATGACAGAGGTACTAAATGTGAGATACTAAGCTGCGAAAGAAGAAGTCTGATTTTATTTGAAGCATTGATATTTTCAGAATCTTTGCCCACTATGATTTTTTTTCTTTCAATTATCCACCAATTATATAATAATTCAAGGGCAGTTTGAGCCATTATTATTGAACCTTCCGAAAAGCCCGTTTGGCAATTTGCTTCTACGTACCAATGTATAACAGAGGTTAAAAAGTTTCTATCATCTGTATCTTTCCAGAGTGAAGTAAATTTTTGCCACAATTCATTAAGCCCGCTAATTGAAAGTCTTTGTGGCCAAGATTGGACATTTCTATGAGGGTCTACAAAATAATCGGTATAGTCGCACCATATTACTTCATTTGAATATATCCCTTGCAAAAAAATTGCAGATGTACGTCTCCCATTCAAAAATGTAAGAAAAGTATCAAGACAATGAAATACATCTTTTGTTTCCTCAAGTTTTACAGGTCCTTTTTTGCTTATTAATTCACCATTATAAAGAATTATATAACCACCCTTTTCTTCTAACGATGCAAACCTCTCTTTATAGTCTATACATTTGTCAATTGAGATGATGTAATTGTCATTTTCTAAACTCAATCTATTTCGTGAAGTGCTAAAATTATCAGATGTTATTTTCTTTACTGGAAAACCGAGAAATTCTCTAAGATTTGGAATTGAAAAGATAATCTTTTCAACGGCTATTGATTTGTCGCCAAATACTGCTTGTTGGGATAATGTTCCTTTGATATAAGCACCTTCAAAATTACTTCCAAAACTAGTATTCGTTATAAACCCCTTTCCAAATTCTAAACCGTCAATAATCACACTATAAGTACTACTTGTTCTTGATAGTGATCTGTAGCCAGAAGTTTCTATTTCTACTTTACCTGAGAAATGTGACCCAGAATTTGCAAACCAATCAAAGTTTATGTTTCCATTTACTTTAATCTCGTCTGAGTCGCTTTTAAGAAAAAAATCACCCTCATAGATTTTATGTGAAATATTGGCTTCAGACATAATTATTGAACTTTCTATTATATCTGGTATGTCTTTATTTTGTTCTAATAGTTCTTCTTTTGTCATTGATTATAAATTTAGACTTTTCGAGCTTAGGCTTACCGCTAACGAATGAGTGTTTGGGAAGGTGCTTGACAAGAATGTTCCGTCTGCCGATGGACAATTGCTTAATTCTTGTTCCATTGCTTAATTCTTGCTCTACTGTCTCATAATGTTAGGTCTGCCGAAACTACTGCTAAAAGAAAGCATAATTGCTGAATTACTTCCGTCTGCAAGCACTTTCCTAAACACATTTGTTGTGTGAATACCCGAAAGGCGTGTGTCCTCTTGTCAAGCGAAGAAGTCGTTGTTTATTTATACCCTAACAACTGTTTGTAATGGGTTCGCCAATATTCACTATCATCTTCAATATTTATTAATAAGTGTTCAGGTATCCTTTTTATAAAAATCCTATTAATTTCATTAACATTGTCATTATCATCCCCAGACTTATTTTTCCTATGTTTATATAAGATTGCGCCTTTAGTATCTTTTTTATACTCAATTTGATATAACCAATTAGGATTTGTCCCTTTAAAAGAATATAAAGTAGACCCCAAGCCTCTAAATTGAGAATCCATATATAAACTTTTAGAAGAATCAATACATTGAAGGCGATAAAAATCATAATTGCATGAACAACTATCGAATATATTATTAAACATATTCTTTGCGGTATCAAATATAGAAATAGCTACCATAGCATCATGACCTTCCTTTGGGCAACTTTGATAATCTTTATAAACGATAAAATCGGAAAAACCATCATTATTAACATCCTTACATTCTAAGTCAGCATCACGATAATAATAATCAAATCCTATAATAGTATCTTCTGTTGCTGTTATTCTTTCAATTGCCAATATGTTTCCTCTTGGTCCGTCAGCCGACCCATCTTCCGCAATATCCCCATAAAATATTTTATGAACCCAAATCTTAAACACTGAATTATTTTGAATTAATACCGTATCAATATGAAAGAGAGGACTATCTAAAGGTATGGATTCAATTGTAATTCCTGTTGAGTCAACAATTTCCCACCGCATAAGACTATCTGTCCCATTTTTCCAAAACCTAAATTCCCCATTCTTTTGATGGATAACTTTGCTAACTTTATAAATATTGTTGTTGATGTAATTGTATTCTACAAATTTAGCTCTAGCAACTGAATCATTATAAATGCTATCCCTAGTTGCCGTTTTAAGAGAATCTGAGTAAGTTGTATCTATAGTTTGAGCAAGTAATTGATTTGTTAAAAGCATCATTAATAAGCCAATTATAGCTAAATTTAGTTTTCTAGTTAGCTGTTTTGATTTTGTCATTTGTAGTTAAAATTGTTTGTTTTAAACCTAATGCGCACTTTGAACGGGTTGCACACAACGAATGAGTGTTTGGGAAGGTGCTTGACAAGAATGTTCGGTCTGCCGATAGACAATTGCTTAATTATTGTACCATTGCTCAATTCTTGCTCGATTGTCTCATAATGTTAGGTCCGAAAACTACTGCTAAAAGAAAGCACTATTGCTGAATTACTTCCGTCTGCAAGCACTTTACTAAACACTTTTGTTATTTGCTGTGCATAGTAATTAGCTCTAAATGTCTACGCTAACCTCTCCTTTATTTATGTCTATGCAGAATTTATGTTCTCTTAAAAAATCAAGTCCTACAACGCCATCATAATCAGATGTAATTCCATGAGCCAAAAAGTCATAAACTTGAACTTCAAAATTAGTTTTGGTTATTCCTAAGCATTCAAATTCTTCCAAATCAAATCGTTCC
The DNA here is from genome assembly GCA_947447825.1 of Chitinophagaceae bacterium. Lineage (GTDB taxonomy): Bacteria > Bacteroidota > Bacteroidia > Chitinophagales > Chitinophagaceae > Parasediminibacterium. The sequence goes on along the minus strand of CANFLL010000126.1, from coordinate 3,651 downwards.
ACAATTATAATTCCATTTGCTGTCTCAATTTCAAATTCCCCTTTGCTATTTTTGAGTTCGTAACCTGTGAAATATAATACATTGCTATCAATGGTTGTATGTGTGGCTGCTGTATCTAATGCTAATCTTAATTTATATTTCCCCTTAATAGAGGCGTTAACTATAATAACACTTTGGTCATTCAGTAGGTCAAATGTAAATACTATCATATTCTTTTAAGTATTCCAATTTTACGTTGTTGTTTCAATTCACCTGCAAATGCAATTGTTACTGTCGAAAAATCTGCAGTCTTATCTCTTCCAATATAACATACTTCTTTTTTGTCTTTGCTGTGAAATAAGACGACTCCTCCCAATACTGATGTGTTCTTCATTTCAGGATTTCCCAAAAGAACCCACTCATTTGGATATTGTTTTTTGAGTTCTTCAAAACCTATATATGTATTATTCATTGTGAGAATTTTTTAGAATGCAAACTTAGCTAAAAAATATAATCATACCATTGTTTTCAAATTTTAAGCTGTTAACCCGCATAGCAAATAACGAATGAGTGTTTGGGAAGGTGCTTGACAAGAATGTTCCGTCTGCCGATGGACAATTGCTTAATTCTTGTTCCATTGCTTAATTCTTGCTCAATTGCCCCATAATGTTAGGTCTGCCGAAACTACTGCTAAAAGAAAACACTATTGCTCAATTACTTCCGTCTGCAAGCACTTTCATAAACACTTTTGTTAGTGGCATACCATATCTCGTTACAGTACGTCCTTGGTGCTTAATCGATGTACACTTGTTATAATCTCATCATAATGTCTCATAATATTCCATCGGCTAAATATGTGCTTTTCAAGCAAATGATGTCTTCCAAAAAAACGCATACCCTTTCTGCAAAGGTTGTTGGGATGTCTTAGAACAATTATGGTCAATATAATAAAACTTTATCCTTAGTACTTTATACTCTGAAGCGTCTATGAGAAATCTATTAATAACCATTAAAAAATCCATGTAGTTAAGTTAAGAAAGGTAATTTACCTGCATTTCAATATTTTGAAAACAAGAGATTTGTCTATAATTTCAATGTTATCTTGTAAAATGGAACAAGCTTTGCCACAAATACTATGCAATTGCATTAAAAAGTCAAAATTTGACTTCTATCGTTATGGTAATGACGGTACGATTGGTCACTTGACTCCTTCCTTTTGACCAATATCCCAACGATTATTGATATGAAACCATCCTTTAACCAAAATATCATATCGATTGGTTCAAATATTGTGTCCTTTTATCAAAATATGCCATCAATTATCGGAATGACACACATCGTTAAGCATATTAAAGCATCCTTTATACTCCCAACTCATATCGCTAACTAAAAATATAGTACGGGCAGAGTTTTTAGTCATATCAAATAACATATAACTACTACGAGTATCATTTTATTTCATTTAGCCGAACAATTGATGCTATTGATTATAAATCAATACCAATGAATTTAATATTTTCTATTTCAAAACCAATTCTTAATTGTAGCAAATGAATTGGTAAACTTAACGGCATTGATTAATAAATTATCAAATAAAATGGTTTAATGAGTTGGGCAATGGTTGCCACTAACTCTTTAATATGAGAAGGTTTTATCCTGTTCTAAACTTTCGCTTTTTTTTGAAACCCTTTTCTGCATAGGATTCCATCCAATTGTTTTTGTTATCTAAAACCTTCGCAAATACAAATCTAAGGGAATTTATATTTCTAAATTCAAACTATCCAATGGGCTTAATATTTTCAATAAATCCTTGTTGCTGGTATGTAAATAACGCATGGTTGTTTTAATATCATTATGCCCCATTATTTTTTGTATAATCGTTACATCAGTGCCTCTATCTACTAAATGTGTGGCAAAACTGTGGCGCAACGCATGAATGCTTCCGGGCTTCATTATCCCCGCCCTTTTCTTTGCAGCAGTGAGTACCAATTGTAAACTTCTGGTGCTATACATTTCCTCAGGATTCTGCCCCATAAACAAATACCCTTCTTTCTTTGGCTTGTATTCCCTGCAATATTCCCTTAGCATCACTAGCAGTACAGGGCTTAGCCCCACCATCCTATCCTTTTTTCCTTTGCCTTGTTCTATTTTCATGCACATCCGTTTGCTATCTATATTATAGGTTTTCATTGCTACCACTTCGCTTACCCTCAAGCCACTACTATAGGCTAGCATCAGCATCGTTTTATGCTTTATGTTTATAGTGCCTTTCAGTATGGCTACTATCTCGTCCTGATTAAAGAAATTGGGCAACAAATAGGGTTTCTTGGGTCTTGGTATCTCCCAAAAAAACTTCTCTCTTCCCAACACTTGCTCATAATAAAACTTCATAGCATTCATCCTACTATGAATCGTGTGCTCACTCAGTTTCAGTGTGGTGTGACAATAAAAAAGATAATCCTTTATTCTTTCTAGAGCAAGACTTTCCGCTGTGGTGTTACCCAAAGTTTGCAGAAACACGCTTAGTTCACCAACATAAGTTCGGATAGTACTAGGGCTGTAGCCTTTAAGAACAAGCGTTTGGTTGAATTTAGATAATGCATCAGCATTTGCATCGCATAGTCTATTAGGGTGTACAGATTTTTTTTCGGGCTTGCCTGTAGTCTGCAACTGTAGAGACGTACTTCTGTGCGTCTTAGAATGCACTCTAGAATGCACTTGTGCATCAGCATCTAACGCATTGTTTTTAGACGCACTGATTTGCGTCTCTACAGCCGATTGCTTAAAATAATCCCTCATCGCTTTGCCATCTAATATTGCTGACCCTTTCAGTGCCACGTTCAATTTGTTACAAGTCTCTTTGGTACAATTCATATACCAACACTTTTTACTTCTACTCCATTTGGCCGAAACTGCTTTTTGTAAAACACTGTTCAGTTGAATGTCTTTTTCAAAATAAATGCCTACTACTTGAATATCATTATGAACTAAAGGATTTATTGTAACTGTTGTCATAATTTTCAATTTTCAATTACCCATTATCAATTGCCTTGTCCAGCATTATCAATTGCTCGCCAATTATTTCTGTCACATACTTTTTCAATCCATCCTTATCCTCATAGTGTCTTGTTTTCAATTTCCCTTCTATATATATGTAGCTGCCTTTGTGCAGGTACTTCTGTGCCAGTTCTGCCAGTCCTCGCCATAGCACGATGGAATGCCAATCGGTGTCAGTTATCATTTCGCCATTTTTATTGCGGTGGCTTTCGGTGGTTGCCAACGAAAACTTGGCTACAGGCACATTGCCCTCCAACACTTGCACTTCCGGGTCTTTGCCGAGGTTGCCAATGAGTGTTACCTTATTGAGTCCTTTCATCTTCTTTTTTTCAAAGGTCGTGTATATAAACTTAGTATTGGTTTTTATATCTACAATACACTTTTACAATCCTTAAAGACCTGATAGGTCTTTAAAACCATTAAATAATATTCTTTTCCATTACCAATTCGATTAAGCGTATCATTGCCAATAATAAAACGGTTCAGGCAGTATTGGTAAGAATTTTTCTTCATGGGTTTACATAAACCTTTTACAATCTCTCACAAATGAATACGTTAAACCCGCCTGCCAGCCCATCTTTCCCTATTGCCTCTTTGCCTACTATCTCTTTCCCT
>CANFLL010000125.1 GCA_947447825.1 Chitinophagaceae bacterium | reverse complement strand
TTATTTTTGAAAGGTCAAACAACAAATCTTTAGTAGCGCCTTTTCTCTTTTTGCCCATAAGCAAATATATTCTCTAAAAATTGCGTAGCACCTCAATAAAAGAAATAGCCAAAAATTGCTTTAAATGCAATTATCATTATTATTGCATTTATTATGCGGCATCTGAGTAACTAAAAAAATATTCATAACAAAAAGAATACTTCTAGCTACTATATCTCTTTTTACTTGATATTAATGCTGCATCTCACTTAGATACTAACAAATGATAGAGTTTCTGGTTATTCTGGGTCTTGTTTTATTGAATGGCTTATTTGCCATGGCGGAAATATCTTTGGTATCCGCCCGAAAAGCAAGGTTAGAATCCCAAGCTAATAAAGGTGATAAAAAGGCAAAACGTGCTTTGACACTTGCAAGCCATCCCGACAAATTTATTGCTACAGTACAAATAGGCATCACCCTAATTAGTATCTTATTGGGTATTTATGCCGAAGAAGGCATTAAACACCACATTGCCAATTGGTTGCAACAGTTCGATTTTGTTCGTCCCCACATAGATTCAATATCGAAGGTGCTCATGCTGATTGTAATTACGTACATATCTCTCGTCTTGGGCGAATTGGTGCCTAAAAGAATTGGGTTGAGCAATGCTGAAAACATTGCAAAAGCTGTTGCTGGCCCCATGGGCATCATCTCCACCATCACCTTTCCTTTTGTTTGGTTGCTAAATTACTCTTCTAACTTTTTGGTACACATTATGGGCATCAAACACAGCGATAATGCTGTTACAGAAGAGGAGATTAAGGCTATCATTAGCGAAGGAACAGAACAAGGAACCATTGATGAAGCTGAACAGGAAATTATTGAACGTGTTTTTCACCTGAGTGATCGGAACATTACTAGCCTAATGACCCACAGAAGCGACATCGTTTGGCTAGAAGCTAACAAAACGGTTGGCGAGGTAAAGGTTACCCTTAAAGAAGCAATGCACACCGTTTATCCTGTTTGCGAAGGAAACATTGATAAGATTAAAGGCTTTGTGAGCATTAAAGAATTGTTTACTGCTGATACTGACGTAATGCTTGGGAGCATTAGCAAACAACCAATGTATGTTCCTGAAAACAACACTGCCTATCAAGTATTGGAAAAGTTTAAAGAAACTAAGATTCACCAATGCTTTATAGTTAATGAATATGGTAGCATTGAAGGATTGATTACCCTTAATGATATTCTGGAAGCAATAGTGGGCGACATTCCTCAACAGGATGAGGAAACTTACGAAATTACTGAACGCCAAGATGGTAGTTATTTGATTGATGCACAGATTTCGTTTTATGACTTCCTGAAACATATTGATAAAACAGAATGGATAGAAGAAGGTGAACAGGAATTTGACACGTTAGCAGGTTTCATACTAGAGGAATTACAAGAGATACCTAAAACAGGGGATAAACTTCATTGGCGGGGCTACGATTTTGAAATAGTAGATATGGACAACCATCGGATTGATAAGATATTAGTGACGTTGGTGGCGGATGTTTCTGAATAAGAAAAAGCAAAATAAACTATCAGATTATACTTCTTGGTTGGAAGGTAGAAAGTAATTGGTTGTTGTAGGTAATAAACCAAAATGGCACTGCATTTAATTTTAAATTGCTCATTTTATTTTTTCTTCATTCCTCAATATACATTATGAAAGCAGTAATTTTTGACAGTGACAAAAGCACTTTACAATTAGTTCGAGAAATTCAACTGCTAAAAATATGCTATCTAATTTGCGATGAAGTATGTGCGGGAGGTCAGGTTGCTTCGAACCTTACCTTTGAGGAAGATTATAAAAAGTATAGCCTTAACCAGAAGTTGCATTTTATGATTAATCAGTTATCTGCACAGAAATACAACGATACAGAAAAATATATAGGCTTAGTAAATGATTTTATTGGTATACTAAAAAAATCGAAGAAGATTAAACGCATAACCAAAGAGTCCATGGTGTCTATTAGTAAAACCGCAAAACTGTACACCAACTGGTTTAACGACATAGCCATTGCTATTTTGGAAGAGTTTCAAAAGTTAGGCATACTAGATATGCGGCATTGGAAAGAAGAAGGAGTACTTACTTGTGCAGTTGAAGACTACTATTTGCCAGAACCCAAATTTAAAAATGACAAAATAAAAAATGCAAAAGAACTGCTGGAATTAATTTTTCCTTCAAACACAGCAACCTCTAGCATTATGGTTTTTCCAAATGATTTGATAGCGAATGCCTACCTAACACCAGAACAAAAACTAGACTTGGTGGAGAAAGAGGGTATTCCGTTAAAAGGAGTAAACATTTATAATTGCATTAAAATACCATCTATTGCTTCTTTAACATCGCTAGAGCTTAAAGCATTGAGGGGACAATTGAATGAGTTTTTCGTTCAATTTCGCCTGCTGATGGATAATTGGATACAGTATTGCAAACTGAATGATGAAATAAATATTCAGGTTAAAACCTTGAAAGAAGAAGTGCTATCAAAACTGACCACTTTGCAGACCGATATTGACCAGAACATAATGCTGAACTCGTTTGTGAACAACACTAAAATAGACACATCTGATCTTGAAATTTATATCGGCATTGCACCTGTGGAGTCTATTTGGAAATATTATGAGGAATTTAAAGTGCTAGATACTGAAACACTCAATATGATGCGAGACATCATCAACCTGAATAAGCCCTATACTAACTTTTTGCCCATCATTTGTGTGACTACTAGTTATAGAAACCTAGAACAAATGGAAGAATTGATAGAGCAAGACCGAATAGCAAGTTTAGACCAAAATAGAACAAAGAAACATTTGAGTATTGATTAAAGCAACCGTGGACATTCATGTTCTATTTGGATATTCATCTTAGCTATCGCCACCTGTGAAACACATTGGGCAGCTAGGTAAGAGGATAAAGGAGGTTAGGAGTAGGAACTTCACTCCTTTTTTTAAAACTTGTACTTACCATGGCATCCAAAAGAAGTTTGTTTATTGGCAGTATTAATAAAAAAGCTACCCGCTAGTCCACGCCAAACTCGCTACCATCTTCGCTGCTACCGCAGCGCCTGTGGCGTGTGGTATTCGCTACAATCATTTTCATATACTTTACACATAATCAATTTCCAACAACCCTTTCCCTCCAGCATAATCTATTGCACTGCTATATTTCCAATCACTAGGTTCTATTACAAAACCAGATACAACTGGGTTATTGTGTATATAATTTACCTTTTGTTCTGTTATTTCTGGTGTCCATAACTCTATCGGCTTGTTGTGATGCTGCCAAAACTGACTATTGGTAACATTACTACTTTTACTTGCTGCCCGTTGCATCATCCACAATAGCCACTCTTTTCTGCTCTCCTCTGCATTTTCTGTTATTTGTTTGGTTAACTGCTTGGACGTATGCTCTTTAAACTTTCCCAAGACTATCTCTGGATTATTGTCCTTTGCCCTTATTATCAAGTGGATATGACTAGGCATTATACACCAACAGTATATTTCAAGCCCTTTATTTTTTCTGCAATAGTCCAAGCTTTCTACTACCGTGTTACAATACAACTGCCTTACAAAAATATCCAACCAGTACACAGTTGCAAAACTTACAAAATAAACTCCATCCTTTTTATAAAACTGATACTTACGGCTCATGGTTCTCGAAAGTAGTTTGTTTTATAGCAGTATTAGTAAAAAAGCTACCCATTACTTGAATGAGTAGCTTCTTTATTAATAAGAACTTAGCGAATACACACGCTAAAAGCGTGCGCTAGCCCTTGTAGATTGTAGCGAGTGACGCGGACTAGCTGGGATTAAAAATCCCTATCATTTGCTAGTTCGACATGTCGCTTCGCTTTAACATGATCGAACAGCAAACACCCGGCCTAGCTGAACACTTGTTCCAGTGTACACACACATTTGAAGAGTTTTATTTCTTTATATATACAAATAAAATTGCAAACCCTCCCATTAATAGAAATAAAAGTGATATATAAATTACCCCTTTGCTTTGGTTTTTAAATAAGTCGTTATAATTAACTAAAACACCTTGCGATTCTCTAAACTTCTTAATGAGAAAAGAACTGGCAAATAATAAAATGACCTGTAATAAAATAACAGCTGGCCACCTAGGTACAAAAACAGATAGTGGTATCACTAATGCCCCAATAGCTATACCAAGAATACATAAAAAAGAAGAAAATGTTTTTTTCATATTATTTTTTTTATTTACACCATGTTTCATAACATATAACTATTGCAGCTGCAAGACCTACAGCTGTTATTGCAAAACAAGCAATTCCCGATGGAGTAAAAGCCCCTCCCAGTGGCATACATGTTGCAAGAAGATAACCTTCTGCAGTAGATGTTGCAAGAACTACACAAGCATCGTAAGCAAATTTGTTTTTGCATGGTTTCAAAACGGCTTCTAGGTCCCAATCTTCAATTGGAGAATCAGCAACTTTAGCAACGTTAAAAAAATCATTGTTCATTGTCACATTATCTATTTTTTTTTCTTTTGCATGCTTGATTAAGTAACTGTCAGAAAAAGAATAATTAGTTACAGAAACTCTATCTGATATATTTGAAATTGCAAAGGAATTATTCTGAAAAGAGACTGTGCTTGCAAATACACATACTTGAGACATTATAAAAAGCAATATTAACACTATTTTATTCATCGTATTCATTTTTATTATTTTTAAAATTTACAAATTAAAGCTTAACCACTTTAGCTGTACGGATCTTGTTGCCACAACGTAGAGACAATATATAATAGCCTGCTGCTATATTTCCGCTTTCTAGGTTTATGGTATAGTTGCCCACTTCTAAAAACTGCGCAGGTTTGCTGTACACCACTTTCCCATCCATGGTCTGCAACTGTGTTGATACCTTACAAGCCGCCTTCAACTCAAAGACGACACTGATATTCCTCCCAAACGGGTTGGGATAAGCACGCAATGGACTACTTGTCAGCAATGTCCCGTCTCCATTCAATAATTTAAGTGTTCTATTATCTGTTGTGGAAGACCCCGTTTTTGCCAAAGCCATATACAATGGCTTGGCGGGTTCATTTTGTTCCACCCTGTATTGTTGGATGTTGCCAGCCAAATACGTCCCATCTTCTTTTTTTATCATTTTAATGGCGGCTTTTTCAAACAGCAAATGGTCGGGTATAACTGTGTGGTAGTGCGTTGTTTTGTAGTATTCCATTTTGTCAAAGAGTAACCCATTTGCTGATGCATAAGCCCTTATGGGTATTGCCAAGGTATCATCTTCCAACCAAGTCCCCTTTACAGTATCCTTGTCCGCATACAGGGTTAGGGATAGTTTATTTGCCTCAATAATGTGCACACCGCTGTAGTCATATTTTAGTAAATATCCTTCATAAGTACCCGCGACATCGCTAACTGGTAGGCTATGCGCTATTTTTTGATAGGTGTTTATCGCACTTTCCTTCTGGGATAAGCTTTCCTGTTGAGCAGCTTTTATTTTTTCTGCCAAGGCTTTGCCTGATATATGGTTTTCAGGCTCCCTACTCATCAACTCATCCTTGGCCATCGTGTAGCCTTTGTCGCTTGCTGCCATTAGCCAATACCTTGCACTGTCTTTATTAGCGGCTACCCCATAACCATTACGGTAACATAGCCCCAAGAAATACATACAGCTTGCCTTGCCCATAGATGCACCCTTGCTGAAAAATTGCATTGCTTGCCTATAATCTTGTTGGCAACCAAAACCCTTGTACAGCATGTATCCTTGTGCATAGGTAGCCTGTGGATCTTGCAGAATAGCACCTTTGGCAAAGTACTTATAAGCTACATCGTACCGAAGTTTTTCCTTATATACCAACCCTAAATTATACCAAGCAGTGATATAGCCAGCATTGGAAGCTTTGGTAAAATATTCCGTTGCTTTTTGTTCGTTAGTCTCTACTCCCATACCCAATTTATACATAACCCCGATGGCATTCATGGATTTTGAATTGCCCAATGCCGCGCTACGGGTGTAATAGTTAAATGCCCTTGCCGGGTTGTAAAGTGCGTTACTGTAATCTAGATAGACGCTACCTTTCAGGGCAAATGTATCGGTAAAACCTGTTTGTGCAGCGGTTGTTGCCAATAGCCCCAAACAATAAATGACGCTGATAATAATTGATTTCATACTTTCTATTTTTATATTTAATTGATTAAGTTACCAAGAGTAAGTACCCGTTGCAAGCTTGATTGATACATTCTTTGCATGTTTCAATAACAATAATGGTTCAGGTAAAGCTGTTGCCATACCCTTTGATAATTTAGTCCTCGTTTCAGCATCGTTAATATATTTATCATTAAAAATCGATGTAAGTAAATAATAGCTGGATAGTTGCATAATGGTACTATCCTTATTTAGGGTAGCAGATAATCCTTGTTGTGTCAATTCCCGCCAAGCGGCATTTGCCTTTTGTTTGGCTACTGCCAAATTTCTAATCACTAAGACTTCGTTATATTGGGAATCAGACAATATATTAGGTAATATGCTTGCTTCAAAGTTTGCACGATTGAAAGAAAACGAGTCTGGGCGTTCATAAGCCAATATCTCCTGTCTAACTTCTTCTTTTCCTTTTGCTATAATCAATGCTTTCTGTTGTTTAGTAAGATGCAACTCAGCCCGATTTTTCCATACAACGCTTATAATTCCTGCTTTGTCGGCCCAATTACCTTCCTGATCATTTACTTCTGTCAAAATTCTTGGGCAAGTTGCAGCAATTACTTTGTCTGCCGAATCGCAAAGCTGTTTATTGTCATACAACAATGTGTGTACCGTAAACTTATTGGCTAAATAATTAGTCATTTGTTGTATGGAAGTATCCTTACCATAGTCTACTGCTATACTATCTTTTTCTGCTTTCAACCATGCTTTTCTTGCCAATACAAGTGCTCTTGCCTTGTTTGCCTTATTCAATGCTTTTTTTAGCTCCGCAATCTGTTTTGGCTTTAAGATAGCTAGCCATTGAGTAACTTCTATACTGTCTATAATTGCTCTTGTTTTGAGTGATTCACCATTTTCGATGGCAATTTTGTCTGTTAGATAATCGTTTTCTACGCTCAATAATTTACTGCGTTGTTCTGCTGTGAGTTTTAGTGTAGAAGTACTGTCTTCCAATATACTACTAAGTTGACTTTTGTGGACTTCCTGTGCCTTGCCATTTATTGAAAACAGCGCGAGTAAAAGTACCGACCCAAATACAATGTGAAATTTAATTTTTTTCATTTGCAAAATTGTTACTATTTGATTTGAAATAATTTCCCCTCCGCCCCTGGAGGGGGACTGAGGAGAATGGATTATGGAGAGCGTGAACCCCTCCTTATTTAAGCATGTTTTTTATGTTGGTGGACTCATGATGTTTGTTTTAAGGGTGAATAAATACCCCTCCGCCCCTGAAGGGGGACTGAGGAGGATGGATTGTGGAGAGTGAAACCCTCCTGTTTTAAACGTACTTTTTTATGTTGGAAAAGTCATATTACTTGTTTTAAATTATTAATTATTCATTATCAATTATTGGCTTACCACCATACCCGTTTTCCTTCTTCGGTTATTATAAAAGGGCGTTCTTTCCCTTGTGTATATTCAGGTATCATCAGTAGTAAGGCATTTTTGGGTACTTTGTCAAAAGTCAACACACGGGTATCATCAGCAGTAACCTGTTCGGCAATTTTTAGCCATTGGTTATTCCAATAAAAAAGCGTGTAGCGTTTAGCAGGTCGATAGATTAAGTATTTATCCTGCTCGGGCAACTGTATTGTTCTGGTATTAATCGTATCTGGCTGCAACACTGCTGTATGGTGATAACCAACTGCTATTGGGTATCCAGCAGGTTCTAGTTTATTGTGCAAGTAATACATAGGCAAATAAGTTACCCCTTTACCCATTTGTAGAAAGTTTGTAGTATCGTTTTGCACATTTCCCCACCAAATAGGTCTCCACATCAAGCCATTAAAAACACAAGCATACACATTTTTGGGCATTGCAGGTTTTGTAAACAAATTTGCATGTACGTTTTGCACTTCCCAATATTTACTGGTTACATCTTTGTAGTTTTTGGTACGCATAAACCCGGGAGGTATGTTTTCCTTGGCTTCATCGTTTACTAATACATTTGGTTGTTTACTATAGGTAATACGTGCCACTTTTCCGGGTTCACGTTTTAAATCAAATTCTGTTACAGACTTATAATCCAAACATTCGAAGGGTAGGGTAGAGTCCTTACCCAAAATGGCAGCATTAAACATGTGTCGATTCGTGGATGTAGCCCAAGCGGGTATATACTCAAACGCAGTAGCAATGCCCATAGTGCGCGCAGCAAAAACACCCAAAGCAGTGAAGTCTTCGCAAGCACCTTGTTTATGGGTTAGCAATTGTAATGCACCAAGGTGAGTTAGGGTTTCATCTCTTGGATCTATATCTTTAGCCAAAAACCATGAACGGCAATTTGTGGTAAGGTTGATGAGTGCTAAAGAAACAGGTAAATTTGTGGAACTGTCTATTACATTCTTTAACGTAGCCTTGTATTTATTTCGCCAATCCTGAACCGGTTCAGTACGTATTCTATATGGCAGTAAGTATTCGCAGAAATCATCAAAAGATAAGGGTTTAGCCCAAGTTTTTTTCCATAAAACAAATGCTTGGTCTATATTTTCTATCAGGAAGTCTGCTTTAAGGTAGTCCATATCTTTATAGCTAACGGGTATGGGGTGTATTTTGGGTGTTTGCTTTTTAAACACTTCGAAAGCACGGAGAGAGGAATCGAAATCAGGATAATCTAATTCGTTAAATGCCACTTTTTGATTATTAATATCTGCCCAATAGTAGTTGTTGGAGCTGTGTATATCCATATTGGCAATGAGGAAATAGGCTGCCTTCCGTTTTAAGCTATCTGCTTTGTTGCTGTAATGGTTAATTACTTTTTCCAGTTCCAACCTATTTGTTGTCATTCGTAAAACCTCTTCTACAGCTGGTGGATAATTATTGCTGTAGGTGTCTTTGTTATTAGGTTGAGCTTTTGTTTGAAGGGTAGAAAAGATTATGAATAGTGCAACTATCGGCAACCATTTTCCCTTTACCATTTTTATGGTATCATGTTCAGTGTAATATTTTAGAGTAAAGTACATTACTTTCCAAGTTTTTGGTCTAAGCATAATTGAATAGTTGACTTTGCGTCATTTTTAAATTCATCCACCTTATCCGAAGCAACCTTTGTTTCCATAGTCATTATTTCTCTTGCCATTTTTACCGTATTATCTACATCATTCATCCTTGTGTACATCTTCATCAGTGCATAGCGGGGCAAATAGTGGTGGGGTTGAATATTGGAAGCAAGTATGAAAACCTTCTCGGCAGCAGCGTATTGATTGGTAAGTACATACGTTTTGCCCAAGGTTAAGTTTAATTCGGGCGCACAACTATAGGTAGCCGCATTTTTTAGTTTATCTAAACCCTCAGGATACCTCTTGTTAATTAAAAAAGCATCGGCATAGGTAGTCCAATAGAAAACAGAACCGCCAAGAATAGGCTGCAGTGATGCAAGCTGTTGCACTGCATTTTTTGTATTTACATTATTTATCAGGTCATTTTTAATGGACTTGCATTGAGAATATGCTTTTGCAGAATTAAATAGATGAACGAAAAGAAATAATGAAAAAGCAAAACCAGTACCCCAAAAAAGAGAAAGACGAGGTCTTACTGGTAATGACACCCTAAAAGCAGCCGGTTTGCCATTGACCATAACTACCGCCGCATACCATAAAAAAAGACAAAATACAGATGTTGACTGCGAGGTAAAATTAAAAATCCCCATTACCAAAAATGAAACTATTGCAGCATAAGCAAAAGGAAAAAGAGATTTGTAGGCTATTTCTTTTATTGAGGTGCTACGCAATTTTTAGAGAATATATTTGCTTATGGGCAAAAAGAGAAAAGGCGCTACTAAAGATTTGTTGTTTGACCTTTCAAAAATAATAGTACCAACATCGTACTTGACATTTTTTGAAGTAGTTC
>CANFLL010000124.1 GCA_947447825.1 Chitinophagaceae bacterium | reverse complement strand
TCACCTGAGTCGTGGACTGACTCAACTGAGTAAATGACGTTTTTTGATGCTAAAATTGCTAAATTAAATGATGTATTCATTGACAGTAAAGGGTTTTAAGAGGTTTATAGATTATACTCAGCAGAATTTGGTTTGCGAAATGAGAGAAGCTTTCTTCATTTGAAATCAAAGGAATTAATCATTCCTTTCATTCAAATCAATTTTCATAACTGTGACCAACCTCAATATTTTATTCTTGCAATACTTATGTTTACCTGTTGTAATAAAGATTTTAATAAGAAACTTGTGTAAGATGTAAATGGTATCAAAAAACATGGATGGGTTCTTGGCAATAGCCACAAATTGATGTCAGAAAGAAAGATTTTCAATTGTTTTGGTATAGTACTAAATCCCTCCAGGTATCAAGGCGAAGTTCAAATGTTGAGGCATTCATTAATCGCAAATAGAAACCTTAAAAGAGGCTGCTTTGCCACTTTATTAACACTTGTTAGTTATAGAACAAGTATAAAAAAATAACTATTGATACTTTTGAGACATCTGGTTTTTATCAAGTTCATCAATCTTTTTTTGTAGGGATTCGGTATTTAGATAAAACCATTCATTATAGGATAATAATTATGATTGAATTAAGTGAACGTGAAATAAAAATATTAAATGGGTTTAGTAATTCTGAAATAACCAAATCGATTCTATCGAGGGGGAAAACAGTAGTGAACCGTATAAAAGAAATAAAACTTTCGGATAAGGGTGTGATTAGTGCACACATAAAAGGCTCGAGTTCTGAAAATTATCGAGTTACAATTGAAATAGACGATGAGGCTGATGAAGTAGATGCTACCTGTACCTGCTTTTATTTTTTAGAAGTAGAAGAACCTTGTAAGCATATTGCAGCAGTTACCTTAGAATGCTTAAATCCCACTAAAATGAAGTCTACAACTTCTGCCAAAGTAATTTCTTTGGACGAACTAAGAAAAGAAGGGAAGGTGAAGCCCGCTTCTTCCATTACCCCTAAACAACCTGTTGAGGAAAAGCCGTTACTAGGCATGGAACTGTCATTAGAATATCTGCCTGATGTTTGGAATCTTTTCTATATTGTTTCTCACTCTATGGTGCAAAAGGCAAAGACTGTATATAATAATAGTAGAGAAAATATTCTTGTGCAATCTCCTGATGGGCAGCGTTTTGACATGCGAAATTTGAAAGCTAAAACACATACCTTCCTTCAAAAAGCAAAAAAAAGAAATGGATATATTGTAGGGTGCAATTGTGAACATTTTGATGGCAAGACTCCTTGTTTTCATGTTTATGGATTGATTTTAACGTTGAATGAAAGGAAAGGACGGTATTACTTTAGAGATTTTGAAGATTACTCTGAGGATAAAAACAAGCTGCTTAAGGTTTATGGATTATCGGTTAGTGATGAATTGGCTAGCGAGTTTGAATTCGGGTTTAACTATCATTCTGAGTTAGCAATTACTAAAAGACCTAAGGGATTATTGCCTGTTTTTTCGGAAGCTAATAGTGATTGGTCGCAAATAACAAAGAAGCTGCCCATAAAAAAGCTTAGAACACCGTTAGATAAAACAACGATTGTTATAGAAGAAAATCAAAAGGATGCAAAGGGGAAACCTATTCTGCCTTATGATACCGCCATTTTGTTCAATTTGAATTATGGTCAACTAGGAGGCTTTAAGATTGATAGTTTTAAGATAACCCAAAAAGGATCTACCTTTTCTTACACCATCAATAAACTGAAGTCAAAAGAAAGTCTGGATGTATTTAAAAATGCGCCTGCTGGCTTGCAGAATGCGCTGTTGAATATTGCAGACGATACTATTGTTAGGCATCTTCGAGATAATACTAGTGCGTATAACATAAGCGATTCAAATCCATATAGGAATTTGACATCCGAGCAATTGGTTTTAATTGAACAGGAATATCATAATACCCTGAAAGAAATTGCCCCTTATCTCACCCAGTGGAAACAACTTTACTACCTACCTGATGGAAGTAATTTCGGAAAGGCTAATGTGAAACCTTGCAAGTTTAGTAATGCTCCACTTAACTATAAGATAGTGTTAAAGCAAACTGATAAAACAGTTTCTTTGGTAACGGAGCTACAATTAGATAAAGAAGGAGAATCAATTACTAATTACTCGGTTCATAAGTATGTTGTTTTACATAACGATACTTTCTATTTTCTTCCGGAGGGGCTAGAAAAAGTAAAAAAATACCTTCCAGATGGTAAGTTGATTGTTCCAATTGCCAGTAAACACGACTTCATAAACATGGTAGTGTTACCTCTTTCTACCAAGTTTCCAATAGATATGGGCAATGTTATCAAAACTGAAACCATTTCTCCTATTCCAGAGCCAAGAATTTATCTGAGTGAATTCAATGAAAAATACCTCATGATAACACCTAAGTGGTTGTATGAGGACTATGAAATGGACAATGACAAAGATGAGGTAACAACTTTGGAACTAGGCGAAAAACTGTTATACATTAACCGTAATGCAATTGAAGAAAATAAGTTGGTGGATAGCTTAAGAGATTTGCATCCTTTGTTTCAAAATCAGAATAATGAATATTTCTACCTTCATTTTGATGAGGTAATGAAAAAGAATTGGTTTCTGAACATGTACCAACAGTTGCAAGAAATGGATATTCCCATTTTTGGCATGAATAACCTAAATAAATTCAAGTACAATACCAATAAACCAATCATGGACTTTAAAACAGGTAGCGGTACTGATTGGTTTGATATTCGGATGCAGGTTAGTTATGGCGATCAGATTGTGCCATTGGCAACACTTCGTAAGGCCATCATTAATAAGCAACAATTTATTTTGTTGAACGATGGTACATTAGGAATGTTGCCTGATGAATGGATTAAAAAGTTTGCTTCCGTAATGCGGATGGGGACTATTAAAGATGATACCATGCAGGTGAGCAAACTTCACTGGACGGTGATAGACCAACTGCATGAACAAGTGAGCGAAGAGGAGATTCTGAATGAAATATTGGCGAAGAAAGAAAAGCTGAAAGGTATTGATGATGTGAAGAAACTAAAGCTGCCTACTAACATAAAGGCTACTTTAAGAGACTATCAAAAATCTGGTTTTCAGTGGATGAGTATGCTAGACGATATGGGATGGGGGGGGTGCTTGGCAGACGATATGGGACTTGGAAAGACCTTGCAAACCCTTACCTTTTTAAGTGCCATGCAAAAGAAGCATAAAGGTGAAACGCACCTGATTGTTTGCCCTACATCACTCATTTACAACTGGCAAACAGAGATTGATAAGTTTACGCCGCACCTTACCTATTACGTTCATTATGGAACTGAAAGGGAATTGCAAGAACACGATGTATTGAATGCCGATATTGTTATTACCAGCTACGGGATATTGAGAAGCGATATTGAATTGTTGCTTCAATTTAGCTTTGGCTATATCATACTGGATGAAAGTCAGGCTATTAAAAACCATTTATCACAAACTGCAAAAGCTGTTCAGTTAATAAAATCTCGCAACAGGTTAATACTAAGTGGAACGCCCGTTCAGAATAATACTTTTGATTTATATTCTCAATTTAACTTCATTAATCCAGGTTTGTTGGGCAATATGGAGTTCTTTAAAACAGAGTTTGCCAACCCGATAGATAGGGATAATAACAAGGAAAAGAGCGAAGAACTCCGCAAACTGATTTATCCTTTCATGCTTCGCAGAACTAAAGAGCAAGTAGCGAAAGATTTGCCAGAAAAAACGGAAACTATTCTGTGGTGCGAAATGGAAGGCAAGCAACGTACAATCTATAATAGCTTCAAAGATGAATATCGTAAGAACATCATGAAGAAAATTGAAGAGGAAGGTTTTGCCAAAGCGGGTATTTACATTTTGAGTGGGCTTACTAAACTACGCCAGATATGCGATAGTCCTGCAATATTGAATGAGGAACAGGCGTACCCAAATGTGAGTGTGAAAATAGACGAGCTTATGCGTGAAATAGAAGAAAACTCTAGCAATCATAAAGCGTTGGTGTTTAGTCAGTTCACTACAATGCTCGATTTAATAGGGAAGGAGCTTACCAAAAGAAAGACTCCATTTTATTATTTGGATGGAAGCACTAAAGCAGCGGATAGACAAAAAGCAGTGGCAGATTTTCAGGCTAATGATGAGGTAAAGATATTTTTGATAAGCCTTAAAGCTGGTGGTGTAGGGTTGAATCTTACGGCGGCTGACTATGTATATATGGTTGATCCTTGGTGGAATCCTGCTACTGAGCAACAAGCAATTGATAGAACGCACCGTATTGGGCAGAAGAAAAGCGTTTTTGCTTACAAACTAATTTGTAAAGATTCTATAGAAGAAAAGATTCTGCAACTACAACAAAAGAAGAAAACACTGAGTGCCGACTTAATTAGTGATGAAAATGGTTTCATTAAGAAGCTTACCAAAGATGATGTGGCTTACTTGTTTAGTTAAGATTATAGAAACTTAATTGATGGTGGACAAACAAAGGTTTTAGTTTGTCATCGACAATAAATTGCTTTTACTATGTATGAATCTTGTTTAAGGAAAGCCGGTTAATAGAGAAAATTAAAAAGGTTTCGCCACAAGCGAAACCTTTTTAATAATGTAGGGTGCAATTGCATCATTACTTTAGATATGCCGTTAGTGGACAATCCTTCAATCCTTTTAGACCCGTAATTACAGATGATGCATTTATTTCTGCACCTTCTTTTCCAGTATGCGTATGTTCTTTAGGGAATAATGGCGCAACTTTATCTTTACCCATTTCATCGTATTTATCAGCAGTAATAGCATTCAAATCGATAAAGGCAATGCCTGTTTGTTTGGCTATTTCAGCACTCCAACCTCCATAAGTATTCCCATTATTACGAATTACTTTTCCGTTCTTCCAATCATTTCTAGGGATAGGAGAACAGATGATGGGTGTTGCACCTTTTGCCTTTACATCGTTAATAAACTTGCGCATATACCAACCATACGTATGAACCACTTCGTCTTTCTTAGTTAGTAAATTAACTATCGCTGTACTATCTTCTCCAATGCCTTTCATGGTGCCTCTAGCTCTTGATGTGTCATTTAGTGGACTGCTATCATTGTGTCCAAACTGCATGATTACATAATCACCAGCTTTAACTTTTATCAATACTTTATCCCACAAACCTTGTGTTTGAAATGTACGGCTACTAGTACCTCCCATTGCATCGTTTTCAATGTTGATTTTATCCAAATCAAAATACGGTTTTATATAATCTGCCCAGCCCCATAAACCACCATCACCTACCCCTTTGCCATTTTTTACAGTGCTATCGCCTATTGTATAAAGGGTGGGCTTTTGTTGATTTGTAATAATGAAAGAAGACAATACGGTCACGGCTAGTAGCAGCCAATAATTACGAGAAATAAAATGTTTCATGTGTACTAAAATTTAATTTGTTGTTTTAAGATAGTTGTTTAATGTGCAATCGGTTAGTTTCTTAAGACCATCAACTACAGATTCTGCGTTGATGGTTGCTCCTGCCACGCTGGTATGCGTATGCTCTTTTGGGAATAAAGGTGCCACTTTTTCTTGCCCCATCTTTTCGTATTTCAAGGCAGTAATGTCATTCAAATCGATAAAATATACCCCTTCTTGCTTGGCAACTTCCGCCGCCCATTTGCCATGACTTTTATCGGCACGCAACACTTTTCCATCTTTCCAATCATTTCTAGGAATCATAGAGCAGATGATAGGAATAGCCCCCTTTGCCTTCGCTTCTCTAACAAATTTGCGAAGGTAGAACCCATAAGTATGAACGGTTTCGGGCTTTCCATCAGGCCATATCAGATTTACGGAGTCCTCGCCAGTACCATTCAATACTCCTCTGTAACCATTCTTGGAAGTATCTGGTTTTGAACCATCATTATGCCCAAACTGCATGATGAGGTAATCCCCTTGTTTAATAGTAGAAAGAACTTTATCCCATCTTCCTTCTTTAATAAATGTTCTAGTACTTCTGCCAGCCATTGCTTGATTAGATAAGCTTATCTTGGTAGAATCGAAATAGTTCCCGATGATCTCACCCCAACCACATTGAGGTCTGTTAGTATTCCTAACGGTACTATCACCAATCAGATAAAGGGTAGGTTTATCCTGCACTAAAGTAAAAGATAGCCCAATGGCTGCCAAAAGAATAAAAAGCTTAAACTGTTTCATGTACCTAAATATAAAGGGGTTATTAAAAAATAGTTATTGATTTTACCACATAGACAGATATGGCACATAGTATTTACTTTTAGTTTAGTTAAGAAAACTTAGGAAAAAGTTTCACCTTTTATGCTCTAGTCTATCTGTCCTTAGAGTAAAATGTTTCTTATCTTACTTTTCTTTTTCTATGTGCCTATTGTGTCTATGTGGTAAATTTTTCATTTGCAATATTAATTGCTTAACTGTAATGCACTGTCATTCAAGTCGAAAGTATGATTCCTCAATAAATTAATAATCTCCGAGCCTGCGAGCAATACAGGGCCATAACTATGCGCTGCATACACATTAACGGGTCTGTAATAATAGAATGCCGGGTCGAAGGCCATTCCTGTACCCACACAAGTACCTTCTACCTGACCCTTTGCTGTAACTTTAGTACTTATTGCATTCCAAGCAAGAAGGGCAGTTGGAGAAAAGGCCTTTGCATTCAACCAACCTTTGTTAATGCCACGTGCATAACAATAAGTATAGATGGCAGTGGCAGAAGTTTCTAGGTAAGAATCTTCTTTATCAAGTAATTGATGCCAGAAACCTTGGGCAGATTGGTAGTGTTGTAATCCTTGGGCAAGTGCTTGATACTGATCAAAAACTGCTTTGTAATTAGGATGGGTAACTGGCAAAACATCAAGCAACTCTGTCATTGCCATAAATGCCCAACCATTCGCTCGCCCCCAATGAAACTGGGGATGATAGTCCATGTCATTCACCCAACCATGCATGTAAACACCTCTTTCCTTATTGAACATTCGTGAAGAGAACTGAAGGATTTGCTTGGTGGCATCATCATAATACTTTATATCGCCAGTTAGTTTTCCCATTTGAGCCAATGCAGGCACACTCATAAACAAATCATCGAGCCAAATAGTATTCTTTAGCGGACGGTTTCTGGCTAATGTTCCATCAGCAAAGCGATATTCTTTATTAGCAATGTAATTGATAAAATTATCTGCCAATGGCCGCAAATTGTCATTGCCACCATTTTGAATGGTCTTGATAGTAGCCGCACAAATAGCACCCGCATCATCCAAGGCACGTGGCTGAATAACGGTGCGTAAAGGATTTGATGTGGAAGCATATTTATCGTAAAACACCTTGCATTTTGGGTAAGCACCAGCCAATAACCCTAACCTTGTTTTGGTGTAATTGGCAAACTTTTCATCCTTAGTGGCAACCGTAACCGCCAACATACCCGAATAAGTAACGCCCCACTCGTAGCTTGTTAATCGATAGTCTCCCTGCTTGATGATAGTATTGCTGTCAATTTCTGCAAAAGCAACTGGTTCATTGGTTTGCTTATTAATTAATTGCGCAGGGGTAACCCTATCCAAATAATTGTAAACATTGTCTAACACTTTCTTAATTTCTTCTGCATTAGGCACTCCATAAGGCATAGTATAATCTGGTTTCAGTGCATGCAACGGTGCATTGGCATCTGTTTGTTGCGCCTTTAGGTTTGTTTGTACTAAAATGCAAGCAATAGTTACAATTGAAATTGTTCTCTTCATATAATTCTCTTATTTCGATTTTATGATGGTGATATTAGGCAATGGAGGCTGTTTCATTCCATCACCAAAGAAATAATCTACGTATGGCGGCTGGTTATAACCTACATTTTGCCAAGCCACACTCAAACGGTATTGAGGATTGTGCATCATGGTATAAAAGCGAAAGTCAGTTGGGATAGTTGTAGAGAAAATGCGCAACTCATTATTATCAGTTGTACGATAGATTACCTCTTCACGCCAATCTCCCAATATGTCCGCACTCAATGCAGGATTAGCTTTGCTACCATTGTTCGAAACACAATCAAAGTCTTTAGCATTAAATATGGACACTTGCTTATGATTTAAGTAGTCCCATTTGTCAATGCGAGTGCCATCCAATAGTTCTGTAAGCAAATCACCGTCCCACCAAATCCTAAAATTATTGCTGCGAGGAGAAATACCAATGGTATCGCCTTGCGCAGTATGCAATCCTTCGCTACCGCCCCAACATTCATACCCAGCATAGCGAGGGTCGATGTCCGCACTCATGCCACGGCCTACATCTTTATCCTTATCGCCTTGCCATAAAATCTTTCCAGTAGCAGCATCATACATGGCAAAACCAGGCCCTTTTGTGCCTTCTTCTATTTCGTGAACACCAAATACTTCCATACCCGGATGAGATAAATCCATATCGGTTACATGTACAGCATCACCATGACGCAAACCTGTTGTGTACAAACCTTTGCCATTATCATCCACACACATACTGCCGTAAATAATTTCATCCTTGCCATCACCATTCACATCGGCAACCGTGAGGTTATGATATCCTTGACCCGAAAAAGGATTATTACCGTCCTTGCTATCAAATACCCAACGGGAAGTCAACTTTCCACCACGCCAATCCCAAGCAGCCAAAACAGTTCTTCCATAATAACCTCTACACATTACCACACTAGGGTGAACGCCATCCAAATAAGCAACACAAGCCAAGAATCTATCTACCCTGTTGCCATAACTATCATTGCCGCCGTTGCCACCTTTACCTCCCCAACCACCAAGGTTTCCCCTGCTAGGTAAGTAATCAGTGGAAGCTATTGCAGCTCCAGTTAGTCCATCAAAAATGGTGAAGTATTCAGGGCCATCCAATATGCGCCCTATTTTAGACCTATCTCCATCCCTTGTTACATAATCTTTAGTGCTATCGCCAATTACTTTACCCACACCATCAATGGTTCCATCGGCAGTCTTCATGGCAATTTCTGCCTTTCCATCTCCATCCAAATCGTAAACCATAAACTGTGTGTAGTGAGCACCTTCGCGAATGTTTTTTCCTAGATTAATCTGCCATAACATTGTTCCATCAAGCTTGTAGCATTGAAAGATGGGAGGATTGGTTATCCCCGCTTGCGAATTATCCCTCCCTCTACTTGTTTGATGCAAAATGATTTCATATTCACCATCGCCATCTACATCGCCAACCGAAATGTCATTTGGAGTGTAACCAGCAGGTGTTTGCAATGGAATGGATAGATAAGGTTTACTGTTCGCCTTCAATACAAATGGCTTACTGTTAGCTTCTTCCTTTTTATTGATTATTGCTTTAGCAGTGTAAGTATTATCCTTTGTAGCATCCACCAAACTGTCAATAAAGCAAGTAGCTTTTAACAAAGGTTGTTGGTTCAGCTTGATTGTTTTTCCACCCGATGTTCGGTATAAGTTAAAGGCAACATCATTTCCTTCCGTACCTAATAATCGCCAACTTACAAACACTTTTGTATCGGTTTGTTTAATGGCTATTACACCGCGGTTCAAGTATTCCATTTGGCGTTGCGCAGAAATGGTTTGGGAAAAGATTATAGAAGACACAATTAGCAGCAATAATCGGAATAAGGGGTTGAGCATATTTTCTCGCATAATAAAACTTTTTTCCTTGACTCGTGCAAATATGGCAAGTTTAATTTATTTGAATGAATAACTGTAACAAATCTCATCCTAGTAATAGGACGTCTCATATCCCCAGTTTTAATATTCAAATTGATCATCATTAATGCTCTATCAACCTGTTTATAACCTAATCCTGCTCAAATTAATTCTACTTTGACAGACTAAAACCACTGTTATCCCTCATGAGTTTTGCCGCTAATTTCAGGAGGAAAAGCGATAAACATTTAGGCATCCGTTCCAAGTCTCAGAAAGTTCTAACCTTTCTCGATGCTTACCTCAAACATGCAGAATATCAAAGTCTCATCTTCCTAATATGAGGTCTCATGAAATAGGTTGACTCAAAGTTGGTTGATAACTTTTCAGAAAACGTATTTTTATGGAGGTTAAACTTCGAGAGGTGAGACATTTTAGTACCGAGTTTAAGAAAGAGAAAGTAGAGTTGCTAGCTGCGAAAAAGATAACCATCACCGAGCTAAGCCGTGTTTATGGAGTGAGTAAATCCGCCATTTATAAATGGGTTGGGTTGTTTAATA
>CANFLL010000123.1 GCA_947447825.1 Chitinophagaceae bacterium | reverse complement strand
CAAATAGTGTTCTTTTTGGCAATGCTCTTCTGCAATAATAACCTACACTATACTTTTAAAAACTCGTAGCATGCTAGTTTTGCAATTTCTAAGGTCGTTTATGGTAGCAACATAAACGACCTTGGTAGCGACATAAACGACCTTGGTAACGACATAAACGACCTTGGTAACGACATAAACGACCTTGGTAACGACATAAACGACCTTGGTAACGACATAAACGACCTTGGTAGCAACATAAACGGCCTTGGTAACGACATAAACGACCTTGGTGGCAACATAAACGACCTCGGTGGCAACATAAACGACCTTGGTAACGATGAAAATTTGGATTGTAAATTGTGCATCCTTCGCTAAACCAATTTCGTTAATCGATATTACGCAAAAAACGCATATACCAATAATACTTATACTTTTGCGGCAATGCAGTACACGCTAAAGAAATCGCTGGGTCAACATTTTTTAAAGGATGAAAATATATGTAAGCAAATTGTTGCAGCCCTTCAGCAAAAGCCGTTTGAAAGATTGGTAGAAGTAGGGCCAGGAGCTGGTGCATTAACAAAATATCTTTTACCACTAACTGGTTTTGAATTTAAAGCCGTGGAACTTGATGATGAAAAAGTGGCATACCTAAACAAGACTTTTCCTTCCATAGATGGTAAGATTATTCATGAAGATTTTCTCTCCATCGATGCACCTTTTGAAGAAACTTTCACGATTGTTGGGAACTTTCCTTACAACATCTCTTCTCAAATTCTTTTTAAAATATTAGATTGGAAGGATCAAGTACCCGTTGTAATTGGCATGTTCCAGAAGGAAGTGGCTCAACGAGTTGCCGCGAAAGAAGGAAGTAAAACTTATGGCATCATTAGCATTTTGATTCAGGCTTGGTATGATGTTGAATATCTTTTTGATGTTCCACCCGAAAGTTTTAATCCACCACCTAAAGTAATGAGTGGCATGATTAGGCTTACCAGAAAAACAACCGCTTACGATGTTAAAAGCGAAAAGGCATTTGTTCAATTGGTAAAAATGGCTTTTAATCAACGAAGAAAAATGTTGCGCAATGCCGTAAAAGGACTCTTTCAACCAGAGATTTTAGAAGATACTTTTTTTAATAAACGTGCTGAACAAGTAAGTATTGAAGAGTTTGCGGCATTAACATTTAAAATGGGATAACCTATTTTACTCATGAATGTGTAATGGTGATTGATTAATGATAGAAGATTAATGGAAAAAGTAATAATTACAGCTAAAGTACACCCGTACTTAACAGAAACACTGACGAAGAAAGGATTTGAAACCATCTACCTACCAACTGTTTCTTATCAGGATTTGGAAATAATAATTGGTGAAGCAACGGGTTTAATTGTTAGTACTAGGATTAAAGTTGATGCGCATTTACTAAAAAAAGCAAACAAACTTCAATGGATAGGAAGGCTGGGCAGTGGTATGGAATTAATTGATGTGCCTTTTGCTGAAAGTAAAGGCATTAAATGCGTGAGCAGCCCAGAAGGGAATAGGAATGCTGTGGCAGAACATAATTTGGGCTTTTTATTAAGCTTAATGAACAAAATTAATAGTAGCCACCAAGAAATTAAAGCAGGCAAATGGCTTCGTGATGAAAATAGAGCAGACGAACTAAAAGGAAAAACGGTGGGAATAATTGGTTTTGGTAATACAGGTAGCACTTTCGCTAAATTGTTGGCTCCATTTGAAGTAACAGTTTTGGCAAACGATATAGAAAAAACTGGCTTTTCGAATAACTATATTACCGAAATTACCAAAGAAGAAATTTATGAGAAAGCAGATGTAATTAGTTTGCATTTACCTTTAACAGAATGCACCTTTCATTTGGCGAACGATACTTTTTTTAACTCCTTAAAAAAGAAACCTTACTTCCTTAATGCCAGTAGAGGAAAAGTTACAGATACCCAAGCACTAATTGGAGCTTTGAAAAAAGGGTTAATAAAAGCAGCTGCATTAGATGTGTTGGAAAATGAAAAACTTGCCACTTATACATCCCAAGAAAAAGAACAACTAGATTGGTTATTGGCACAGCCGAACGTAATCATAACTCCACACATTGCTGGTTACAGCCATGAAGCCTATTATTTGATGGCAAGGGTGGTGTTGGAAAAATTGGGAATAGTTTGAGAAAAAAAATGAGATATGAAATAGGAGGCATTTCAAAATTTCATATCTCATTTTTCTTCTTAACCGTTCTTGCCTTTTGCAAAGCACTCCTACCATATTTGTTTTTTACATCATCAATAGCTTTATATAAATCTTTCCTTTTTTGTGGATTATCAAACAAACTTCCTTGTAATGCATGGCTCGTAAGTTCTGATAATCTTACCCCTAATAGCCTTATTGGTTTTCCCTTTTTATAAAGTTCATTGAACAACATTATGGCTGCAGAAATCAGTTCATCATCACTAAAAGTGTATTGAATGGTTGATTGCTTGGAAGTAGTCTCAAAGTTTGGATAACGAATTTTGACGGCAATACAACCACAAAGCTTTTCCTCCTGCCTTAATTCGAAAGCAATCTTTTCCGTCATACGAACCAATTCCTTCAATAAAAAAGTGTTTTCACTGCTGTTTTCAAGAAAAGTATTTTCCGTTGAGATAGACTTAGCTTCATGGTAATTATGTACCTCGCTAATGTTGATGCCCTGTGCTTTCTTATGCAATTCGATTCCCCATTTGCCCAGTTTCTTGTCTAGCTCTAAAGGTGTAAATTTCAATATATCGCCAATGAGGTTAATGCCCATTGCTTTTAAGCTCTTATTGGTTTGCTCCCCCACCCCAGAAAATTTATTTACTGGTAGTG
The DNA here is from genome assembly GCA_947447825.1 of Chitinophagaceae bacterium. GTDB lineage: Bacteria > Bacteroidota > Bacteroidia > Chitinophagales > Chitinophagaceae > Parasediminibacterium. The sequence goes on along the minus strand of CANFLL010000123.1, from coordinate 7,624 downwards.
GTGCAAGGAAAGCTTGTTCATTGCCTGGTTGAACAAAGAGGTAACCATTAGGCTTTGCCAAATCTGTGGCAATCTTCGCTATCATTTTATTGGTGGCAAGCCCGAAGGAAATGGGCAACTGAGTTTTCTCTATTATTTCCTCTCTTAAAGCTATCGTCCATTTGTAGGGATCAAAATATTTATCCATGCCAGTAAGATCAACGAAGAATTCATCTATACTGGCTTTTTCAAATAAGGGAGCTTTGGATGCTATAATTTCTGTTACCCATCTAGAAAAACGGCTGTATTCACCTCTTGTTCCCTGAACAATTGTTGCATGAGGACACAATTCCATCGCCTTTTTCATAGGCATTGCACTATGAACACCAAAAGCACGAGCTTCGTAGCTGCAAGTACTCACCACTCCCCTATCCTTGCTTCCTCCCACAATGATGGCTTTGCCCTTCAAATTCGGATTGTTTATGACCTCTACACTTACAAAGAAGCTATCGAGATCCAGATGGGCTATATATCGTTGTGGAGAAGACAATTTTTAGTTGTTAGATATTAGTTGTTAGTGGTCAGTTGTTTGGCATAAGTGATTAATTTGTTAACTAATAACTAATCACCTAACAACTAGGTAAGTCTCACTTTTACAGCATTGGCGTGGGCATCTAAACCTTCGGCGGTTGCCATTTCAATAACTGCGTGGCCAATGTTTGTTAATCCTTTTTTAGTGAGGTGCTGAAAAGTTATTTTCTTCACAAAGCTATCTACACTCACCCCGCTGTATGCCCTTGCAAAACCATTGGTAGGTAAGGTATGATTGGTTCCACTAGCATAATCACCCACACTTTCAGGAGAAAAGTTACCTAAAAATATGGAGCCAGCATTCACTATCTTTTCTCCAATTTCAGCAGCATATTGACAACTAATAATCAGGTGTTCTGCAGCATATTCATTCACCAAATTAATGGCTAATTCAATATTCTTCACAATGATTGCTTTACTGTTAGCCAAGGCTTTCAGCGCAATTTCTTTTCGAGGCAATAGTTCTACTTGTTTTTTCAATTCTTCTGCCACGGCTTCAATAACACCATCTTCGCAAGTAACCAATATCACTTGGCTATCTATGCCATGTTCTGCTTGGCTCAACAAATCTGCAGCAACATAAGAAGCATTTGCAGATACGTCTGCCAATACACAAACTTCACTCGGCCCTGCTGGCATATCTATGGCAATACCTTCTTGCTGAATAAGTTGCTTGGCACAGGTTACGTATTGATTGCCTGGCCCAAAAATCTTATACGTTTTAGGAATCGTTTCAGTACCATAAGCCAAAGCTGCAATGGCTTGCACGCCACCTACTTTATACACTTTAGTGATGCCAGCAACAGAGGCGGCATATAAAATGGCTGGATGTAATTTTCCTTCTTTATTGGGTGGAGAACACAACACAATCTCTTTGCAACCTGCTAACTGTGCAGGAATACCCAACATTAATATGGTAGAAAAAAGGGGAGCTGTGCCACCAGGAATATATAGACCAACCTTATCAATGCCCACCGACTTGCGCCAGCATTGCACGCCGGGCATTGTTTCTATAACTTCAACTTTTGAAATTTGTTTCTGATGAAATGTTCTGATGTTATGTGAAGCTAACTGAATGGCTTGTTTAAGTTCATCACTTAATAAGGCAACAGCTTCTGCTATTTCTTCATTAGATGCTGCAATATTTGTAATTGTTACTCCATCAAACTGGGTCGTATATTTTGAAACGGCCGCATCACCATTTTGCTTTACATCATCCAAAATACGCTTAACCTTTTGTTGCAAAATAGTATTATCAAAAGCAGGACGAGCAATGCCCCATCCATCAACAGGCGGGGTAAACAAGCTACGTAAATCGATTGTTTCAAGCATAAAAGCTGGTTGTTAGTTGTTAGTTATTAGTTATTAGTTGTAATTTTAAAAAATCTAACCACTAATAACTAATCACTAACAACTATTTTAAATAATCATCTTTTCAATAGGTACTACAAGTATTCCTTGTGCGCCTAATTCCTTTAGTTGTTCAATAATATCCCAGAAATCACTTTCCTTAATTACAGTATGAACACTACTCCAACATTCGGTAGCTAACGGCAATACTGTTGGGCTTTTCATACCTGGTAATAAGGCAATAATTTTATCTAGTTGGTTATTAGGAGCATTCAAAAGAACGTATTTATTGTTCTTTGCCTTTTTTACTGACTGAATTCTGAAAACTAATTTATCCAACAATTGCTGTTGTTCTTCGCCCAAATTTTTGTTTTTGATAAGGGTAGCTTCTGATTTCAATATCACTTCCACCTCTTTCAATCCATTCATAAATAATGTAGATCCACTGCTAACCAAATCGCAGATAGCTTCTGCCAATCCAATTCCCGGAGCAATTTCCACACTTCCACTAATTTCATGGATGTCTGCTTTAATGCCTTGTTTATCCAAGAATGCTTGGGTAATAACAGGATAAGAAGTCGCAATCTTTTTCCCCTCTAAGTAGTGAGCATCAACATATTCCTCATTTCTTCCCACGGCAATACTCAATCTACATTTGCCAAAACCAAGTCTTTCAACTTCAATTACTTCTTTGTTTTTTTCATAAACCACATTTTCGCCTACAAAACCAATGTCGGCAACGCCATCTTCCACGTACTGTGGAATATCATCATCTCTTAAAAAGAACACTTCCAAAGGGAAGTTGTTGGCATCTGCTTTTAGTTTATTAACGCCATTACTAATGTCAATACCACATTCTTTTAGCAATTTCATGCTGTCATCATTCAATCTACCACTCTTTTGGATGGCTAGTTTAAGCTTTCCACCATTGTCGTATTTACTGGCAGATGTTTCGTTTGTTGAACTCATAATAGATAATATAAATAAAATAGGCTTACTATTTTGATGTAGTAAGCCTGATAAATATGTTGCACAACACAATCGCTCATTGCTTACCCGTTTGGTAACCCGTAATAATGATGATGCAGTGTTGCTTTTTTGTTCATGCCGCAAAAATAGGGGGAATTGTCATTACTCACTAAGGTTTACCTTAAACTTCAACAGGAAATTCCATCTAACTAAGTTGAAAGTAAATGTAGTAAGTTGAGAGCCATAAGCAAAAAGAAGCAGCATTTAAGTTAAAATGAATAGAATATTGAATTCAACATTTAACCCTTAAAATTCCAACAAACATTTAACAATGTTTACTGTTCTGATATTCGGTTGGGGTCATCCCAAACTGCTTTAGAAAGCTTCTACCAAAGTTTGTCTGAGAGCTGAATCCAACAATCCCTGCTACTTCATAAATCTTGTTATTGCCTTCTGCTAATAGTTCAGCAGCTCTTTTTAGACGCGTGATATTAATTAGTTCATTAGGAGAAAAGTTAGAGATTGACTTTATTTTACGATACAAAGTTGGCTTACTCATGGTCATAAACTTCGCCAAATGCTCTACATCTAAGTCCTCATTTTCAAGGTTATTATAAATGGCCTCGTTAAGTTTCTCCAAAAACTGTTCATCCGATTTTGAGTAGGCAATACTCTTTATGTGCACCAATGGCGACTTAGCAAAATAGTATTTTATTTTATCTCTATTGGCAATAAGATTGGCAATCTGCACATGCAGATATTCTGGCGAAAATGGTTTCTCTATGTAGGCATCTGCTCCTAATTCCAAACCTTCAATTCTAGATTGCAGTGTGTTCTTAGCCGTTAGCAATACCACAGGTATATGGCTATAATCGAAGCTAGTTTTTATAATTTTACAGAACTCAAAGCCATCCATCACCGGCATCATTACATCCGAAATAATGAGTTGAATAGATTCCTCTTGCAATTTATTCAACGCTTCCTGACCATTCAATGCGGTAATTACTTGATACTTTTCACTCAAATCATCGGCTATAAATTCAAGCATCTCCTCATTATCATCTACCAGTAGTATCGTTCTTTTCATAATTCTTTTAGTTGAAAATTGAAAGCTAAAAATTTGAGGTCTAATATTATTTCTTCTATTTTCATTTTCTCTTGATAACAAAATAAACTTTAAATTGAAGTTATCTTAGAAATAAAATAATTGATTTTTAAATATTTTCTCAAAACCCATTTCTAGATGAATAAACAATAATTCAATGAATCTATTAATTTCTATATCCCATTGAGTTTGCTTTACAGTTTCAAACATCCTAACAACTCAATACAGTCATCAATTATTATTGAACGAGTGCCTTCAAACCTATAGTGGTCAAATTTAGTAAATGGAATTGGCTTCATTGATTTTTACTTATTTAAACATTGTTTCAATGTATTTCGATAGAATATTTCTGGGTTTATTATCCACCAATCCAAAGCAGTCTAATAGGAACTAGCACTCTCTTATAAATAATGAGTGGAATTCATGCTAAACACGAGAATCAATATAAGACATTTTCTAAACCACAAATAAAATCTAAATATTATTAGCAAAAAAGATTATTGTAATCGCTTAAATTATGTTCATTTTAATTTATCATCCGGGTTAAAGTCTATTATTATTAAAAACGGCTATTCATTTTTAGATACACAACTAATAGAAAACATTTTTTAGCATAATAAAACCAATCTTCTGAAAGATGTCTGGTACTATTTTCCGGCAATAAAATGTTAGCCAATCTTTAATAAATAACAATTAAACTGTCTGTATTTGGATTAATCGGATTTTAAGATAAAGATAATTTTATCCACCAATCATCCTTTAATCTTTTTAATCCTTATTCATTGCACAACTCCATCTTTTCTGTAACTAAACATTTACTTCTTTTAGAAAAATACGGAATCAATAGCACTGTTGCCATTACCCTTTGATAGAAATATCTCTGATTAGTAACACAACTTTTCTTCCTTTGTCTTGCCAACTTTTTTTTCGTGATGCCATATTTTATTGTCTGCAACGAAACCATAAACAGAAGAAGCCTAAATCAATGAACTATAAATTTATGTAATGAAATCTCTTAACTCCAAAGAATTGAATTTTAATTGGTAAATAACAACTTAAAAAGATGGATTTAGTTTTACCTATTTTCGCAATTACGATATGGCAGTATTAAAATCTTTCAATAAAAGGGCAAAGACTGAGAACGAGACAGGTCTCGGTACGAATACAAACAGTAATGGTGGGCGCTTCTTCAATAAAAACGGAAATCCTAACATTGAAATGAGGGGCATTCCTCTTATTGAACGTCTCAACTTATATCACACACTTCTTTCCCTCCCCAAATGGAAGTTCTTGTTAGTTATAGTAACCTCATTTATTTTAATGAACCTACTTTTCGCAGGTATCTATCTGCTCATTGGCATTGAACACTTAAATGGCATGGTGGCTAATTCTGATACTGACAAATTTGGTGAAGCGTTCTTTTTTAGTGCGCAAACCTTTACCACGGTGGGTTATGGACGCATTAATCCAGTAGGATTTTATGCCAGCTTTGTTGCATCATTGGAAGCATTGGTTGGACTTTTAAGTTTCGCATTGATAACAGGATTGCTTTATGGTAGGTTTGCACGCCCCAAGGCATATATTAACTACAGCACAAATGCATTATTTGCACCCTTTCGTGGTGGTGTTGCACTGATGGTACGAATGGTTCCATATACAAAAAACTTTTTGGTAAACGTAGAAGCAAAACTTACAATGAGCATGCAAGTCATTGAGGATGGGATACTTAAAAACAAGTTCTTTCAGCTCTCCCTTGACATTTCAAAAGCCACCACTATGATTTCAAACTGGACATTAGTTCATGTAATCAATGAAGAAAGTCCTTTGTTTAACCTTTCAAAAGAAGACATTGAAAATGGCAGAATTGAAATGTTTTTATTTATCCAAGGATTTGATGAAAGCTTTTCCAACACCGTGGTTTCCAGAACTTCCTACACTTACGAAGAGTTTGTTTATGGTGCAAAGTTTTTGCCTATGTATCATCCTAATGAGGACAATACGGGCACCATTATTCATTTAAACAAACTAAATGATTTTGAACCTGCTGATTTGCCTATAAAATTTTAATGCCACTGGAGGAGGCTGCATGAAAGTTTTTTTTGATGACATATAATTTGAATTTACTCCATACGTCACTACATTATGAATTGGTACGGTTCTAGAGCAAGAGTAAATTGAGACAATTTACTTCATACTTTACTTCATACTTCACAATGTACTGGTATTTTTTCCTTATCATAGCTTAATGAAATTGATATATATAAACCTAAACTCTATAAAGCACTTGCAGAGTTTCGGTAGTCTTCTGTTCTAAAACTATGGTTTTACTTGAAACAAGTTTTTCAATAATTGTTTGATTATAATGGCGAATGGTAAGCAATGCCAACCCCTTTTCTATTTGTACATCAAAAATGCTAGAAGCCGCAGAAGCCAATTGATTAACTTTATCTTCTCTATTATCCACACAAATTTGTATACTTATGGCGCCTGTTTGAATTAGATTGGGTTTAATTTTGATGTCCTTAAACATTTGATATAACGTTATAATTGGTTCATCGCCCACAAAAGAAAAATCTTGACTGTGCAAGTGTATTAACACTTGATTGTCCTTTACCACATAAATAGGAGGCAAATTTTTAGCTAACTTTTTATTAATCACTGTGCCTAGCAATGACGGGTTTAAAAAGCATTTAACATTCAATGCAATTCCTTTATTCTGTAATGGTTTTATTGTTTTAGGGTGAATAACCTGCGCCCCGTAGTATGACATTTCAATAACTTCTTCAAAACTAAGTTCAGTTAAAACTTGTGCTTCGGGAAACGCTTTAGGATCAGCATTCATTACTCCAATCACATCCTTCCAAATTGTAATGCTTTCTGCATTGAGAATATTAGCAAATATGGCCGCAGAATAATCACTTCCCTCCCGCCCTAATGTTGTACTTTCATTATCATCTGTACTGCCAATAAATCCTTGGGTTAAGTACAAGTTGTTATTCTCAAATTTAATGGCGGACTTAACTGCATTACTTGTCCAGCTCCAATCAATGGCAGCATCTCTAAAATTATTATCAGTTCGTAACACATCTCGCACATCGAGCCATTCATTTTTGATACCCATTTCATTCAGATAACTACTAACAATGCAAGTACTCAACAACTCCCCAACACAAACAATTTGGTCATAGTAATAATCATAATCACGTACTGGTTGATCATGCAGTAACCATTCAACTTCCGTAAAAAAGTCATTCATTAAACTAAAGCATTGAGTGTAATGAGTAACTAATAAATATTTAGCCATTGTGAGATGTTGGTTCTTAACTACATCAAACAAACTAAATGCTTGCAATTTTTTATCTGAAAAAAAAGCCTCCGCCACTTTCTCCAAGGCATTCGTTGTTTTGCCCATTGCAGAAACAATAATCACCAAATTATCCGATTGACAACTATCGATGATAGTTGATACATTTTTAATTCTTAATGACTATCCGCTATTTGGTAAAATATTACTCGAACCTAATAAACACTTCGCTGTCATCTGGTTTTCTATGATAGAGAAAACGGGATGACAGCGAAGATTAAGGAGAAAGTAGTAGTGAATTACCAAATAGCGGATAGTCATATAAT
>CANFLL010000122.1 GCA_947447825.1 Chitinophagaceae bacterium | reverse complement strand
TTGGGAAAATCGAGAAGAATGACAGTAGACATACGTATTATTATGCCCCGCTTTTAGCAAAAATCGAACCAAAAGAACTTACTTTAGGACTATTAATTCAATGAAACCATTTGCCAGTATAGGTTTTATATTTACAGGGAATGCCTAAACAACGTAATAAACGCACACAGTGAATTAAGTATCACAAAAAATGATTAACTAACTGTGGTTATTTTCTTTTTGTGATTTGTCCCCCATTCAGCTAAAGCGGCTATTATTTCTTTCAATGTTTTACTATATTCAGTTGGCACATATTCCACAACCACCGGTTTCCGTTCAGCGTGAACAACCCTTTTGATTAAGCCGTTTATTTCAAGATCCTTTAATTCTCCCGAAAGTACTCTTGCCGAAATGCCATTTAATGTGCGTTGCAATTCATTAAAATGGATGTATCCAGTTAATATAGCAATCATTACACGCAATGTCCATTTTCCTCCAAGAACATATAATGCGTCTTCTGTTGCAGACAAATTTTTGTTGCATTGCTCTTCTGTAAGTGCTATTGTTTTATCTATTGATTTTCCCATATTTATAAAGTGCTAATAAAAAGGTTACTACTAACCTTTTGTATACTACTAACCTTTTGTTAGCAAACATAGATAGTTTTGTTTCATCAAAAAATAAAATTATGAAAAGAGTACTTCATTTAAAATCAAGTTTGTTAGGTAAAGATTCTTATAGTATCAAGCTTGGAGATGCTATTGTAGAAAAAATTAAGGAAAAGTATCCCGACGTTAACATTGAAGAATTAAACCTTGTGGAAATTGAAATCCCCCATCTTACGCCCTCGGTTCTTCAATCTTTTTTTATTCCTGCAGATAAGCTTACCGAGGAACAGCGCAAATCTATTCGTTTATCTAACCAATTAGTTAGTCAGGTATTGGCAGCAGATATTATTGTTATCGGTGCACCGCTTATTAACTTCACTATACATTCATCTTTAAAGGCTTGGATTGACCATATTACAAGGCGTGGTATCACTTTTGGTTATGATGAAAATGGTTTGCCTTTTGGAATGATAACAGGAAAAAAAGTGTATGTAGCAATGTCTTCTGGTGGCATTTATTCAGAGGGGCCAGGAAAAGCAAACGACTTTGTTGCACCCTATCTGAAAGCTTTTCTCGGATTTTTAGGCATGACAGATTTAACCGTATTTCGTGCAGAAGGATTACATGTGCCAAGTGTGAAGGAATTTGCTTTGCAGAAAGCAATTGAGGGAATAAAGATTGATTAAAATTTCTCTTTATTTTGTTTCTAGGGATATACAACATTAAAATACAGGTCAATCTTGTTTGAAAAAGCCGGAGAGACCTGTATTCATTTATAAATACTGTTTAACCCATAATTCAGCTCCAGATAGCAGCAATGTGGGTAAATTATTACATTTGCATAGACCTTATATCTAGCGAAGAACAAAAATGTTTGAAATTTACATCGGTTGATTTCTAAAATGAACCATCAAAATAGGTGGTAGAATATAATTTATAAGATGAAAAAATACTTTTACAAGGTTATAGGAATTCAATTTTTGGCACTTATTACCTTATCGGTAACATTGGCTCAAAAGCAACATATTGCTTCAAAGCCTTTATTCGAAGACCCCATATTTAATGGTGCTGCCGATCCTGTTGTTGTTTGGAATAAACAAGCCAAAAAGTGGTTTATGTTCTACACCAATCGTCGTGCAAATGCAGAAGGTTTGGATGGCGTTACGTGGGTTCATGGCACACGGATTGGTATTGCATCATCGGTTGATGGAGCTAAATGGCAATATGTGGATACAGCCGATATTCAGTATCGCCCTGATACGAATTACACTCATTGGGCACCCGAAGTGTTTGAAAACAAAGGGGTATATCACATGTTTTTAACCTATGTGCCGGGCGTATTTAAGGACTGGAATCATACCAGAGAAATCATTCATCTAACAAGCAAAGATTTATTGCACTGGCAATATGATAAAACACTGGAGCTTGCTTCTCATAAAATTATTGATGCCTGTGCTTTTCCATTGCCTGATGGGGGTTGGCGTTTATGGTACAATAATGAAAAGGACAGGAAAAGTATTTATTATGCCGATAGTAAAGACTTGACTAATTGGGAGGATAAAGGCAAAGCAGTGGGCGATAAGGGCGGCGAAGGACCAAAGGTTTTTAGATGGAAAAATAGTTATTGGATGGTGGTGGATAATTGGATGGGTATGGGCATTTACAAATCTGATGACTTAAAAACATGGAAAAGACAAGAAAAGCGCATCTTAGAATTGCCAGGGAAAGGCAAGGACGACCAGTCCATCGGTGGACATTGTGATGTATTGGTAAATGATGGTCATGCCTATATATTCTATTTTACTCATCCTGGTAGGGTAGGTGCTAAAAGCAATTGGAAAGATGGCACAGAAACAAGAAGAAGTGTGATTCAGTTAGGGGAGCTTCAATATGAAAATGGCGAAATAACCTGCGATAGAGATGTGCCTGTAAACATTCGATTAAAACATTAGGTAGTGCCTCATTTACCTCAAAGGCTCGTGTCCATTAAAACATGGGAATAATTAAAACAGATAGAAGCCATTGTGTCCTTAGGAAGTTGATGGCTATATATTGATTAGGGGTGAGATATAGTTTTTCGCTTTCAAAAAGCATTGTCCTGCATGTCTACTACTGGCATTTAACCTTCATTGCGGTAAAGTGTTGTGATTACAAATTAATCCCATTCATAGAAATGAACTTCATTGACGGCTATACATTTATCCATTTATTACTTTTTCTTTCCTTTTTCTCATAAACCCAACAAGTTATAACACTTTTCAAACCCCTAATATCAAAATACATATAAAAAGACTCGAAAACATTTCATACGCCGTGATGTACGACATCTTTTCAATTGTTTTTACAAGTAATGTGTTGGCGTACGACATTATTTCAAGTCTTTTTATGTCATACGCTGTGACGTATTCAATAAATTTATGTCTTTTTATGCGTCTTGTCGTGAAGTATGGCATCATTTCAAGACTAATTATGTCATACGTTGTCTCGTAGTACATAATTTGTGTTTCTTTACTAATAACGTCACGACGTATGCAGGTAATTGTAATAAATTATAATGGCTCATAATCATTTTCATCATTCTTAGTTGTCTTTAGTTTCTTTCCAAGAACGACAACGAAAACGCCAATCCTCCTTAAATTTCTCACGCTCTTCTTCACTCATGTTATGCCATTTTTCTTTGATGGCATCTCCACGTTTTTTCCAACTACAATCTTCGCCATTTTTGTTTCCTTTTCCAAAGCCACCAAACAATATTTTACTTAAAACTAAAATACCTAAAGCTTGGGTGTACGAAACTGCCTTTACCCCCAAAACAACCACCAAAACCTGATTCCAAATAGTCATCACCACAAATCCAACGGCAACAATTGCCAAGGCAGCACAAACTGCCATTCCAATTACTTTTTTTATCCAAAACTTTTTCATAAAATAATTTTACTTGTTAAACTCATTAATAATTTAATAATTCATCACGCAGCACTTTCAAACGCTGTCTTAAATGCAATACAGCATAACGTTTTCTCGACAAAAGTGTGTTTACACTAGCACCTGTTTGTTCAGAAATGTCTTTAAATGAAACGCCCTCTAGCTCATTCAATACAAATACTTGTTTTTGCTCATCAGGCAATTCATCGAGAGCCGTATGAAGAGTTTCCCAAAAAATTGAACGTAAATAAGTATTCTCAGGTGTATTGTCTAGGTCAGTAAAAAAATCTGTCCACCCCAGCAAATCATCTTCATTATCAGGTGAATACAAATCTTCAAGCAATTCTGGTTTGTGTTTTCGTTTCACATCAACAATTCTGTTGCGAGCTACCCGGAATAGCCACGCTGTCATTTGTTCAATGGGCTGAGTATTGCCCGCTAATTGATAGAATACATCTTGTAAAATATCTTCTGCATCTGCTTCATTAGACACTCGTTTCCTGATAAAGCCCAATAAACGTTTGCTATAATCACCAATTATACTAGTAACATTGCGTTTCTGTTCTTCAGCTATCAAAGCTTTTAATGTTATTACCGCTTCCATACAGTATGATAAGACGGATGATGAATAAATATATTTTACACACTACAATTTAATGCAAATTAAACATTGAATATAATGCAATTGACTCTTACTTTTTCTCATTGAAATGTTTCCAATCAGTAGCTAAACCACAAAGTTCACTAGGGCAAAAACAAGGGACAAAAAGGTTTAACTTTTACCTTTAAATTTTTTAACAAGAAACAGCATATAATATTTGTCTTCTTTGTGAAATCCTTGGTGTTTATTATTGTTAACACCCCTGAGAAGCAACTTTCAAACTAAGTAGAAACAAATGGAGCAGCCTTTTGCAAAATACAGGGTCTTTTTAATTAATTACCTACTTCTAAAATTGTTCAGCTTCCTAATCTTATGGTTTATTCATTACTGATTTCTTATAAATTGTACATTTTAGCAATAATGTTTTTCCTGAAACCTAGTATTTATAATAAAATTTACATGCTTTTGCCGTTAAATACCCAGTTTGGTATTGTATTTGGCATTTTAGAACGTTTCTTTACAGCATATTATTAAATCAAGCATTTTTGAAGAGATACTTAAAAATTATTGGCAAACTTTTCCTCATCATCATAGCAGTTTTGCTGGTGCTGTTGCTTGCCATTCAGCTATCTCCCGTGCAGACTTGGTTGGCTAAAAGGGCAACTAATATGCTTTCTCATGATTTAAAAACAGAAGTAAAAATTGATAGAGTAGGCTTCTCCCTTTTTGATAAATTAGATTTTAATGGTTTTCTAGTTAAAGATAAACACAATGACACCCTGCTTTATGCTGGTGTTTTGCGTGTTAGAATTACTGATTGGTTCTTTTTGAAACAAAAGGCGGAACTGAAATATATTGGTCTTGAAAATGCTGTGGTAAACCTAAACAGAAAGACAGCCACTTGGAACTATCAATTTATTGTTGACCATTTTGCATCGAAAGATACCTCGGTTTCAAATGACCAACCATTTTATGTTAACTTGAAGAAAGTTAATTTGCAGAATGTTCGCTTTGTGCAAATAGATGCTTGGACAGGTGAAAACCTAATTGCAAAAGTGGATGAACTACTTCTTGACGCTAATAAAGGTGATGTTGGTAAAGGAAGGTATTCTGTTAAATCGATTGTTCTAGAACGACCAAGTTTTTCCATTATTGATTATGATGGATTAAGACCAGATTCAATTGCAAAAAAAGATAGAATTGAAGCAGATAAACCAACACTGTTAAAATTTAATCCTGGGATATTGGTAAAGGTTGATAGCATTAAGATACACAATGGAATGTTTTCTGTTGATGCTGATAATGATAAACCGTCTCCAAACTTTGATGGTTCGCATATTAAGATTACCCAAATTAATGCATCCTTTCACCAAGTGTCTTTCAATAAAGATACCCTAAAAGCCAATGCCGTCCTTGCTTGTAAGGAGCGTTCAGGATTTGAAATAAGAAAACTAAAATCCCAACTACGGATTACGCCCGAGATAATAGAGTTTGCCAAGCTAGACCTAATTACTAATAAAAGTCATCTGGGAGATTACTATGCAATGCGCTTTAAACATTTTAATGATGATTTTAAAGACTACACAACCAAAGTGGTAATGGATGCAAGGGTTAAAGACGCTAAAGTGAATAGTGATGATGTGGGCTATTTTGCACCCGAACTAAAGCATTGGAAAAAGGAAGTTCAAATTTCTGGTAGTTTCTTAGGGTCTGTTGCTAATTTCAACATTAAAAATCTCTTTCTTCATTCTCAAGGAACAACTAGCATCGAAGGAAATTTTGCGATGAAAGGATTGCCCGATATTGACAAAACAATCATTAGTTTCCCAAATGGTATCATCAAAACAGATGCGAATGATTTAAGTGTATTTATTCCACCACTAAAAGAAGTAGATGCAATTAATTTACCTGCTTTAGGAACAGTGTATTTTAGGGGTGGTTTCTTGGGAACACTCTATGATTTTAAAACTAGTGGAGTGCTGAGTACCGCAATTGGGGCAATAGATGCTAGTCTTGGCATGAAGTTTCCAGATAATGGAGAACCAACTTATGACGGCATTCTGAAAACGACTCGTTTTAGCTTAGGTAAGTTGGTGAATAGCAATATGCTTGGGTTAGTAGATTTTAATGGGAAGATAGCTGGAAGTAGTTTTAATATGGATAGGATTAATACTAGTATCGATGGAAATTTTACCAGTCTTGAGTTTAATGGATACAACTACACAAACATAACTACCAATGGCACACTAGTTAAAAACTTTTTTAAAGGGGATGCAAAGATTGACGACCCTAACCTTGACTTAACCAGCACAATTGAAGTAAACCTTAGTAAAAAACAACCCAGTGTAAACATACTTGGCGATTTGCACCAGAGTAATTTTAAAAACCTTAAACTCACCAATAACAATGTAGAGCTAACTGGATTATTGGATATGAACTTTACGGGTGCAAACATTGATGAGTTTTTGGGTTCAGCAAAGATTTTGAATGCTAATTTGTTGCATGAGAAAAGTCGATTAAGTTTTGATTCTTTAGTACTAACAACTTCATTCAATGAAGTCGGAGAAAAGGTACTCAGTTTGTCTAGCAATGAGTTTGGGCTAACATTTACAGGTAAGCACTACAAAGTTCTTGACCTGCCAGATGCTTTTAAAACATACCTAAACCATTATTTCCCTTCTTATTTTGCGCCTCCTGTTGTTGTGCCATCTAATCAGGATTTTACTGTTACTCTTGCTACAAAAGATTTTAGTACGTATGCAAAAGTGCTTGATAAAAAACTAGGCGGATTAGATTATGCTAACTTTGAAGGAAGTATCAATACACAATCCAATAAGTTCGGATTTACTGCAAATATTCCATCTGTTAGTTATGATAAGTACTTGTTTACCGATGCCAATATAATAGGAGAGGGATCGCTTGATACCTTGAAATTAATTGGCGATATTACCAACATAAAAGTAGGCGATAGTTTAAATTTTCCGAATACTAATATCAATGTTTTCTCAAGCCATGATTATTCGGATGTAAAACTTAAAACAAAGGCTGATAATACATTGAATGAAGCTAACTTGAATGCTGGGTTGACATTATTAGAAGATGGCGTTAAAATAAAATTCAAACCTTCTTTCTTTGTTTTAAATGATAAGAAATGGAATCTAGAAAATGCGGGTGATGTTGTAATTACCCGAAATTCTGTTAGTGCCGAGAATGTGAAATTCACACAAGGATTACAAGAAATAAAAGTAGAAACAGACACGCAAATAACGGATAGCACCGCTGATAACTTAATTGTGAAATTGAAAGATGTAGTGGTAGGAGACGTAACATCTCTCTTTATGAAGAATCCTCAATTTGAAGGATTGGCCAATGGAACAATTAGGTTAAGTGATTTTTTTGGAGAATTTAAAGCCGATGCCACCATTAAAGCCGAACAATTTAGAATGGATGCTGACTCTATTGGGCAAATGAATGTGACTGCTGGTTTTAATGCTAAAAAAGGAATTGTTTCTTTTAAAGCCATTTCTCCAAATAAAAATTACAGCTTTGTCACCGATGGATCTTATAACATAAAAGACACTACTGGTCAAGCATTATATGTAAATACTCAGTTGTCGGATGCTAAAGTTAGTTTTGTTCAGCGTTTTCTGGGGGACATTTTCTCTGATATGTCTGGCAATGCTACGGGTAATTTGATAGTGAAAGGAGATCCTAACAATCCTATTTTATTAGGAAAAGTAAACCTTCGTAATGTTGGATTAAAGGTGAACTATACACAGGTTTATTACAAAATTGATAGTGCAATCATTAATTTTAATGAGGACGGTATTGATATTGGAGAACTGATTGTAAAAGATAGGTACAAGAATACTGGAAAAGTAAAAGGAAAAGTGTTAGAAAAAGGGTTTAAGGATATGTATTACGACTTTGTTTTATCTACCAATAAACTTTTATTAATCGATACAAAGCCAAAAGACAATAAGCAATTTTATGGTAAAGCAATAGGCAAGGCAACGCTTAGTTTTAAAGGGCCAGAAAAGAGTGCTTATCTTAAAATGAATGCCGAAGCAAATGATTCTTCACATATTTATATTCCAAACTCGATCGATAGAGAAAATGGTGAAGCCGACTTCATTGTATTCAAAAAGTACGGAAAGGAGATGCAAGCACCCGAAAAGAAAAGCAACTTCGATTTAACTGTCGATTTAGATTTAACCTCTAATAAGTTTGTGGCAATAGACGTAATTCTAGATGAACAAACAGGGGACATCATTAAGGCAGTAGGCAATGGTAGATTAAAGATTCATGCTGGCACTTCGGCTCCTTTCACCATGAAAGGAAGGTATAATATTGAGCAAGGAAGTTACAATTTTAACTTTCAATCATTCATCAGAAAACCTTTTATTCTTTTGCCTGAAGCTGGTAATTACATTGAATGGAATGGTAGTCCGATGAATGCCGATATTCACATTGATGCACAGTATGTTGCAGAAGGGGTAACGGTAGGCGATTTATTGTCTACCCAACAAACAGGCATCAGTAGCTCAACGAAGTCTTATCGTGGACAGGTTTTAGTGATTGCTTCATTAAGAAATCAATTAAGTAAACCCGATATTAGTTTCAAGCTTGCTTTCCCTCAATCCAGTCCTGTAAAATCTGATCCTGTTTTTATGGAGTTTGTGAATAAGATAGAGTCCGATCAAAACGAAATGCTCTCTCAAGCAACCTCATTAATAGTCTTCAATACTTTTGCCCCTTATGGGCAGGGGTTGCTAGCGGGAAATGCTGGCAACAGCTTCAATAGTTTAGGCGTAAATACTATTTCGCAGTTGTTAACTAAACAAGTAAACACCGCTGTTACCAACCTTCTTTTCAAACTGACGGGTGATAGAAGTCTACATTTCGATTTAGGAACATCTCTATATAGTAGTTCAAGCATTTTAGATCAGAGTAGTGGATTAACCACTTCTAGCGGGAGTAGTCATTTAGACAGGACAAACATAAATTTCAAAATAGGAAAAAGCTTTTTTAATGACAATGTAATCATCACTTATGGAGGCGATTTAGATTTTTCAGCACCCGGTGCTACCTCAACAATCACCAATGGGAATTTTCAATGGCTACCAGACCTCAATGTGGAGCTTGTTATTACAAAAGACAAGCGTTTAAGGGCAATAGTATTTAGTAAAAACAGTTTAGACATCAGCGGTTCCACACTTGGAAGAGTCAATAGGCAAGGTTTTAGTTTATCCTACAGAAAAGATTTCGATACGTTTCTGGGTATAAAGCAAAAAAGAATAAAAATCCCCTATCGAGACACGCTAGATACTGACGTTGCTCCATAGTAAAGTTCAATCAAAAAAATCGAAGTGCTATTTATAAGTCAACCAGAGCTAAATTTTGCTATCCGGATATTTTTCTACCTATTTCCCTAAATGGAGGCTTATCTACCCATTCAGAGGTGCTATATACACTATCTAGAGGCATATTCATCCAATCCGATTTTCTCACCGCCCTATCTGGAGGTATTTCAAGGCAATCGGAAGCCATATTTGCACTTCCGATGCAGTAGAGTATGTAATTCTTTATAAAAAGAAAGGCATCCTTACTCACAATCGAAATGTACTTTAGCAGTTAGCTACTATCAACTCTTTAGTAATAAATTATCATCCAAAACGCTAAACTACTTCCGAGCTTAATACATTTCAGGCGAGATAGTGCAGGATAGTTGTAATTGATGTTATTTTACATTTACAAAGTTTTTTAATGTTAATGTAGTTATAGCTGTCAATAAATTTGTAGTATAGTATCAAACTTTGCTTTTATGATTAAAATGTTCAAAAAGAACTTGCTGTTATCCTTTATGTTATTGACCATTTCTACTATTACATACTCCCAAGAAATATCATGGGAAAAACCACAAAGAGTTTCTTTGGAGAAGATGGCTGATTCCTTATCAAAAAATTTGAAGCCGTGGAGTGTTGCCAATAAAATATTCAAGGTAGAAAAATATGGTGCAAAAGGTGATAGTATTCAGGTTAACACAAAAGCTATTCAAACCGCAATTGATATGTGTGCTCACGAAGGCGGCGGTGTAGTATTGTTTTCTAAAGGACAATATGTTACAGGTACTATCGAACTAAAATCGGGTGTGATGCTTGAAATTGCTAAAGATGCCAAGATATTAGGAAGCACAAATCTTACTGACTATCCAGAAAAAATTGAGTCATTCAAAAGCGTGATGAGTGAAAATCATCAATATAGGCAATCGCTTATTTACGCAGAGAAGTGTGTGAACGTGGGCATAAGAGGCAAGGGGGAGATTTATTTTAGAGGAGAAAAAGAAAACTTTCCCGGCAAAGAAACCATTGGCGAAATTGAAAAGAGACCCTTCGGCATCAGGATGATAGAATGTAAAAATGTTGTGCTTCAAAATATCTTTTTGCATAATTCAGCTGCATGGATGCAAAGCTATCTGTACTGCGAGAATTTGATTTTTGATGGTATTAAAGTTATTAATCAGGCTAATTT
>CANFLL010000121.1 GCA_947447825.1 Chitinophagaceae bacterium | reverse complement strand
GCTAGGAGAGGTATGCCCAATAAGAACATTAACCATCAAAAAATGATTGTTTTCAATAAAAGATGAACCTGTAACGTAAAATCCAGTTAAATCAAATATAAATATATTGCAATATCAAAAAGATGCGCAGCAATTACAGGGAATGCCTGTTTATCTTAATGATCTAAACCAGAAAAGCCACAAACATCCAAATTGAAAATATGACCGGGGTTAGAAGAATAACCTAGATTATCAATAACTGATAAAGTACAAATACGTCAAATTTTAGGTGAAGATTGCGCTTTCTTACTATTTGAAGTATTATACAAGTAAATGTAGTTTTTTGCCAAAATAATTTAATACCGCAGAAATATGGGTATATTTTAAATTTAATCTAAACTAATCGGCATCAACCTTCAACATACTTATCTTATGAGAACAGATGTTCCTCTGCGAGAAATAAACTCCTTGGTGTCATGATCGGTGTACGAAAGTGTCCAGATATATGTTCCAACAATTGGGGCAGCCCCTTTTATCTTACCATCCCATTTAAATGTCCAATCTCTTGTTTCAAAAACTAATTGTCCATAGCGATCATAAACCTTAAAATCTAAATTTTCAGCCTTATATGCATTGAGTGGATAAAGGAAATCGTTCACATTGTCACCATTAGGGCTAAAAGCAGAAGGCACATCTATATAGCAATTGGGGATGACTTTTAGATAATTAATGGCAGTATCATTGCAATAATTTCCTTTCACAATCAGCTTCACTGGATAATTTACTGCATTTCTTCCTGTTGCCAAATAACGCTGTGGAGATGGCATTTCAGAAGAACTTTTTTGCCCATTTCCAAAATCCCAAAGCCAATTATTTATTATACCAATACTTGTGTCCTTATAGATTGCTTTTTCTGTAGGACATATAAAATCTGTCAGTTCAATTTTACCTACATCATCTTTTTGAATGATGAAACCTGCTTTAACAGTGTCATTATAATTATTTAGCTTAAATGTTTGCACCTTACCAGAATCAGTACATAACAAATTTGAAACGACAAGTCTTACTATTTTATCCGACAAATCAGTGTAGGTTACAATGGTATCTTTTTTAGTGCAATTGAAACTGGAAGTACTATCATTAAAAGTCCATAACCAATGATTTATTGCATTAGCCCCATTATTTTTGTAACTGATAGTTGCTTGTTTACACTCATATTTTATATCCGTTGAAAAGTTCGCACTAACTGAACCATAAGCAATAAAGTTTTTTGAGAAACCTAGAGGAGTTAAAATATTGCAGACATTACTAATCTGTGTATTATCACTTGCTTTTTTAATATTGACAAGATAGTTGCCGGTAACATTAATAGGCGAACTCAAAGCCAACTGAACTTTACTAACTGCCCCATCCATACAGTTAATGGAAACACTATCTATTAATACATTCGATGGCCCCTTTATGGAGAAGTTGCTCCCATTGTGCGCAATGGAATTACAAAGTAGCTTGTTGCTAAAGTGCAATTCCACCAAAGAAGGAGCACAAGGTAATGATTGAATACTGTCTATTATTGACATTACCCCTCTTTTAACCACAACTGTTCTATAGATTGTATCAACACATCCTGCAATATTTTTGACAATCAATGAAATTGTGTAAGATTTTAAGTCACTATCAAATGGGTACGATTGGGCGATAGGGTATTGATAAACACTGGTATTTCCATTACCAAAAGTCCAATTCCAATGGGTAATTATCCCTTTGCTGGCATCCGAAAAAGTGATGAGTTGAGTGGGGCAGATGGTATCTTGGGGTATAACAAAATCTGCTTTTATGGAATGATCCAATGGAATAATTTGCAGTTTAGCACTATCAGCGCAATATTCATTGGAGCTAAACAAAGCCAATATTTTTGGAGAGAACTCATTATAAATGAATGCAGGAGAGGGAGATTCACTGTGCTGATTATTAAAACTCCAATGCCAATTTGTAGCGGAATGGCAGGTGTCTATGGCAAACAATGTATCTTGTTTGCATCCTAGACGAATGCTACTCTCGATATCAGCATTTATTGAATATAAAGTTTTAAATAAAACAACTGTATCATTTGTTGGTATGCCGCATTCGCTCAAAATTCTTTTTCCATTTTGGTCTGGATGTAGTAAAACTTTATATTCTCCTTTGATCGATTTAGCTAAAAACAGGGTTATTTGGTT
Organism: Chitinophagaceae bacterium; assembly: GCA_947447825.1. Lineage (GTDB taxonomy): Bacteria > Bacteroidota > Bacteroidia > Chitinophagales > Chitinophagaceae > Parasediminibacterium. The sequence goes on along the minus strand of CANFLL010000121.1, from coordinate 8,575 downwards.
TGCAACATTGTTGTTACAAGTATAGTAAGTAAACAAAACCTTAACGGTATCAACGCCCCTATACACCGTAAAATTGCTTCCATCACTAGCGATGGAACTACAAACAAGTGGCTTATCAAAAAATAGTTTGACCTTAGATGATTGGCAATAAACATTTACTACACTATCAATTCGAGAGGGAGCTACAGCTTTAACGGCTAGAAGATGACTGCTAGAATCAACACACCCCACCTGATTAACAACTACAAGAGAGACAAGGTAATTTTTTAAAGAATCAAGAATAGGATAAGAATGAACTGTATGAACCTTTAGGCTATCCCCTCCCCCATCTCCAAAACGCCAATTTCTATGATTAATTATACCAACACTTGTGTCCTGAAAAGCTGCTGAAACATTGCCACATACGGTATCAGAAACGATAAACCCAGCTTTTATTGCATGGTTTACAGGAATTAGGGTTTGGGTAACAGCATCGGTACACACTCCGTTTGATACTAAAAGCTTTATTGTTTTAGGGTTAAAATTAGTATAAATTAAACTAGTGTCGGAAGCTTGGCTTTCTATTGAGTTATCAAAAAGCCACTTCCAAGAAGTCACATTATTAGAACCATTCGAAGTGCCTACATATTTCACGTTCAATGTATCCTGCTTGCATCCAATCAACGTGTTATATGAAAAGTTAGCACTAGCACTATTGATTGCTTTAAAGGAAAGTGTTGTTAACGGTGTAGGCATCGTACACTCATTGACAATAGTAGTAAAATTTGTTCCCTTAACCAAATGAATAGTATAGGAGCCATCAATAGTGATGGGTTTAGAAAGGTTTAGATACACTTTAGTGGCTAATCCATTTGAATCACAATTTGTGGTAACACTAGCAATAGAAACAGCATTAGGCCCAGAAATGGTAAACTGGCTTCCATCGTTTAACACAGTGCTGCATTGTAATGGTCTTTTAAACACCAGTTCCAATTGGCTAGGAGCACAAGGAAGTGGAGTCGTAATGCTATCCATCAAAGTTGGCTGTTCATCAAATTTTTCAAACGAAAATGTATCGGCTAAAGCAATATTGGTTCCACAAATATCTGCAATTGTTTTACCTGCATTATCTGCTTGGGTTATTAAACTATAAATTCCTGACGTGTAGGGTGCTGCTAAGAAGATAGTAACTGAATCCATATCGAATCCAGAATTACAACCATGCCCCACTACAGAATCTATTTTTGGATTATTCGATAAAATGAAATCACTTCCATTGCTTGCCAATGTTCGACAAAGCATTTGCTTGTTTAGTTTGATTCCAATCCTATCACCCGAACACTTCAACTTCACTCTAGCTACTTTGGGTGAAATTGTATCAGAAATAATTGCTGTACCTCCATCAATTCCTGTGTTAAAGGAAAGCTTGTAGCCATATTGGTTGTCTGAGAAGTGACTTACCATCAACAGATAATTGTGTCTTTCATAGATAGTTGGCATAGCACTAATGGTGGGATTGTTTAGCCCGCCGCAAATAAAATACGATTTACCCTCAATTGAAGTACCTGTTACACCAGGTTCGCCCGACCAATTGTTTGCTACATTCAATGATGGAGTGGTATATACATCTTCTAAACTATCATGATTAGTTACATCAAACAACTGCCAGTCATAATCGTCAGTAAGAAAATTGGGCGTAATTAAAAAACTAAGTGTTCCTGTCTTAAAACAAGTGAATTTATACCAGTAAGGGTTTTTGTCATTATATTTTATTATTCTATTATTACATTGGCTTACTCTAAAAATACGCCCTGAACAAGTATCAACTGAACCTTGTTCGAATACATTACTACCACAGACTGGAAATGCACTATTTGGATTTTGTCCTATAATTGGGCAACCATTTTGTGCAATAGCATGGTAAAGGTGAAAGAATATACAAAAGATAAGTAGGGTGTATTTTACAAGCTTCATAATAAAACCACTGAACCGTAAAATTAGTAGTATTGAGAGTTCTACTCATTATGATTCGGCAAGTAACTAAATCAAATTACACTTGAAAACTAAAGAAATATTAGATGGGTATATGTTGTTTATTAATAATCAAATTCAAAGTAATTAGATTTAAAAAACAAGCTTTCCTTGTTTGCATTCTTCAAGCACTGCGATTTGACTAACTAAAAATATTCACATCGTATATTTTGATACAATTAGTATAATATGTGGATGTAGGTATAAATTAATTAACGAGTGTGTATTTAAAAACAAAAACAACAATTGAACACCTTTTCTCTCACCAATTTTGAATGCTTTATTAACGGAAAGAGTAAACAATACTATTATTCTTATGGCTACTATAATCTTGTAAGTAGGGAATCTACACAATCGGAACTTAGTTTTGAGATGCTTTGATCGTATTGATTTAAATATTTAATTGTCATTTTCTCAGCGGATTGAGCATGAGAATGATAGGATGAATCAGAACTAGTTAAAGTTATAACACCAGATTGTATGGAAGTTGTTCCCTGCAAAACTCTATATTTTACATTAACGGGTTTTATGGTAGGCGTAACAGAAACATTACTTTGTCCTACATGGAAAATAAGCCAAAACATCCACCCTTTGTCGGTGTAATAAAATAAGTGTGGAATATTACTGATAGTTAATTCTAATTTTTTTCCAGTTAATTTCTTTTGTAACCCCATTTTATTGGCATACGACAAAATATTGGCATTAAAAATCTGAAGAGGAACATATTCATTTACAGAACAAAAATCGCTTTGATTCCATTGATAGTAAAACAATAAAGGTAATAATGAGCTTTTATCTTTTTCAGTAGTAGCAATGTTATCACTAGAAGTGAGTGGGGAAGCACTTTTAACCACAATTAAACTTTTAGAATTCTTAATACCCATTGTTTCATTCTGCTCATAATAGTTCGTTACCCATTGATTAATCTTGGCAGGAGTAACACATCCAAAAATTAAGAATGAAGACATCAGCATTATTGAAACAACTCTACAGTTGCTAAATTTTCTATGTTTTATATTTTTCATAAAGACCATTATTCTACTATCAGTTAGAATTATAAATAAAAATATTACGCAATAATATTAAAAAAGATTTCAATTTTAACATAGTAGTGGAATTATATTTTATTCCTGTGTTAAAAAAGAGATTAGAATTCATTTTACAAGCAAATTATTTATAGGAAATAGTTTTTTAGCCTAAACAATAATGGCTACCTCTTTAGTAGAAATAGCCATTATTAGATATTTTAGAAAACTTATTTTGTTTGATTGTAAGCCTTCACCGAATAGATGCAGTCTTCTATTTTTTTCACCTGAGTTTTTCTTTCCTTCCCTTTTAAATTAGTACTAAATGGTAATTTTATTTTCATAAAGGCAGAATCTTCTCTTTTCAAATCTTCAATTAATGAAAAGAGGTTTTTGCTTTTGATGGCAAATGTTACTCCATCAGCCTGTGTTTGACGAGAAGTAAGAATACCTATTAATTCTCCATTTTTATTAAATACAGGTCCTCCACTATTACCAGGATTTGAGTTCATTTGAATTTGGTAACTAGAGGTATCTCCATTTAATCCTGTTTTAGAACTTAAATAACCTTGTGTATAGGTAATATCCTCTTTAGGAAATCCCAGCGTAAATATTTCCTCGCCTAATTCTGCATTTACATTTCCAATGCTGTAAGGCAAAGTCTTTGCATTTTTATAGTCTTCATCATTAATTTTAAGTATCGCCAAATCTTGTTTAGCATCTAAAAAAATGATATTAGCATTAAATTCATCACCAGAATTATTTACTACAATTGCACTATTACCTTTCAAAACATGGGCATTAGTAACAACAAAACCTTTATTATCAATCAAGAAGCCAGAACCACCACTTATCAAGTTAGCATTCTTTGGAAGTTTACTTTTAACCTCATTAATTATAGTTCCTTGCACTTGTTGATTCTTTTTGATTGCAGCGAATTCCATACTTAATTGTTGAAGTTTACTATCACTTCCAACTGGGGAAAAATAAGTAAACAATCCACTGGTAACCAACGCAATTGCACCACCAACAGAAGCAGCAATAAGTATATCTCTCTTATACTTATGATACATTTGAAGTAATTTACCTAAAGGCTTGGTTGCAGTTTCTCCTTCTATAAACCCTTGGTTTGAAACCTTTTCATGCACTTCATTTAATAAGTGTTTAAAATTTCTTCTGTTTTTGTAAAACCCCATTTGGTGCAAAAACATAGAATGCTCTACAACCATTTGATCAATTTCGGGAACATTTTTCCTTTGTTGTTCAAAATAAGCCAATTCGTCTGGCAACATACTACCATCAAGAAACCTCTCAATAGTTTGAAGCATTAAAACATCTTCGTTCATGATTGTTAAATATTACTAATCTCCAATATTATACTGTGTAAAGAACAATTTCTTTAACCTCATCAAGCATTTATATTTTTGATTCTTTGCATTATCGGCATTGGTGTATCCAAAATCTTTTGCCAATGTTTGCATATCCAAATCTTTTATATAAAACCCTTCTAATAAACTTTTACATGGTTCACCTAAGCTATTTAAGGCTCTGTCCATTATTGTAAACTCCGCATTCTTTCTAAGGTGCATCTCCAAATCTTCTTCCACAGAAACTGTTTCTTCTATACTATCTATCTGATTAGTATATTTTCCGAGTTGTTGAAGTCTTTTAAGCCACAATCTCTTACAAATAGAATATATATATGTATTTAACTTGCAGGTTAAAACAAAAGATTCACCTTGTGCTTTTTCGTATAATGCAATCATTGCTTCTTGAAAAACGTCTCTAGCATCATCATACGAACCATTGTTATTAACAACAAAAGACTGTATCATGTTAAAATTAGCCTTGTATATAGTCTCGATAGCTTTTGTATCGTTATTTGCTAATCCTCTAATCAGGGCTTGTTCGTTTATCTCCGCTTTCACTAATATTATTTAATACGATAATGAGGTTAAAAGTAACCCAAAACAATTGATGAAAAATTATTAAAATAAAAATCATTTTGTCGGGTTACCTTTTATACCCTTCTAGTATTAACTATAAATTCACTCATAATTTAAAGCTTTTTAACATGAAAAAATTATTGTTCGTTCTTGCAATCGCATCTTTCGCTGCTTGTAAAAATGGTGCTGACGCATCGAAGACTGCTGATTCTACAAAAGTAGATTCTTCTAAAGTTGCTACTGATTCTACAAAAGTAGATTCTTCTAAAGTTGCTGTTGATTCTACTAAGAAAGATTCTACTAAGAAATAGTAGTCAAAATCATTGTAACTATCATTGGCTCTGTTTGGCTTGCAAACGGGTAGTTATTTAATTCTTTTTCATATGGCAAGCAATCGTTAGAGGTCGTCCTGTTTCTACAGGATGACCCTTTTTATTTAATACTAACCTTCTGTGTTTTTATAAAAAACAAAACACAAGGATTAACTATAAACGTAATAATCTACAATTGTAGCAATCCTCATGTTCCTTTTGCTGGATAGTTATTTATTTTAATCCATTTATAAACTTCATTGTATCTAGTCCATCAGCATAATCAAAGAGTGTAGGTTTTTGAGCAGCCCCAAAACTAACAAAACCTTCTCCTACAATACATTGAATGGATTCATTAATAGAAAGATTGCATATTAAAGATTCTTTATCTGTATAAAACTCATAGTTCACCTGACTAACTGGAGAAAACAATGAAGGTTCCTCTACTAATATAATAGAATCATTTGTCATATAAAACTTTCGCCCCATCATTTGTAGTGCTAGTTGATAGTCATAGTTGTGCTTGTACTTATGAAACTCGAAATAATAACCATACTTTTTTAATGTGTCTAACAAAATTTGAAAGTCATAGCCTACTGGCACATAAAGTTTGGTTACATTTCTACAGCCCAATCCAAAATACATCTGTATATCGTCTGATAATAAGGCCAAGTCATCTTCTGATTCATTACCAGTAAGTACTGCTACTGAAGTTCTGTTTTTCCTTATTATGCTTGGATATTTACCGAAATAATAGTCGAAATATCTACTACTATTATTACTTCCTGTAGCAATATAAGCATCGCATCCTTTTAAGTTTTCAGCAAACTTAACATCGTTATTTACCTGTTCATTGAATTGAGCCAACTTAGAAACCAAATGCTTGATTAGTACATTATCTTTTGAAGAGGCTTTAATAGTTTGCTTATACCCACAAATAAAAACACACAAAAAATCATGAAAACCAACTAAAGGAATATTTCCTGCCATTACAATACCAATATTTTTCTGATGTAATGGATAATCTTTTACATCATATTTTTCTACCCAGTTTTGCAACAAATCTTCTTGTAAAAAAGAGTTAGAGATGTTATTTGCAGCGATTTCTACAAATTCATTTGTAAACCATGCATTTTCACGACTTGATCTTTCTTTAATATTTATCCACTCTTCATCATTACTTAGCATATAATTACCAAGTTTTACTAACATTTTAATTCTTTCTTGCAAATCCATTTTTTAAAATCAATTTAGTCTTTTACTTTTACCGCCAATTTAATTCAAAAATACAGATATGGCGATTAAAATAACAGACGAATGTATCAATTGTGGGGCTTGTGAGCCAGAATGTCCAAATAACGCAATCTATGAAGGTGGCGTACAATGGGCAATTTTAGATGGCACAAGTGTAAAAGGAGCATTTACCTTGATGGACGGAACAATTGTGGATGCAGCATCTAAGCATGCTCCATTGGGAGTTGATGTTTATTATATTACTCCAAATAAGTGTACTGAATGTCAAGGATTTCACGAAGAGCCTCAATGTGCGGCAGTTTGCCCAGTAGATTGTTGTGTTCCTGATGAACAATACGAAGAAACAGTAGATGAATTGTTGGCTAAAAAAGACAAATTGCATCTTGCGTAGGAAATTGCGGATAAAAGATGCAAGAAAAGTATGAACAATGTTGTTAGCTACTAAAGTGATTTAGATTTCATAATATTAATTTTCTATTTTTACAATTCAACAATTGTTGCTGTAAATAGCAACATATCTTATGGAAGGTGATATTTCCTCCCAAAAAAGGTGAAAAACAACTATTGTTTTTCACCTTTTGTATTTTGGATATTTTAACAATTGGTTCAAGATGAAATTAATTACACCTCGTAAAATGCACAACTGTTTAAATACTATTTAGAATGGGTTTTAAAAGCATATTTCTTCACATTTCATTTTACCAAAAACTAAATCCTAAACTCATATATCCCTTTTATTATTTACCTGGTAACATATTAACCAAATACCTGCCGTTAAGATGATGGTATAGAACACTTGCTCATTTATTAAAGAAAGATTTTTTTCGTAAGCTGCTTCCGGGAAATGGCTAAAGAATGCTGGTCCTGGAATTAATTTATTTGACACCGCCAAAGGCAAAAACCTGCTTGCAGAAATATGCATGAAAGATAATATGCCAGAAACAATATTTTCTAATATTACATAGTAGAAAACAAAAATCCCTAAGGCTATAAATGATTTTTTGATTAGAAAGCCTAATAAAAAAGCAATGCTCAATTGTGCAAAGGTCTGCAAGAAAAACAATGGAATAAATTTTAGTTCCAAAGTCCAGCTTTCATCATTAGCTTCTTTAGTAATTATCCCAAAATAAGTCGCCGTAAAAATGTACATAAAAGTTACAATGGCGGAAATGATGGCAACATCCAACACCTTGCTTGTTACAAATTGATTTCTACTCCAACCATCAATTATGTTTTGCCTATTAGTTTTGAACGTGAATTCATTAGTGATAATCATTATTACCAATATGGAAGGTACCAGAACAAAAAAAGAAGAGAAATAAGCTACTGAATGCCATGTTTCTGGGAAAGCAAACGGATTGCCGAGTAAGGACTTAGCAACCGCTCCTGTCATATCTTTTTTTATGGTGAAACCTTGGTATATTTTATAAAAAATAAAATTTATCCCTGGATAAGTGAGTGCCACTATGCCAAGCATCCACCAAAAAGCAGGGTACTTTTTTATCTTTAACCATTCTATTTTGAGTATTGATTGCATAAAATTTAAATTAATAATTGACAATTGTTAATTGATAATACAATGTTTAAAAGTTGAAAGTTAAGAGTTAAAAGTCATAAGTTGAAAGTTTTGGGTAAAATATAAAATTCAAATTCAAAACAACATTAGATAAAAGAGAGGCTACTTCCATTGGGGGTAGCCTCTCTTATTTATTTTAGAATTTAAAATTCAAAATTCATCATAACCTTAGTCGCTCGCCATCTTGTTCATGGTTGCCGTCCACACAAGCACTTCATTATCTAACCCTTTATAGGCTGCGGCAAAAGGATAAGATACGCCCGGCGTAAACCCGCCTATGGTAAGGCTTGTTCCATTACTATGCCGTTGAAACCACTTGTTTTTATCGGTAGGCGTTGGCCCCAAAGCAGGATCCCAATAGGAAAAAATGATTCCGTGAGTGCTGAATGTTTTTGGTTTGTCGGCACTAAAATCCATGTATCCAGCCACAGTTCCTACTGTCACTTTAAAATT
>CANFLL010000120.1 GCA_947447825.1 Chitinophagaceae bacterium | reverse complement strand
CTATGTTTATCAATAAATTAAAAACTAGTAAAGGGTACTGCTTGGTGCTTTTGATACTAAAAACTGGTTTTTTAAGTGTACATTAAAGCTCATTAAAAAGCTGTATTATTGTTCTGAGGTTAAAGGAAGAACGGATATTTTTTACAATGGATTGTATTTTATTAGATAAAAAAATTGTAATTATTCAGGTGTCTTTAACCACAAAGACGCTAACCCTCAAAGAAGCACTAAGCTTTGTTGAAGTTTCTTTTTTTCTTTGTACTTCTTAGCGTTTTTGTGTTGAGAAAAAAAATACTGTAACTATTAAGGGGGTATTATTTCTTTAGAACTACCATTGGGGGGACTGCGAAGCCTTAGTTTCCATAGTTTTTTTCTTGTGTATTCAGTGGTAAATAATCCCTGAACAGTTACATTCAGTTTATTTTTTACTTATTACCTATAACGTATTACTTACAACTTACTTAAGCACACTTATTCAAAATTTACAATGACAAAAAATTATATAGTACTCGTAGTTTTCGCGCTTATTTCTTATGCTTTTATGGTACAACAAAAAAAACCTTCTGTGTTCATTATTGGCGATTCTACTGTGCAGAATAGTGATGGTAATGGCACTAACTTAAACTGGGGTTGGGGAACATTATTGAGAGAACACCTCGATACAAACAAGATATCGATTGTAAACCGTGCCAAGCCAGGTACTAGTTCCAGAACTTTTATGAGAGATGGATTGTGGGACAAAGTAGTTGATGCCATTAAGCCTGGCGACTATCTGATGATGCAATTTGGTCATAATGATGGTAGCCCATTAGATGATACTGCAAGGGCACGGGGAACGATAAAAGGTACTGGCGAAGAAATAAAGGACATTATTAACCCAAAAACAAATAAACCAGAAACCGTACACACTTATGGTTGGTATATGCGTAAAATGGTAAATGAAGCCAAGGCAAAAGGGGCTACAGTTATTATTTGTTCTTTGGTGCCTAGGGATAAATGGAAGGACGGAAAAGTGGTTGTAGAAGATCAATACCCACAATGGGCTGAAGAAACGGCTAAAACTACTGGGTCATACTATATTAATCTAAACAGCATCATTGCGAAACATTGGGAAGAAATGGGACAAGAAAAAGTAAAACCATTCTTCACTAATGACCATACACATACCAATTTTATAGGGGCGCAGTTGAATGCTGCATCTGTTATAGAAGGATTGAAACTGATTAAAGATTGTTCTTTAAACCAGTTTGTTATTGGCAATTGACAATTAGTACCGTATAGTTAAAGGTTTCGCTTAAAGAGAAAACTTCCTTTTTGTACAGAACTTCTATTGACCAAACTACTTTGAATTATCAATTGCCACTTTTCAATTGTAACTTATCAATTACAACCTCCTTTTTAGCAAGTGGCAACAGTTACTTTGTTCTGAATAATATGATACATCTTAATGGTTAAGGCCTGAAAAAGCATTTTACTATTTGCATTCCTTTCAATGTAATAAGCTGCTTTATCTAGCTCCTCAATAATGGCTTGCTGTTGGCTAACCGAAGCAATTTTATTTAGTCGCTGCGCAAACTCTTTCTCCGATTCTGCTATAGCAAAAGCATTTGCACCAAGCACTTTAATCCGTATGCTTTGCCCAATTAGGTGGTTGAAGTATCTTATAAATTGTTTCTGTTTTTCACGCCCAAGTTTGCTGATATCTTCCGAAAATTTCACTTGCTTAATTGGCCCACCCCTCAATGTATTATTTAACCACTCCTTCAAAAGTGATTGCCAGTCTTCATCGTTGTGCTGTAGCAATTGTAGTGCTTCTCTGTAGTTCCCTTCGCTTATGGCTGCCACTTGTGCAGCAATTTCTGGGCTTGTATTTGCCCTAGTTAATAAGGCTTCTTCAATTTCTTTTACCTCTAGCATCGGAATCTTAACCAATTGACAACGGCTAAGAATGGTAGGCAATATTTGCTCCTCATCTTCTGCCACCAATATAAAAAGTGTATTGGCAGGAGGTTCTTCTATTAGCTTGAGCAACTTGTTGCCTTCTTTTCCAAGATATTCTGGCATCCAAAGCACCAAAACTTTGTAACCACTTTCAAAGCTTTTAAGGCTTAGTTGTCGCATAATGTCATTGCACTCATCGGCAGTAATGTTGCCCTGTTTGTTTTCTGCGCCAATAAATTGCAACCAATCATACGCATTACTGTAGGGTAATTGTTTTATGAACTCTCTCCATTCATTAATGTAATCGGTACTTTTGGGTTTGTCACCTGGTTTCCTAGATATTACAGGATATGAAAAATGCAAATCGGAGTGCATTAGTTTTTCTGCACGTTGAAAGTTTTCTTGCTCCACCAATTCTTCAGGTGATCTGTAGGTAGGTGTTGCTTCAAGGGGAGACATACCGCCAAACAAATCTTCCACAACTGGGCTAGCAATAGGTTGACAAATTACAAACTGTGCAAATGCCAATGCTAGTGGCAGTGCACCACACCCCTCTTTGCCTAAAAACAGCAACGCATGACTAAGGCGATTTTGTTCAACCATCTCTATCAAATGTTGCTTTGTTAACTGTTGCCCTACTATGTCTTTGAATTGCATGTAAGTGGTACTTTATTGTGTTAAACTAAGAGGAGAACCTTGACAATAAAAAGTTATTCAAGAGATTCTACTAACCCATTTTTAATAGCATACATGGCTAGTCCCATTCTTGAATGAACCTTTAGTTTTTCGTACAATGCAGCGCGATAACCATCTAATGTTCTGGGGCTAATAAACATTTTTTTTGCTATCTGATCATAATGTAATTCGGTGCAGATATGTACTAAAAACTCTTTTTCTTTTTCAGTTAATTCGCAGGGCAAGGCAGGCATATTTGCTTCTTTTTGCATCCCGGTCACCAATTTCCAAGACATCTCTTCTGGCAAATAGAAACTCTTTTCCATCACCGTTTCAATTGCTTTTCTTAGTTCTGAAGCTTCTGTATTTTTCGATAAAAATCCTTTTGCGCCATTACGCATCATTTTCACAATGCTTCTTTCATCAGTATTCATTGTTAGTGCAATGATTCTTACTTGCGGGAAGTTTTTTGTGACCCACAAACATGTTTCAAAGCCATCCATCAAGGGCATGCTAATATCTAGCAGTAAAATATCTGGAATAAAATGATTTTTCAATTTCTCAACAACCTCCTCCCCATTTTCAGCATCAAACAAAATACTACAATTAGAAAAAGAAGCTACCAGCTTAACCATCGAACTCCTTACTAGTTTATGGTCGTCGGCTAAGGCAACTTGTATTTTCTGTAATTCTTTACTCATCTTATTATTTCTATAATCCTAATTAGTTAAAATGCTGCTCTCCTCCTTTGGTATTGGCAAAACTAAAGAAACACACGTTCCTTTCCCAATTTCACTTTCTATTTTCATAGTAGCATTTATCAATTTTGCCCTATTTAGCATACTATTAAGTCCTATTCCGCTTCCGGCAGCGGCTTCTTTCTTTGTAGACATGTCAAAGCCCACACCATTATCTTGTATTCGTATAGCAAAAAAAGTAACATCTTCTTCATAAACATCAATGCTTAATTGTGTAGCTTTTGCATGTTTCAACACGTTTTGAATCAGTTCCTGCATAATTCTGAATATGAAGGTATTCGTTTGCCCATCGAAGTAGTTATATTTTACTGTGCAAGAATAGTTCACTTTAAGATGCTTTATTCTCTGCAATCTTTCAACTTCCAAATCAATCGTCTCTAATAATCCAACCTGATAAATTCTGTCAGAGTGTAAACTATGACATAGCTGTGCAATATCATTGATGATGTCATTAATTTCCGTTTTGCTATCTTTTATAATTTCATAGAATTCATTGTCTTCTGTTATAGGCAAATATTTAAACGTATTACTCACAACATATAAATGTTGCTTGATGTTGTCATGCAGTTCTTGGCCAATTTGTTTCAATGTATTTTCCTGCATTTCTATTTGGCTGCTGTACAATTCCTTTTGGTATTGCTCCTTTAAATCCCGCATATTTCGCTCCTGTTTTATTTGTTTCTTTTGATAAAAAAATAAAACTGAAACTATAAATCCAACTAACAAAAGTGCAATAGAAGCCCCAATAGCAACTATAAAAAGAATTTCTTGGGTGCGATCATCCATAATACGAGTGCTAAATTGTAAGTATTCTATTGCAAAAAAGAAGCACTAAAGTACGGAGCAGTTTTAAATACTATGGGGAAAAGATTTTAGCATAAGCTCCACCGCCGAGAACAATAAGGTTTCACAATGGACACATGGGTTAAGAATTCAATAGATAACTATAAAAAAAAAATAACCCTAAAAAGCGAAAACCTTTTATGCACCCAACGTAAGGTCGTAGTGTTCTTTTGAATTCCTTGGGGTACTTTGTGTTAAAACACCCCATTTATTTTTTCGCTACCACAATTTCACTCAATTCTTTGGTGATGTCGCCTTTGGTGCCATATTCCGTCACTCGCCCCACTTCCTTTCCCTGCTTCAACACAATAAAAGTGGGTACATTGGTAATATTGTAACGTATGTTTAGGTTGTTAATGGTTTGTTTTTTTCTGTCCACAGCTAGTAGGCTAATTTGCTTTTCAGGATAACCACTAGCATCAATCAATTGATAAAACTTAGGTAACAAATTTTGGGTATCCTCGCACCAAGTGCCACCAAAAACTATCAGGCTAAAGTTATTTTTTTCTTTTTTAAATATATCTACTGCCGTTGCATCAGGCTGACCATATTTTAGGTTATCATTAAACCAAGCAAAGGCAGTGTCTGTTGCAATTAGTTTACGGTTAACCACACCAACTAGCATTTTATGGTCTTTATCTTTCAGCACCTGATAGTTTATTTTCATCACTTTTATGGGCTGAACACAAGCCACTACAAACAATAAAACGATTCCTACTCCCATTATTTTGTTCATAATTCAATCGATGTTTTCAATTCCATTAAAAATGTTTTAAACCTATTTAGCGACTGAATCACTTCGGAATGCACCTCAATTTGATCTCTGCTAGTAGCTAAATATTTCTTTGCCCCTTCAATGCTAAACTTTCTCACCCTCAACAAATCGTACACCAGTTGAAGCGTTTTAATATCTCCTGTTCTGTATAACCGATGACTACCCTTTCCTTTTCTGGGTTGCAAAATAGCAAACTCATTAGTCCAATAGCGAATGAGCGAGTTGTTTACGCCAAACATAATAGCCACTTCTGTGATGCCCCAATACATTTTTTTGTTCAGGGCTTCATCATCAGGAATGTTTAGCTTACCCGTATTTGCCTCATTTTCGCCATCAATACTTCTCTTTCTTCCACCTCTAGTAACAAATTCACGTGGGGGAGATTTCTTTCTACCACGTTTTTTCTTTGGTGGTGCTGGGGATTCATTTTCGGGTGCTACCTCTTTTTTAGGTTTAATCTTCACCCTTATTTGGTTATCGCTATACACAAAGCCCGTTTCTGCCAATTGCGAAGGGGTCTGTGCCGTGATGGTGTAATCGGTGGTGGTTATTTGTTTGGCGGTGGTTTCCGTTTTTTCCACCTCATCAAAAAGAGGAAGGGTGGGTAGTGCCACTTCTTTTGGGGTAGCACTCGCTTTAGCAGCAGGCGCAACCTTTACCTTTTCCTCTTTTGCAACAGGAATAGGAACAGGATTACCAAATAGATCTAATTGTTGAACAGCCATTTTGTAAAAATAACGAACCAACTCTCTACTTTGCAATAAGAATAATAAGGGTGGTGGAAAAGCCAAAGGTTATTCACATTTAGTGGTGAGGAGTTAGTGGTTAGTGGTTAGTGATGAATGATAAGTCGAAAGTTAAAAGTTAAAAATTGAGTTGTCATTCAGGCAGGAATCTCCTTCACAAATAAATGCTCGTCGTGAAAGAGATTCCTGCCATGACAGTGGAGAATGACAATAGCGAATTATTAAAAGTCATAAATTAAGTAGTTGCCTTCTTATGATATATAGAAACTTACAACCTCCTGCAACATCATCTTAAACTAAACGTAAACGCATTTTTTATTGCCCAAACAGCCTCCTTTGTCCGCTTCAACGGCTATTTTGCCCGTTCTATTTATAAAATGATTTTTAGCAGTTGATGGAGGATATTTTTACAGTATGAAAAAGGAAAAAACCAGAGAGGAAAATAAAGCGATAAGCGAGCTATTTGTGTGGGTAATAAATTATAGAGACAGAAAGATGGAAAAAGCAAGTCCATACATTTGGACTTTTATGTCTTGTTTCATTGTTATCCTGAGGGGTAAAGATTGGTTAGCATATAGCCCAATTCTTTTTTGTGTAATTATACTTTGCTATTTAACAATAATTACTTGCTTCTTTGTCCCCAAATTAATAAAATACAATTCTATTCTAACCATAATTTCAATTGTCTTTGGTTTTATATTTTTAGATATTATCAACCTAATACAAGAGAAAACATCTTCATATGTCAGCATAATATGTATGCTACTTTTAATCTTGGGGCCACATTTAATTAACCTACCACTTATGAGTATTACAACAAGAAAGTGGCTCTCTTTTTTATTTGTAGTACTAAGTATTTCATTGTGTGTTTATTTGGTTGATAAACCTGAGATTATTACATCAGTTATGCCACTTGTTTCAGCCATATTTATTAACATGTTTTTTTTCATAGGTATTAATATTCACGAGCAAAAAGAGAAAGAAAAAGAATTGGATCAACTCAAACAGGCTCAAACACAAGCCAAACTTTCCTCGCTAAAGGACCAATTGAGTCCGCATTTTTTGTTCAATACGCTTAATACAATTACAAGTATCTCTCACGAAGAAACCGTAAAGGATTTTGTAGATGAGGTTGCCAATATTTATCGCTATGTACTGCAATTTAATGAGGTAGATTCGGTGAAGATTAAGCAGGAAATAGACTTCATTACTTCCTATTTAAAAATTATTAAAAGTAGAATGGAAGGCGGTATTGACTTTTATATAAACATCACCAACGAGCGGATATTATATACAAGTATGCCCCCACTAACGTTGCAAATACTGGTAGAGAATGCCATAAAGCACAATACTACCTCGGCAGATAAACCCCTTAGCATTAATATTTTCACCACCGAAGGGCCAATGCTAGTAGTGCAAAACTATTATCAACCCAAACTATCCGTATTGCCCGGCAATGAAACAGGACTAAAAAATATTGCGGAACGATACCGACTGCTCTATAAAAAAGAGATTGTGGTGGAGAATAAGAATGGCTTTTTTACGGTGAAACTTCCAATTGTACTAGCATGAGAAAGAAGGAAATGAGGTTACTACTTAATGAATGGTGGAATCAAAAGACGGACGCAGGCAGACAAAGAAGTATCTATCTTTTACTTTTAGTACCAGCATCCATTTGCCTTATATATTCTTACTGGCAAGATTGGATAGCTTACAGTCCAATACTACTGGCAGTAATGTCACTCTGCTTTCTAACATTACATATAGCGATGCTAAGTATCTGGTCAGAAAAAAATATGCGAATTATTATGATAGCTGTCATTGTTTTATTCTTAGGCGCACCGTTTTTAGAAAACTATATAACTGGAAAAGGAATAAGCAGCTATCTCTCTCCAATTGTACCAGTCATAATCATGAGCTGGAAAAAAATCCCTGTACTCAAAAAGATAATAATAACAACTAGGCAAAAGAAAATAATGCTGTTTGCATTCTTTTTACTTACACTAGCCTTTGTTTACTATATGCTACGCATCTCTCATTTTAAATTTACTCATTCGTTTACATTTTTCTTTATAGCATTATCATTGACCATTTTACCCTTAATACAAATTATTGTAATTTACGAACAAGAAAAAATAAAAGAGAAAGAACAATTGAAACAAGCCCAAACACAAGCCAAGCTTTCTTCGCTAAAAGACCAATTGAGTCCACACTTTTTGTTTAATACACTTAATACCATTACTAGTATTTCGCAGGAGCAAACTGTAAAGGATTTTGTGGATGAGGTTGCCAACATTTATCGATACGTATTGCAGTTTAAAGAAGTGGATTCTGTAACGCTAAGGCAGGAAATGGAATTTATACAGTCCTATCTATACATCATTAAAAGTAGATTGGAGGGAGGAATTGACTTTGAAATAACCATAGAAAATGAAAATCTATTAGATTCCAAGATGCCGCCACTTACCTTGCAGATGTTGATAGAGAATGCAGTAAAGCACAATAGCACTTCGGCAGATAAACCACTGAGCATCAAACTATTTACCACAGAGGATTCAATGCTAGTGGTGCAAAATGTGTATCAGCCCAAACTATCGGTATTGCCCGGCAATGAAACGGGACTAAAGAATATTGCAGAACGATACCGACTGCTTTATAAAAAAGAGATTGTGGTGGAGAATAAGAATGGCTTTTTTACGGTGAAACTTCCAATTGTAATGGCATGGTGAAAGAGAAAATGAGTTTATTATTTGGACTAAAAGATTGGTGGAATCAAAAAACGGATGCAGGTAAACTACGAGGCATCTACTCCTTAATTTTACTGCCTGCATCTATTTATATATATTTTTGCTGGCAAGATTGGCTAGCTTACAGTCCTGCATTACTAATAGTAATGACTCTCTTCTATCTATCCATAAATATAGCTCTATTAAGTCCTTGGTCAGAAAAATATATGGTAGTTATTAAGATAGCTGTCATTGTTTTACTCTTGGGTTCACAATTTTTAGAAAACTATTTAACCAGAAAGGGATTAAGCAGCTATCTCTCCCTAATAACACAAATTATAATCATCAACTGGAAAAAAATCCCCTTACTCAAGAAGATAATAATAACACCCAGGCAAAAGAAAATAATGCTGTTTGCATTTTTTTTACTGACACTAGCTTTTGTTTACTATATGCTACGCAAATCGCATTTCAAGTCTGATTATCTGTTTACATTATTCGTAATAGCATTGTTATTTACCATCATACCCTTAGTGCTTATTATTGTAATTTACGAGCAAGAAAAAATACAAGAGAAGGAGCAACTCAAACAATCCCAAACACAAGCAAAGCTTTCTTCGCTAAAAGACCAATTGAGTCCGCACTTTTTGTTCAATACGCTCAATACCATTACCAGTATTTCGCAGGAGCAAACCGTAAAGGATTTTGTAGATGAAGTGGCCAACATATACCGTTATGTGTTGCAATTTAAAGAAGTGGATTCTGTAACGCTAAGGCAGGAAATGGAATTTATACAGTCGTACTTATATATCATTAAAAGCAGATTGGAGGGAGGAATTGACTTTGATATAAACATAGAAAATGAAAATCTTTTAGACTCTAAGATGCCGCCACTTACTTTGCAGATGCTGATAGAAAACTCCGTAAAACATAACAGTACCTCGGCAGATAAACCACTAAGTATTAAACTATTTACCACAGAAGATTCTATGCTAGTGGTGCAAAACGTGTATCAGCCCAAACTATCGGTATTACCCGGCAATGAAACAGGACTACAAAATATTGCAGAACGATACCGGCTGCTTTATAAAAAAGAGATTGTGGTGGAGAATAAGAATGGCTTTTTTACCGTAAAACTTCCAATTGTACTAGCATGAGAAAAGATTTAAACTGTTCTTTTTTATATGATAATATACGTTTGCTTCTCACTCTGTTTTTTTTGTGTCTTCTGTGGCAATCATTTTATACAATTATGTAGAATTTCTTTGCCACTGAGGCGCTGAGGTAACAGAAGAAGAGAGATAATGGATTTCCGCAGAGGTCTATTGTAAGAATAACTAAAGTTTGTTCCAATGAAACTTATAATTGTACTAGCATGAAAATATTGATTATAGAAGACGAAACAAAAGCAGCGCGAGAACTGGAAAAGCTGTTGCAGGAAGTGAACCCCGCTATTAATATTCTGGGAAAGATAGATTCTGTAGTGAATGCCTGTAAATGGCTTGCCAACAATGAACATCCTGATGTTATTTTCTCAGATATTCAACTGGCGGATGGTTTGTTTTTCGACATTTATCAACAGATAGAAATTAAAAGTCCGGTGGTGTTCTGCACCGCGTTTGATATGTATATGATGGATGCTTTTGAAACCAATGCCATCAGCTATTTATTGAAACCCTTGAGTAAGGAAAAGGTGAAGAAGGCATTGGTGAAACTGGAAAGCCTAAAGCTGGCATTTGCCCCAGAGAAGAGCCGCATGGAGATGAACAGGTTGATGCAACAACTGAAACAACCCTACAAAAAGGCATTGCTTGTAAGCCAAGGCGACAAGATAATACCGATAAAAGTGAACGACATCTCCTGTTTTTATGTGGAGAAGCTGATAGTGGTTATCACTACTTTCTCGAAGGAAGAATACCTACTTTCCGCCACACTTGATGAAGTGGAAAAGATGGTGGATTCCGCTTTCTTTTTTAGGGCAAACAGGCAATTCATCATCCACAGAAACGCCATCACTAGTGCCGAGCGTCACTTTGCCCGTAAGCTGGTCGTTAAACTAAACTTCCCCACCAAAGAATCTATCATCATTAGCAAAGCAAGGGGGCAGGAGTTTCTGGAATGGCTGCAAGGGGAAGGATGATTATTAACTGCAAAGAATTCAAAGCAAATACGTAAAGCTTCTGTAATAAAAATATTTTACCACGAATAGAGCTAACGAAAACGAATAAAACACATTGGTACTTATCAGGTAACTATTCAGGGGGGGGTATTTAACCACAACGGTCACTAAGGCTTTCACCAAGAACACAAGGATTGTGTTGTATTATCTCTTCAGAACTACTATTGGGGGACTCTAAACTTTAGTGTCCTTATTTTTTCCTTGTGTACTTCGTGGTAAATACCCCCTGAACTGTTACCAGAAAAACAAACCATTAAATGGATAAAACCCAATAGT
>CANFLL010000119.1 GCA_947447825.1 Chitinophagaceae bacterium | reverse complement strand
GACTCTTCAGATAGTGTAAAGACATTTATAATGCCCATTTCACAAATAGTTTTTATATATCTTATATATCGTTTATATAATAATTGGAAAAATACAGTGCTTTTAAGGATAGGGATTAATTCAATTTCAGATTACCACAAAACATATTATTGGAAAGACATCTCTAGTTACCAATATCAAATTTGTTTCAAATCAGTTCAGCAAAAGGGAGGCGGATATGTTGAAATGCTTGACTGTACTAAGCTGGTATTATTTGACATAGATAAAGAGTATTCAAGCATTATAAAAATCGAAAATACTGGTTGGGATAAGGATATGACAGCAATTAAAACGGCCATTCAAGCGATAACTGAGGAACATGGAATTGAATATCTTGGAAGTATGGAGGATTTAAGCCAAGTTATATAGAAACTTGATTTCTATAACTACTAAAATAATTAACAATTACAACTAAGTAGCCTTATACAAATGAAAATTGGCTGATACAAAAAAAAAACAACAGGGATTATAACCATTTCAGTTATCTCATGTAAGCGAAAACACTTTGTGTTCTAAGTAACATTAATAGAAACAGTTGTAATGAAACATCCCAAAAAGTGGCAACTTAACACAAGTTGAGTTGGGTTATATTATACAAAACTGATTTAACATCATTTACTCATCGTTCATTACTTGCCGAAATGGTAGAAAGAAGCATATAAATAAAAAGGGCATCTCAAATTAATGAGACACCCTTTATTATTTTATGTTAAACTTATTTACTATTGAGCAGGATAAGCTACAGTACCATGTTCTAATAAGTCCAATCCACCTTCTTCGATGTGTTTTTCAACACGAAGACCCCAAGGATCTGGTAATAATTTGATAGCATACATCATGATAAAAGCTACTGCAAAAGTGGCCAAAGCAACTATGCTAACACCAACTAATTGCGCTTTTAAAATTGTTGCATCACCACCATAGAAAAGACCTGAAACTGGAGCAGAATTGTCAGCACCAAAAGGACCAGTAGCACCGTATTTACCAGCAGCAAAGAAACCTAAAGAGATTGTACCCCAGATGCCACACAAACCGTGTACTGGAACAGCTCCGATAGGATCATCAATGCGTAAATACTCAAGTAATGCAGTACTATAAAATACTACTAAACCTGCAACACCACCAAGTAAAACAGCACCTAAAGGATCAACCCAGTAACAAGGACAAGTGATAGCAACAAGACCACCAAGAACTCCATTACAAGTTAAAGCTAGATCAAATTTTCCTTTAGTATCACCGAACCAAAGAGCTAAATACATAGCAACCATACCACCAGCACAAGCTGCTAAAGTAGTGTTAGTTGCAACACGACCAATACCTTGCATGTCAATAGCAGACAAAGTAGAACCAGGGTTGAATCCGTACCAACCAAACCAAAGGATGAAGGTACCAACAGCGCCCAAAGTCATGTTGTGACCACTCATTGGTCCGCCACCGTCACGTTTAAATACTCGACCTAAACGTGGGCCTAAAACCAATGCACCAGCCAAAGAAGCCACACCACCAATAGTATGAACAACAGTAGAACCAGCGAAATCTCTGAAACCAGCTCCTAGAGAAGGTAAGAAATTACCAGTTGAACCCATTAAAGCTAAGAAACCATCTGGTCCCCAAGCCCAGTGACCAATAATTGGATAGATGAAACCAGTGATACCGATACTGTAAAGGATGTCACCTCTAAAGCTAGTACGACCAATCATCGCTCCAGATACGATAGTAGAGCAAGTATCAGCGAAAGCATATTGGAATAACCAATGTGCAATTACTGGGATACCAGTTGTAAGATAAGTGTCTGGTGCTCCTTGCAAAAAGAACCAATGTTTACCAATAAATCCGCTACCATCACTAAACATGAAAGCATAGCCCATTGCCCAAAAAAGTAAACCACAAAGACAAGTATCAAAAAGACACTCCATCAATACGTTTACTGTTTCTCTTTGACGAGCAAAACCAGCCTCCAACATAACGAAACCAGCTTGCATACCAAAAACCAAGAATGCTGCAATCAACGTCCAAACAGTGTTTGCGGTGTTTATTAACACAGTTTCATGCGGTGTGTAAGTTTCTCCTGCAGAAGCGGGAGTAGCAATCATACCAGGTAATAGCTTCATAGCAGCCAAAACAACTAGAAGACCCAAAATCTTTCCAGTGAATAGCGTAATACCTAAACGCCAATTTTTCCCTTTGATGAATCTCTCAACGAAACTCGGTGTGGGTGTTGTGCCAATCATTTCCATAATAGTAGGGGGTTTAATTATTAAAAAATTATTTTTAAGCATTTACTAGCTGCTTTCGGCTAAAATAGGGAATTTCTTTTGAAATAAATCAAATTAAATAAATTATAATTTGAAAAAAAGCCTAATTAGGTAAATAAAAAGAAAAGAGAGGGTAAAATTTCATAAAAATACTTGGCGAGAGTAGAGAATTCTCAACATCTCACCAAGTAGATTGTAAGTTAATATTACAAATTAGAATTTGTAAGTAGCAGCTAAGATGAAGCTAGTTGCAGATTTAGAACCTTTACCATCTTTGTCTGTGTAATATTCATTCTTAGCATTATCAAATCTAAATTCTGGAATAAGAGTTAAGTTCCCCAATTTAACATTTGCAGACAATGTAGTAGCCATTACGCTCTCAGCAAGAACCGAAGGAGTTGTAGCTGTGTAAAGTTTTACACCATCCTTATCGCTGAAATATTCTTCACGCAAAGTCAACCCAAATTTGCTTGTAGGATCAAAGTTTAGGTATAATGCATTACTAGACCAGTTATGAGCTGATGCACCAGCTCCGGCAGCTTTGTAACTTTGTAATGTTCCGTCATAATTAAGACCCCATTTGCTACCCAAAACAAAGTTCAAAACTAAATCCCCTTGAGTAATTTTACCTCCCGATGCGTCAGTACCGCCTTGAAAGTTTAAATAAGCTTTGATTTTATCATCCTTTGAACCTGTGCTGAATTGAGCAATTACAATATCATTACCAGAAGAGTTAGAACTAAAATCAGTAGGATTAGCAACACCAATCATGAATGCGGATTTACCACCAAGAGAGATGTCTGCTTTAACACCTGTATGAAAGAAAGGACCATAAGAGAATCCATAACTCATACTGTAATTACGATTTGCATAAGCATCAACTAACTCCCAACCAATATGAGTTGCCCATTTACCAGCAGTAATTTTTACTTTACTAGATACTTGATAGCTAAGATATGCTTGTTTAATTGCAGCCAATGTATTGTACTTGTTACCTGTAACACCAAATCCAGTACCATCGTTATAGGAAAACTCTTCTGCTCTTCTTCCAAAACCAAGATCTGCAGTAGCAGCTAATTTTCCAAAACTATGGTCAACCCTAATAGAAGCCATTCCTAACTCAAAAGAATTAATTGAATTGGTAAAACTTGTTTTGTTGTTACCAACTTGATTATTAAAATCATACCGATAGTACGCATCAACAGATGTGGTGTAAGTAGTAGTACCTTTTGTAGAATCCTGACTGTGAGCGGCAAAGAAAATTGCCATTGCTGTTGTTACTGTTAGTAATTTTTTCAACATGTTTTTTTTGTTTAATTGTTAAGAAAAAAGTGAGAATCATTTGAACACCTCATATACTTGCTTCATTTTGATCAGGAACAAAGCTTATGAGAAAGTTTATATTCAGACAAATCCCATGTTTTAAAAACCGGTTACTATATAAAAGTGAGTAACTTGTATACTACACTCTAAAAGTTGTTTTTGTAAACAATGCAATACTGTTAAAAGGTCAGTGCTTATTAAAATGAATAAGCATATATACTTATGATAAAGAACTTGAAAGAAAAAGGGGTGCTATTATTGATTTTGCTCTAAAAGAAACACTCATCAGGGCTTTAAAGAACTAAATCGGATGCAAAATAGTAATAATTTATTAATGAACACACAATTAAGTAAATATTAATTTATTTTTAATATAGAAATGATAGATAGATTATATTAAAAACTATATAAAAGAACACTCAACACAATTGAATCAAAATGTTATCTTCAACCTAAAAAAAATATTTTTTAGAACTTTAAGAATGATTTTTTGGAAAAACTGAAAAAATATGTTTCTTTTGGAGGATTAATCACTTAATTAAATTTTTATAACATGTCACTAAGGTTTGATGCGATTACAAAGCTGACAGACGAGGTAGAAGCCAATGGCTCGAAATCGTCTAAGATTACTGCCATTTTCGGCGAAAATGTTTTTACCCTTAAGACAGCAAGAGAGTTTCTGAGCGATGATGCTTATAAAAGTCTTGTAGGTAGTATTAAAGGAGGCAAGAAAATAGACAGAGCAAATGCTGGTCAAATAGCTAATGGATTGCGTGCTTGGGCTGAAAGCAAAGGTGTAACACACTATACGCACTGGTTTCAACCATTAACTGGAACAACTGCGGAAAAGCATGATTCTTTCTTCACCCTAAAGAGTGATGGTACTGCGATTGAAGAATTTGATGGCGCAGCACTTGTTCAACAAGAGCCAGATGCATCTTCTTTCCCTAATGGAGGTTTACGTGCCACATTTGAAGCGCGTGGATATACTGCTTGGGATCCATCTTCACCTGCTTTCATAATTGAAATCGGTACAGGTAGAACATTGTGCATTCCTACAATATTTGTTTCATATACTGGAGAATCTCTAGACTATAAAGCACCATTATTAAAAGCACTTGAAGCATTAAATAAACATGCGGTTGATGTTGCTCATTACTTCGACAAAAATGTAAATAAAGTAACAGCAACTTTAGGTTGGGAACAAGAATACTTTATCATTGATGAAGCTTTAGCAAATGCACGTCCTGATTTAGTTCAAAGTGGTCGTACAGTGTTTGGTGCTGCACCAGCTAAAGGTCAACAATTAGAAGACCATTATTTTGGTTCTATCCCTGAAAGAGTGTATGCTTTCATGCGTGACTACGAAACTGAAGCTTATAAACTAGGTATTCCTTTACGTACTCGCCACAATGAAGTTGCACCAGCTCAGTTTGAGTGTGCGCCAATTTTTGAAGAAGTAAACATTGCAGTTGATCATAACACATTATTGATGGATGTGATGAGCCGTGTTGCTAAACGCCACAAATTGAGGGTATTACTACACGAGAAACCATTTGCTGGTATCAACGGTAGTGGTAAACACAACAACTGGAGTATGGCTACTGATACTGGTGTAAACTTATTAGCACCAGGTAAGACTCCGAAAACAAACTTGATGTTCTTAACTTTCTTTGTTAATACCATCAAAGCTGTTCACGATTATGCAGACATCCTGAGAGCTTCTATTGCTTCTGCTCCTAACGATCACCGTTTGGGTGCTAATGAAGCTCCTCCAGCAATCATCTCTGTTTTCGTTGGTCAATACTTGTTTAAAGTTTTGGAAGAAGTTGAAAGCCGTGTTGGTCACAACTTTGACGAACAAGATGAAGCAATCCTTAAATTAGATCTTCACCGTAGCATTCCTGAATTGCTTTTGGATAATACAGATAGAAATCGTACCTCTCCATTTGCTTTCACTGGTAATAAATTTGAGTTCCGTGCAGTAGGTTCTACAGCAAACTGTGCTAACCCAATGACTATCTTGAATACAATTATGGCTGAAACCTTGAAAACTTTCAAGAAAGATGTTGATGCTTTGATTGAAAAAGGTGAAAAGAAAGAAGTTGCAGTAATGCAAACTATTCAACGCTACATTGTTGAAAGCAAAAAAGTATTGTTTGAAGGAGATGGTTATAGCGAAGAATGGCACAATGAAGCTGAAAAGCGTGGATTGCCTAATTTGAAAACAACTCCTGTTGCTTTGGATGCAATGGTTACGCCAAAAGCGAAGAAATTGTTCCTTGATAACAATATATACACGCATAGTGAATTGGAAGCTCGTCATGAAATTGAACTAGAAAAGTACTTGAAGAAAGTACAAATCGAAGCAAGAGTTATGGGCGATTTAGCTATCAACCACATCATTCCTGCAGGTGTTAAATATCTTACTCAATTAGCAAGCAACATTGAAAACTTGAAATCTGTAGGTGTTCCTGAAACAACTTATAGAAGTCAGTTGGCTATCTTAACAGAAGTAAGCGAACACATCAATGTAGTTTATGAAAACGTAAACGCGATGGTTGAAGCTAGAAAAGTAGCTAACAACATTGCAGATATGAGAGAAAGAGCTATTGCTTATTGTGATGACATTAAGGGTAAATACTTTGATGTAATTCGTTACCACGTTGACAAATTAGAACATTTGGTTGATGATGAAGAATGGACACTACCTAAATACAGAGAAATGTTATTCTTGAGATAATTTCATTCAATGAGATAAATCAAAAGCCCCGCCTGAAAAGAGCGGGGCTTTTATATTGCATCTATAATTCTGAATGAACTTACAACCTACTATTTTTTTAAATGATTATGTAAATAAAATGGAAAATACTAAGCCGTTTAATTATTTAAAAGCATACTCCTAAAAGCTACAACCCATATCTCAAAACTAAACTCAAAGGTATCTACTAGTATAACTCTCTTTTACTGCTTTTATTCCTTCGGGGATACCAGCATAAACAAGGTTTCCGCCTAAATCTCCAGCTTCTGGACCAAGATCTATCAGCCAATCGGCACATTTAATAACGTCGGTATTATGTTCAATAACCAAAAGTGAATGCCCTTGTTCAATCAGTTTATTAAAGGAAGCTAGTAATTTCTTAATGTCATGAAAGTGAAGACCAGTGGTAGGTTCATCAAATATAAAAAGGATATGTCCAGCACCTTTCCCCTTGCCCAGAAATGATGCAAGCTTCACACGCTGTGCTTCGCCCCCACTTAATGTGTTTGATGATTGCCCCAGTTTAACATAGCCTAACCCCACATCTTGCAACGGCTGTATGGCTTTAATTAAATTCTTTTCATCTTCAAAAAAAGCAATGGATTCATCCACACTCATCTCCAAGATGTCATGAATACTTTTGCCCTTATAGTTAACTTCTATTACTTCTTCCTTAAAACGCTTTCCACCACACACTTCACAAGTAAGGTGTACATCAGCCAAAAACTGCATTTCCACTATTTGTTCGCCTTCACCCTTGCAGGCATCGCATCGGCCACCATCTACATTAAAAGAAAAGTGTTTTGGCTGAAAGCCGCGTATCTTACTAAGGGGTTGTTTAGCATATAAATCCCTTATTTCATCATAAGCTTTAATATAAGTAATAGGGTTACTGCGAGATGATTTACCTATTGGATTCTGATCAATCATTTCAATCTGAGAAATATAGTCTGCATCACCAGTAATAGCTTTATGTAATCCTACTTTTTCAGAGAATTCCCCTTTCATCTTTTGCAAAGCAGGATACAGTATTTGTTTCACCAATGTTGTCTTTCCACTACCACTCACGCCCGTCACTACACACAAAAGATCTAAAGGAAAAGCTACGGTTATATCTTTTAAATTGTTTTGCCTAGCACCTTCCACGATGATGCTCCTATTCCATTTTCGTATCGCTTTTGGAACATCAATAGTCAGTTCTCCTTTTAAGTATCTTCCTGTCAAACTTTTGGGATTATCAATCAGTTGTTGATAATTGCCTGCCGCTACTACTTCTCCGCCCAAATGTGAAGCTAATGGCCCCATATCTATAACATAGTCAGCCTCACGCATCATCATCTCGTCATGTTCCACAACCACCACTGTGTTCCCTAAAGCTTTTAACGATTTCAAAACGCCAATCAACTTTTCGGTATCTCTGCTATGCAACCCTATTGAAGGTTCATCAAGAATGTATAAGGAATTGGTGAGGTTACTGCCCAAACTACGAGTAAGTTGAATTCGTTGACTCTCTCCTCCACTTAAACTATTAGCCAACCTGTTTAAGGTAAGATAACCTAAACCAACGTCTATCAATGTTTGTAATCGTTGATGAACTTCTAAAAGAATACGCTTTGCAACTTGTTTATCATGATCGCTAATCACCATCTCATCGAACCAAACTTTTAGATCTTTTACTTGCATCTCGCATAGTTCACCAATGTGTTTACTATCCACTTTAACATACAAAGCCTCTCTTCTTAAACGATAGCCTTCACATACATGGCACTTAGTTTTACCACGGTATCGGCTCAACATAACCCTATATTGAACCTTGTAAAGATTAGCTTCTACTTCCTTAAAGAAATCATCAATACCCTGAAGATACCTTGCGCCTTTCCATAATAGCTGATATTGATCTTTACTTAAATCCATAATAGGTTTATGAATAGGAAAGTTTACAGCACCAGCACCTCGGATAAAAGCATCTTTCCATTCTCCCATTTTATCACCACGCCAACAAGCAACTGCCCCTTCATAAACACTCAATCTTTTATCAGGAATAACCAAGTCTTCGTCTATCCCCAACACCAAACTAAAGCCTTCGCAAGTTGGGCAAGCACCATAAGGATTATTAAACGAGAAGAGATTAGGAACAGGTTCTTCAAACTGTATTCCATCCAATTCAAACTTATTGCTGAAATGCTCAAAATCTTTGCCATCTAACTCCAGATACATCTCTCCCTCACCTTCATAAAAAGCAATACCTACCGAATCGCTCACTCGATGTAAGTCATCTTCATCAAATTCTTTAGTAACGATACGGTCTATTAAAGTAAATACTTCAGCTTTTTTTTGATGATGATTAAGGAGTGGCTTTACTTCAAAAACTTCATTCAAAGCATCATCAGCAAGTGCTAACAGTTCCTCAATTCTAACAGGTTCTAATGCACCTTCCTTTTCATTATTAGGCACTGCCATTCTGCTAAAACCCTTGGCAACTAGTATATTTAGTTCTTCTCTTATTGCTCTGTTAGCATGTTGTTTAAATTTGACAATGATATAAACCCGACGTCCCTTTTCCAATGATACTATTGCCTTAACAACATCTTGCACTTCATCCTTCTTTACTTCTTTTCCACTAATAGGCGAAATAGTTTTGCCAACTCTTGCATACATTAAACGCAAATAATCATAAATTTCTGTCATACTTCCCACTGTGCTTCGTGGGGTACGAGTAATTACTTTCTGCTCAATAGCTATCGCGGGGCATAAACCTTTAATATAATCAACATCTGGCTTAACCATTCTTGCCATGAACTGACGCGCATACGAACTTAAACTTTCAGCATAACGGCGTTGACCTTCTGCAAATAAAGTATCAATTGTAAGAGAGGATTTACCACTGCCACTAACACCAGTGACAACAATGAATTGATTGCGAGGAAACTCTACAGAAACATTTTTTAGGTTGTGGGTTCTAGCTCCTTTTACTAAGATATTATTATTACTATCCACTGATGGCATGCCATTATCCAATTGATTATCTTTTAGTGCCTTCTCTGTGCTCTTTTCCATATTTGAGGCAATATAAACAGAAGCATCTAACTAATGTTTATTTTATTGAGATATCTATAAATCTTATTCCAAAATAAGAAAATTAGAAACCATGAAACATAATATAAGACAGTATTTCAGCGAATTTGAAGATGACATTTTTGTGAATAACCACAAATTAATAAAAATACTTTTTAACAAAACCACTAAATAAATAATGAATGTTAGAAATATTTCTAACATTACATACTGGAAAAGTATATCAAGTCATTTTGGTAGCTGTTTCTGTATTCAATATTCTCGTTTTTGTACCTAATTTTTATAAACCCATTGTTATGAGGTCATTTGATACAGCAACAGATATGCAATTAATTAGCATATTTAAAAAAGGGAATGATAGTGCATTGGAAGCATTAATTAAACGTCATAAGGATTCAGTCTTTACCACTATTTTGTTTTTGGTAAAAGATGAACACTTAGCGGAAGACATCTTTCAAGAAGTATTTTTTAAAATTGTTGACAAGTTACGCAGCAATGTCAATTATAACGAAGAAGGCAAATTCCTTAGTTGGGCTTTAAGAGTGGCGCATAACTTATGTATAGACCATTTTAGAAAGGTTAATACCATTGAAGAGGTTGCCATAGTTGATACTGCTAGTTTCGAAAACTATATAGACACAGGTAATTATGCTGACAGAAAAATTAACCGTTCCCAAAGCCACGAGAAACTAAGAAATATGCTTAATTATTTACCTTCAGAACAAAGGGAAATTATTGTTTTACGCTTTTATGCAGACCTAAGTTTTAAGGAAATAGCTAGCTTAACAGGAACAAGTATTAATACGTCACTTGGACGAATGAGGTATGCGTTGCTTAATTTACGTAAGATGATTACTGAATATGAAATTGTGTTATAGGGATTAAAATTTATAACACAATTTCATCTTTATGATTCTTAAATAGCCTACATCACCTATTAAACCCAAAAGAAACTATACTGTAATCCTACATATTCCCATCAACAGAAAAGCTACTTCACATTCCTCCAAAGCACCACATAGCTAGTAGATTATTTAATATGCATCATCCTATATTATTAAAATCCTATAGGCATCCTTGCATCAGATCCTTTTGATTATAGTATGCACTTCCCTTAGTAACATCTAAAAAACTATTTAAACTTCTTGCTTCCTCTGAGTTTCCTTTCATCTTACCTGCTTCTGAACTCAATTTTAATGATTCTACATGTGTTTTGGAGCTGATTTCAAGGCGTTTACCATCAATAGTAATCATTAGATAAATTGGCACTAAACCATTTTAGTGGTTTTGCTTCTATTAACATAGATGAGGTTATACATTTTTGTTTTCAGAACTTGGGGAACTTTTAATTGTTTGTAAAAGTATTGTTTATGCCACCATAAAACAAGATGTTCAAATTGTGGACTGAATGCAGATAAGTGTTTCATCGGAATTTTAACATCTAGACATTAAATAAAATTGGATGCCCGAAATTGCCCCGTAGCCAT
>CANFLL010000118.1 GCA_947447825.1 Chitinophagaceae bacterium | reverse complement strand
TAGATGGCTTGAGCTCCCCAGAACAAGGTCATCATACGCTTCTCATTGACAAAACAAAAGAAGAGAAATAATTATTTTTTAACTAAAGAGGTTATCAACAAAAGTTGAAAGTGGGAGAAAAAACGTCAACCTATATTATGGGACCTCAGTTATTCCACTAACAACTTATAACTAATAACTAACCACTAAATGGTCTATCCAACAGAAATGGTTACTATATCACTTGGTACACCTACCACTATATCATTCACAATAAACCAAGCCCTATATTGGCGTTTTTCCGACTGACCAGGCACCAAATTGGGGCGCATATCCGTAAACGTCGGCTTATTGGCGGTTAATAAATAGGCGAATGCGGTTGCTGTGCCACGCATTTCTTCCAGATGAATACCATTTGTTTGTCCACGTTTGTACCTGCCCTTCGGGAAGCCCCCAGTTATTATCATGGTTAAATCAGGTTTTGCAGTGGCAAATGCAGGGTCAATATCGGTACCCACTATACCCAAATCTTCCTTCATTGCATCCGTACAATCTGTGTTTGCCTTTAGCTGCCTCACCAATATGGCTGTCCGTGGAATAATACCCACTGGCACGGCTGTTGGCACAGTACCCGCGCCCGGAAAAGTGGGGTAGGCAGTTGAAGCAGTTTCTGGTGTGGCATTACTTAGCTTCTTAAAAAATAGGGTGGTTGCCTTTGCAAATTTTTTCACGGCTGCCTTAAACGCCACCATATAGGCAAAAGCCTTGTAGTCGTTTGATACTATCAATAATGCAGGAGCCAAAATGCCTAATATCGCAGCGTACGCAATCAGTTTTAGGTTAAAGTTGTTCAACCAAATCAATCTGGCCTTGTCTGAGGTGGGCATAAAATAAGTCTTTGTCATTTTAATAAATTTTAATTGTAAATAATAGAATGAAGATTCTCCTAGAAATTTTAAGCGTAAACTTCAATCCTTTTTTGTAGCCTTATCTATCAATAATCCGCTTGAAATAAAATATATTTGGGTTGAAATATATTTTCCATGGCTTGAAATAAAATATGTTTGGGGCAAAATATATTTTCCACGGGTTGAAATAAAATATATTTGGGTTGAAATATATTCTCCACGGGTTGAAATAAAATATGTTTGGGTTGAAATATATTTTCAATGGGTTGAAATAAAATATGTTTTGGGTAAAACATATTCTCCATGGGTTGAAATATATTTTAAAACAAGTGAAATATTGAGGTAATAAGCCAAAGAACTACAAAAACGAATTGAAAAAGAAACTGTATGGATTGCTGCAAGGCCCCTTGTAGAGTGTGGGATGCAAGTGAAAGAGCAAGAAAAAAACAATCGATGTGTTAAGTATTCCTAGGTACTTATTGTTAGGTTTCAAAGATAGCTGGTAAATAGTTCATAATACCAAAAGAAATATTGGGAAAGTGGGTTTATTTGGGGGAATGGAGAAAACTAGCTGTTGTTAATGCTCCCCACTAGCTGATGTTCTACAAAAGCAGTACTATATATTCAGCTAGTTTTCGCTTAATATCCACGAACAGTAAGAACACGACTAGCTGACTCAGTAATAAACAACTGTTGAAAGCTTTATATAATTATAATCAATAAAGTAAAACCTTATAGCTAAATTTGATTGTTAGTTAACTTAAATAATATCTAAATTGAACCTATGACTTTTAAAAACATCATTGAAATTTTCAAAATAAAACTCATAAACATTAAGCACAAGTTTTCTTCAACACAAAAAATTAATACTAATCCAATTGATACTAATTATTTCCAAGATTTAACACCTTCCATAATTGAAGATGATAATACTTATTCTGATGCAATTAAGTGGGCTTTGGATAATGAAAATATAAAAAACATTGCACTCACAGGATCTTATGGTTCTGGGAAAAGTACTATCCTTAAAAGCTTTCAACATCGTTATCCTACAGAATCTACAAAATACAAATACCTTAATATATCCTTAGCATCTTTTTCAGAAGAATTAAAAAAGAATGAAGAAGGTGGAATCACAGCTAACAAAGACTTCAATCAATTGATTGAACTAAGTATTTTGCAACAAATCTTTTATCATGTACCTCAAGAAGAGATCCCTTATTCAAGATTCAAGAGAATAAAAAGTCTCAAGAAAGAGCATTTGATTCGTCATGCCATTTTTTGGGTTACTTGGGTGATTGTCTTAGTCAATTTATTTAAGCATGAATATATTAAGGGGTTGAAATTATGGGATAGGAGACCACAATTTCTAACGAATAATATCTTGTATTTATTTAAACTCGCGGAGATTATATTAATTCTTTTTGGGCTGTACTTGATAGCATCTTACTTTATTGGGATATTATTTAATTTAAAGCTTAATAAACTAAATTTTAAGAGTGGTGAACTTGACCTAAGTAAGGACGATTCATCTATCTTAAACCAACATTCAGATGAGATATTGTATTATTTTGAAACAACCAGATTCAATGTCGTAATCATAGAAGACTTAGACAGGTTTGAGGAGCCCGAGATATTTACAAAGTTGAGAGAACTTAATTTATTGATTAATAGTTCCAAACAAATAAACAACCATGTAGTATTTATCTATGCGCTTAAGGATGATATGTTTAAGGATAAAAGTAGGGCAAAGTTTTTTGACTTTATTATCCCAGTAATACCCGTTATTACAAGTACAAATTCTGGCGATATTCTACTAGACAATATAAAAAAGCTAAATGAGGCTGCATTGCCTGAAAACAAATTGAGTGAACAATTTATAACTGATATATCATTGTTTATTGATGATATGCGAATGCTGAAAAACATTTGCAATGAGTTCGTTATTTATAGAAGTAAACTAGCAAGCATTAATTTGAAATACGACTTGTTGATGGCTTTTATTATCTATAAAAATTTCTATCCTACAGACTTTTCTATGCTTCATTTTGGTGAAGGGTTAGTATACAATGCCTTCAAAAATAAAAGTGCTATTGTTGAGCCTGAGTTTCAAAATATCAATAGAAAAATAAAAAAAATAGAAACTGATATTTTAGAGTCCGGTGAGACATTTTTAAATGACATAAAAGAATTAAGAAGTATTTATATCCAGAAATTTTTAGAAAAAGTTCCCAAAGCAATATCATTTAATATAGATGGGACTGATTACTCTTTTGAGGAGATTAAAGAAGATATACATTTTAAAAAATTTAAGATACTGTCAAGTATTCAGTACAATACTCAGTATTTGAATAATTATAATTATAGTCTTGCTATAAGATCACAGGATAGTTCTATTTCTTTTGTTCAATTACAAGAACTAATAAATAAAGGAGATGATTATAATGAGAGGGAAAGATTACTAAATTTAAAAACTGTTGATAATATTTCCAAATATAAAAAGGAATTAGAAATCCTAGAAATAAGTAAAAAGGAGTTAATGAGATTAACCCTCAAACAAATTATTGATCGAAACATAAATCTGGGAAATCTGTATGCAGATATAAAAAATGAAAAGTTGCTTTTTTATCTAATTCAAGAAGGATATATCGATGAAGACTATTCAGACTACATCTCACATTTCTATGAAGGACGGTTTACAAAGGCTGATAAACAGTTTATATTTAGCAATAGATATAGGGAACCATTAGAATTTGATTTTAAACTAACTAATATTGAAAATATAATAAGCACCCTCAAGGAGGAAGAGTTTTATAGGGAAGCAACTTTAAACTTTTCCCTTTTTGATTTTTTGATTGGTAATATTTCTAAGTATTCACACCTGTATAACATACTTATTTATCAGATAGCAAATAAAAGTAGTAAATCAAGAATGTTTATAGATAGTTATGTGCTTATTGGGAACAATGTAAATATCTTTATAAAGACACTTTGTGAGAAATGGAAAGAATTTTGGGTTTATATTGAACTTGAATCCAATTATACTACTGAAAAGAAAGATAGCTACTTGAAGCTAATTATTGAATTTACAGAAATCGGTATCATTGAAAACCTTAACTCAAATAATACACTTAGCAATTATATATCTCAAAAAGCAAACTTTCTTACAGTAACGAAAGATATTAAGGTTACCAAGATTAAAGAACTTATTAAAAAACTTGGGATAAAATTTACTTCATTTGAAACCCCCAGCAATACTTCAACTGTATTTGATTATATCTACGAAAATAATCACTACGTTATAAATATAGGTATGATTGAACTTTTCATAAATGTGAAAGGCAATGATAAAGCAACTGCGAATAAAGAAGATTTAAAAACTTCGAATTACACAGTAATCAAGGAATCGGGGTGTGTAAATTTGATAAAATATATTGATGATAATATCAATGATTATGTTACAAACATATTCCTGAATCTTGAAAATAACACAGAGGAAGCCGAAGAATCTCTAATAGAATTAATCAATAATGAAAAAATAAGTATTGAAAATAAGGTTGAGATTATTAAGAAACAGAAAACCCTAATTACAAACATCACTGAGGTTGATTCAGATGTTTGGGACTCCTTAATTGAGAATTGCAAAGTCAATATAAGTTGGGATAATGTAATTGCTTATTTGATGGCTGAGGATGAAATAAACAAAATACTAATATCTTATTTAAATAAGGAAATAAACCATAAAGAATTATCCAAAACATCTTTATATGACAGGATAAAAGACAATGCTAAACAAATTCAGGAAGCTTCAAAAAGAATCATTTTGTGTAATGAACTTTCCGATAATTCTTATAGAGACTTATTAAAAAGTTTGCCTTACATCTATCCAAATTTGGCATTTGAAGATTTGTCAAACGCAAAAGTTGCAGCCCTAATAGAACAAAGGAAGCTAAAGCTAACAGAAAAAAACTACAATTTGCTTAAAGAACATTTCAAAGGACAGCACCTACATTTAATTGAAATAGACCCAAATGAATACATTAAATCAATAAAAAACTATGAATTAAATGAAGAAGATATTTTGCCATTACTAAAGTCGGATAGATTTTCTCAAGAGGATAAGATTTCTATAATGCTCAACACTGATGAAAGTGCTATATTATCACAAACTCAACTTGCTAAAGAAATTGGTTATATACTTGCAAATGACAAATATCAGAAAGTAAGTTTTAAGCTATTGAGCCATCTTGTTGAAATAAGTCATTGGACGATACAAATGAAGTTAATTAATTTACAATTATTTAGTTTATCTGATGAAGAAATTGCAAGTTTGTTGGAAATATTGGGAGAACCATATTCTGAAGTGAATAAAAAAGATAAACGTCCTTCAATAGATTATAATGACCTAAATAGAGAGTTGGCGGAAAATTTAGAAAGAAAAGGTTATATATCTTCTTGGAATGAAAAATGGGGCAAAATAAAATTTTATCACAAAGGGAGAAAAGAAAATTAGAAATGGCACCACATTATTGCACGCAAATCCCATCTAGCCCATGAATTACAGAACTAATAACGTACTTCCTATCTAGCCCATGTATGCTTAAAAGTGCAGTACTGCGTGAAAATTGGGGCGTTAGTTCATGATGGAACAGATTTATTGCCTTAAAAATATTATAAATTGATTGGTGAATCAAAAATAGAAAAGCGGAAAAAATTGGTTAGTTTTGAAAACGTACATAAACCTTATTGAAATGGAAGTTATTGAAATTGACACAATAAAGAAGATGTATCCTGACGAATGGGTATTAATTGGTAACCCAATAATGGATGAACCTGAACTGAACGTGCTTTCGGGCATTCCCATATTGCATAGCAAAGACAAAAAAGAACTTTATTACTTGGGTAAAAGCAAAACAAGCGATTACAATACCATTACGGTTGTATATACTGGCAAACTTGTATCGGCAAGAATAATGACAGGCATTTTTAATAGTACCAAAAGATGAACTGCCATTTTGAAAGGATGCTTGGCTCGGGTTCTATTATCGTAAGCCTAGTTATTGACGAGAAGTATAAGTTCAGGATGATACTCGACACTGGTTGCTCAAATACTACCATAGATAGTAATGCTTTGTACATTTCTGGGTATGAAATGAAGGATAAAAAGGGAGATGTAGAAATAGAAACCGCCAACGGTATTGTTACATCAGAAATATTTGAAGTAAACCAAATCCGGACACTTGGAATAAGCAAACATAATTTTAGTATTCAAGTATATGACTTTATTGGGCATGGTATCTTTTCAAATTATGACGGTTTGATAGGACTTGATTTTATAGGTGAAAAAGATTTCTGTATTGATTGGGCTAATAACATTATCAAGCTTTAAATATTCAATGACAAATGTTTAGTAGATTATACCAATATGTCCCCATCTAGCTCATGAATATCACGGTCTAGTTCATGACTCCTTTATGAATTTGCGGTTACTAAAGTTTGAATAAATGCAAGATGATAAATATTGTAGAATAAGTAACTGTAGGCACATGAAGGGATTTATGCGCCAGCTTGAGCCGAGGATTTCAATGGCAAAAATTAGGGTAGAATAATATTGTTCTTACGATTTAATTTGAAAATTAAGTTTTTGAAAAAAGATTTATTGTTTGTATCGGCCACAAGTATTCGGAAAATAAATATCAATAATCTTTAACTCATTTCATTCGCACAATTGTTATTAAGCGTGTATTGTATGAATATCTACCCATCAGTTTTTCAGGATTTTCCCCCATAATAAAATAAAGGCCCTAGCGTTTAAGCTAGAGCCTTTATTATTTAAGTCGATTTATAGTGTTTATTCTATAAAGATTGAAAATCGGTTATTGTTTTATAATGGTTGCACGCTGTGTTTCGCTTCCATTGGTAATGGTAAGCAAATAGCTGCCCTTTGCCAATCCTGAAAGATTAACGGAAGATTGGGTGGCATTCTGTACCAAAGGTTTTACCATCAATTGTTTTCCATCAACAGAATAAACTTTCAATACCGCATTAGCACTTGCCTTATCGTATGAAACAGTAACAGCGGAATTGACAGGGTTTGGATAGATGGACAAACCAATCCTTGCAATCCTTACACTTACGGTATTGCTATAAGCATAAGTGCCGTTTGTATTGATTGATTTTAATCTGTAATAAACAATACCCGCATCTATATTGGCATCCACAAAATTGTAACTATTGCTTCCTGCAATATTGTTGGCCTTCATTGTCCCGACAGAAGTGAACGTTTTTCCATCAATGCTTCTTTCAATAGCAAAAGAAGAAAGAGCGGTTTCATTGGCAGTAGCCCATCCAATCTTCACATGTTTGTTGGCATAAGCTGCATTAAAAGAAACCAACTTTAGTGGTAATGCGCTTGCATTAGCGATAGCAAAATTTCCGAAAGTAGTAAGTCCGGTCACAGATGCCATATAAGGACTAGCCAATGTTCCTGCACCAGAATCTATTGTGGTTGCTGTTCCTACCCATGCACTACCATTATATTGGGCAGTTAACAACGAACCAGTTGGTAAGAATGTAGTGCCTTGATCGGCAGTACCCCAACCAAATGAAGCATTTACAACATCGCCAGAAACACTGGTTGGTATTATATTCCATTGCTTGCCAACAGCACTTAAAGGATTTGCCAATGGAGTAGAGAATACATTGTTTACCCCAGCAGAAATTGCATCTGCCGTACTAGAATTACTAAGCAAAACCGGAGTATAACTGGTAGCAGAAGTACCTATAGGAAACAAGGTTGCATTTGCCCCAACAGTACGCTTTAACAAGCCAGATCCTCCAATTACAAAAAAGCTACCGTTTGCAGCAGTGGTAGTTTTAAGTGTATTTGCTAAGCTAGCATCAAGCACACCGCCATCATTGATATTTATCCTTGCAGTAGCAGGATTTGTAGCAACACTAGATATTGTATTTATCCCTCCTTTGCCCAAAATGACTGTACCATTTATATTCATGGTAGTAACAGAAACAGTTGACAAAGCGTTAGTACTAGGCACAAAATTTTGAGTAGAAGTCAGTGCACTCAAATCGAGTATTCCATTGATATTATAAGTAATGTTACCCTGCGGATTTGTAGAAAGGTTGGCACTACCGTGAATGCCTCCGGTAGGGCTTGCTATTGTAACAGTGCTGCCTGGATTGATGGTAATGGTACAGTTCTCTGATGCCAAATTTGCAGACGAATTATAAAATCCTGTAAAACATACATTGTTATATCCAAAAGACATATTTTGGTCAATAACAATATTTAGTGTATTAAGATTGCCTGGAGAAGCTCTTAATCGTGCAATGGATGTAGTACCAGAACCAGTAATTAGCATGTCTTTACAAGAACCCCACACATCACATATAATACCATCACCTGTGCCGGTAGTAGAACCAAACATACCATCATTTTGCAAAACTGCAGATACCGGTGATGTACCAGATCCTATGCGAAAAGTTTGAGGACCGGTTGCGCCAGTACCAGCTGCATTGCCAGTAGATTTTAGCGTAGCTCCACTTTGGATGGTTACATTTGTAGCACTTGCCAACCCATTCAAGGTGATTGTATTACCAGTTTGAATGGTAACGTTTACACTCGAAGGCCCTGTACCAAATGCCACAGGCACCCATACATTGCTAGAAGAATTATATTTTTCCCAAATACTATTTCCGCCTACGCCTGTTGTAGAAAATGTAACTGATGGCGCAGCAGTATAACCAGCACCAGCATTTGTAATGGTTACACCTGTTACAATGCCACCTGTTACCGTAGCTGTTCCAGTTGCTCTTGTACCACCAGTTGGTGCAGCAGCAAATGTTACTGTTGGCACGGCTGTATATCCTGTAGGGCTTGATGTAATGGTTACCGCAGTGACAGCACCACTGGTAAGTGTTGAAATGGCAGAAGCATTGTTTGACCATCCGCCAGAACCTGTACTTCTAAAATCGCCACTTAACGGAATGGAGGTGTTTACTTTTAGCATTGTATCGCCGGATGCGGACTCTAGTCCTGCCTTAGAAGCCCTTACCCTATAGAAATAACTAACCCCAGCAGCAGGAAGTACATCTTTAAACTGATACGCTACACAAGTATCGGTGACTGTTGTAAATGATGAAACACTGGTAGCAGTAGTAGCGAAGTTTAAACTATCTGTACTTCTCAATAATTCGAGGGTTGCACCATTTACTGGCCAGCACAAATTGAATCTAATAGTAGATGCAGAAGTATTTCGGTTAACACGGATATTACTTAATGACAAAAACGGATCCATTGGGGTGCAAGCCGAAGCAAGTACTGCGCACGGATCCCAAGTGCCAAAGAGATTGCTATTCACAAAATAAGGCGCAGCAGTTGCGCTATCAAATTGCTGTGTCCAACTTAATCTCTTGCTTAAATCAATCACCCCACCGTTAAAATACATTGAATTGTATTCAGCATAAGTGATTACAGTAGTATCTGTGTTGATAGTCCATGGAGACCATCTTTGAGGCGAAATGTTTTTACCCATCCTACAATTAAGGAATACAACTTTTGTTTTAGAAGAATATGGCTGTACATCATTACCCCATGGTCTTCCTAATGTATAAGTGGTTGTTCCATTATTGAGTGGTAACAAACAGTTTCGGAATACATAACCATACGTTTGTAGTGGCGGCGTATCGGCAGCAGTTAGATAACCTCCTGCTGAACCATCCAATCTATCCCTGCAAAAGATTACGCAAGAATCGAAGGCTGCAATTGCCGCACCATATATAAAATCTGTATTTCCATCAAAATAACAATTTCTGAAATATTGTCTTTTACCAGCCCCATTAGCCATAAAAGTATCCTGTCCACTAATAAACCGACAGTTCTTATAAATAAGCCTATCAGAATTTGACTGAACTGCCAATGCTTGTGGACCATCATTTTGTCTGCCAAAAGAGTTTTCTACTGTTAGGTTCATCATTGCACAATCATTCGCATTGAAAGTAAACGAAGCTACATCGGCAGGTGCATTGGGCATTCCCGTATAGTCGTTCCACGAAATAATAGTTTCATTAATGCTTTCACCAATCAAATAAAGAAACGTTTTGGTAGCCGGAACAGTTACCTTTTCTACATACTTTCCTTTCTTGATAAAGATTTTGTAGGGTGTGGTTTGACCTGCAGGTGCTGCATCAATGGCTGCCTGAAGGGTTGTAAAATTGCCACTACCGTCTTTGGCTACGGTAACATCATACTGTGCTTGGGCTGCAAAAGAACCAAGTAGAAAGATTGTTGCAAGAACAATCATTGATTTGAAACCTTTTTTCATATTTATTCGTGTTGAAGTATTGACAAATCGTTAGAAAATATTGATTATTTATGTTTAATTGAGGTATATGGAAATCATTTTTATTATTTTAAAAAAATATTATTTATAGATTAAACTATTTTAATAAATATATTAGATAATTAATGTCCAATTCTTTAAAAAAATGAAAATAAACATCCAGAATTATACGACTGTACTGAACTGTCCTGCACTATCCTATTCTTTACTGCACTCAGAGTGTTTTTTCTTTTGGTAGCTTTAATCATTCAAATAAAAAAGCTAGAAGCAATGCTTGATGGGTGGGGTTTGCAACATTTATATAGGAATCTCTCCATAGCCTCCATTGCAGATACATGTTATTTTCATTTATCTCAGGCTTGACTTATTCGGTCGAAATCAAATGGTAAGTCCTGCAATTGCAGAGGGCATGAATTGATGTTAATTCATGCAGGGGGTAAATTGAGACACCATGAATTGATACAATTTAGGTGTGTATAGAAACTTTGGCACGAAAAAATTAGAATAATTTGAGGTCAGGAAAAATAAAATAGTGATTAGTCATTCTTATCTACTCATTGTAGCGGCTCATATTTAAAAGTTCTTAAAAAGTTCCGCTATTATTAACGAAAATTATCCTGTTAAATAACTAAAGAACACAATAAACAGCTGAAGACTTACGAATGCCAGTCAATTGTAATCTTAAAAAAGATAAGAGACAATAATTAAGATGGCAGACACTATTTTACTTGACCCAAAGAATAAAAAAATCAATTTTTATACAGATTGTATAGATTTATAAATTTAAATAAAGGCCACATCTCATTTTAACAACAACCCGTTCAAATATTAGTCAAGTAATTACTTTAATATCAGAAACATTCGCTACCTTTACAGTCATACGATTTGATTCGAAATGAATTGATTGGCGAGGGGGTAAATTCGGGCATCCAACTTTTTTTAGATTTTGAAACGCTTGATAGTAAAGCGTTTCAGAGAAAAGCACAAATCTCTTACTCTCCGCCTAATACTATACAATAAGTCTTAAAACGCTGCAATCACAATGATTAGCAGCGTTTTTTCATTGGTGACTATACCAAACAGTTCATTAAATCTTATTCAAAAATGA
The DNA here is from genome assembly GCA_947447825.1 of Chitinophagaceae bacterium. Lineage (GTDB taxonomy): Bacteria > Bacteroidota > Bacteroidia > Chitinophagales > Chitinophagaceae > Parasediminibacterium. The sequence continues at coordinate 7 of CANFLL010000118.1, read as the reverse complement.
CCAATTC
>CANFLL010000117.1 GCA_947447825.1 Chitinophagaceae bacterium | reverse complement strand
TGGAGGAAAGAAGCTCGGTAGTGATAGTGAAGGAAGGAGGTATGAAGCTGACCATAGAACACAGGTAGCTGCCTGAACGTAGGTTGTGGTGAACTGCAAGAAGTGTGACAGCCTTTTTTGACCCGTAGGGCAAGGTAGTGGGGGCAAAAGCAACAAAGTATCACTAGAGAAGTTTTTGCCCAGACTGCCTTGGGCTGGCAGACTACTTGCTGAACCCGACCGAAGAGAAACCTATTTACCTAAGATACTCTGACCATAGAATGCAATGGAGTGGGCAGGAACAGAATTGTGGCTACGCCACGCAAAATCTTCTTTCTTGCATTAAGGATTGGTACGGAAATACTTTTATCCCAAAGGGTAAAAGATTGGAGAGAAAGCCTGACCCAAAGGGTAATGCCCTTTCTTTAATATTTATAAATACATAAATGAATAAAATTAAATACTATTACAAAAAATAAGAAGCGGAATGTTTTCGTTTACTTACTAAAAAGTTTAACAATTGATAATTTAAGTATAAATATTCCACTTTGTTGTGGAAATATATTTTCAAACCACTACATTTACATTTTTAATGGCAACAAAGGAAGAAGTTGAAAGATTTTTACAACAATTAAAAGATAAGATTAGAGTCTTTGATGTTGCGTATAGACCGAGAGGTAAAAATACTGATACGCTTGCAGAACTTGATATAATGCCTTACCAAAGGCTGGAATATTTGAAAAAGCTGACTAGCGCAAATTATTACACTGGCCCAAATAAAGACACTTACGATGCGACAAAGCCTGATTATTACGAATTTGGTATGACAATAAAGGGTGTAGAAGTATATATTAAGATTAGTCTTGGATTGGAAAATAAAATGGTAGACTGTATGTCTTTTCATAAAGCAGAAAGAAGTATTACTTACCCACTAAAATGAAGCAAAAAATGAAAGAGAAAATTGAGTGTCCATATTGCGACGGACAAGCTAAATTAGAAAGGGAAGGGAAATTGTTGACCTATCGCAAAGAGCAATTTACAGTTGTAGCTCATTATTATAAATGCAATAAGTGTAGCGAGGAATTTACAACAACAGAAAGCGACACCATTACATTGTTGCAAGTTCATAATCAATACAGAGAGAAATATGGAATTCCGTTTATTGAAGAGATAGTGGCGATTAGGGATAAATATGAGTTATCTGCAAGCAAAATGAGTGAGGTTTTAGGGTTAGGTGCGAATGGGTACAGCAATTATGAAAAAGGTGAAATACCTACACAAGCAATAGGTAACTTGATAAGTAACGCAGACAACCCAGAAGTATTTAATGGAATGGTAGATAAAGCTAGGCATTGTTTTACAAGCGAAACTGCTTTTGAAAAGATTAAGAAAAGAATCCAACATATTATTGAAAGACAGCATGGTGTTGGGTACTATCAACTTGCTTTAAATCAGCATAGTGAACCCAATAGTTTAACTGGCTACAAGAAGATTAATAAAGATAAGGTTGCCAATATCTTAATAGCTTATACTATTAACTGTATAAGTGAATACAATGACCGGTTGAAATTAAACAAGTTATTGTTTTACACTGACTTTGCCAACTATAAAAATACGGGGTATTCAATTACTGGTTTATCTTACAGGGCAATCCAACACGGACCTGTGCCGACAAATTATGATAATATTTTTGCTTGCTTCCAGAATGAAGGTTTAATTACTTCTAATTGGGTAAAAGAAAATAAAGGTGCAGCTAAAGAATACTTTTTAACTGAAAAAGAATATGATTCCACGCTTTTTTCTGAAAGTGAAAAGAGTACAATTGATGCAATAATTAACAAGTTTAAAAATACCCGCACTTGGGATTTAGTGGATTTAAGCCATAAAGAAAAGGGCTGGATTGACTTGAAGGATGAAAGGGCAGTTATTGATTTTCAGAAGTATGCTTTTGAGCTACAGGGAATTTAGTTGATAACTACACATTTTTTTTCTTATACATTTGATAAAGAAGTACTTTTTGACTTAGCGAATAGAATACAAACAATAGACCAGCTTGGCTGAAGTGACTAGCTACGCTGAACACTTGAACTAGTGAATTTTGTAATGTGTCCAATTGAATTACGAACGCAGTGCGTTCGTAATTGGAAAATTGCGAAAGAATTGCCTGCAGAGTTCTAACTGACGAATAGAAAAACCACTGCCATATTGGGGTTCGAGCGTTTGGGCTAGGGATTTAATGAGAAACTCACCATAAGTAGCTCGTTCCTTACCTTGCTGTTCCTCTTCTAGAATAAGTTTGCCTATTTGCCAATACATAGAACCCTTTCGGTATCTACAGACCTTATAGCCCTATCTTTTGCAGAAGCAATGACGGAGTGTATTTGCTCTATAAATTCTATTTTTAATTGCATTGTTAGTTTTTACTTGCATTGTTAGTTTTTACTTGGGGATTAATACCCCTATTTTTCATGAGGTAAACTTGGCTCTACTTAACCTCTTGTCTAGCAGGTTATTTTTTCATTCTTTCTAACTCACTATTTACTTTGTCAACAACATCTTCTACCATTGCATCTGCTAAGTCGTTTAACTCCTCTGTAGTTGGGAATTGATGGTATAATTTTTTAAGAATTGCTGGTTGATTATTATTACTTTTGATTTCGTAGTAATAATCTCTTAATTCAAAACTAATATTGGTGCTTTGATTAAAAGCATTTATTCCTGCTTTTTTGAAACCTTCGAAGTAATATGACAATCCCAATTGGTAAATGTTATGGTTATTATTCAATAGTTTAATCGCCTCTTCAATTTTGGGATAACCTGATGAACTTACTTGATAATAGATTTTAACTTTTGCAAAGTTCTTTTGAATAGCTTCCATTTTAGTTAAGAAAATTTTATCTAGACTAAGTATTGATTCACTAAATATTTTTTTGGTTATTTTAAGTGTTAGCTTTTCTTGCACTTCTTCTTCATTTAGTGTTGAAAGCAAATCATTCATTAGCTTGATTTTTTTATTAACTGGCGTTGATAAGGTTTCTACTTCTTTTTCTAATTCCACTTCCAATTCTTCAATAGTTGGTAACTCTCCTCTTAGTTCTTCTGGTATAGCGTGGGTGAGTTGATATTCGGCTACACCTAATGGCTGGCTCATATTTTTTAAAGCATATTCTACCACTACTTTGTTTGGTGTTTTGCAAAGTAAAATACCTATGGTGGGTTGGTCGTCGGGATGCTTTATTTGTGCATCAATTGCATTGAGATAAAAATTTAGTTTACCTGCAAATTCAGGTTCAAACTCTGTTACTTTTAATTCGACTACTATATGACAGCGAAGCTTTGTGTGGTAAAACAACAGGTCTATTCTGAAATCATCGCCACCTACATTGATATTGTATTGACGACCCATGAAAGCAAAACCCTGACCAAGTTCTAACAGGAATTTTTGCATTTGTGTTGCTAAAGCTATTTCGAGGTCTCTTTCTTGTGCTGCTTCGCCGATGGTTATAAAATCGAAGTTGTAAGGATTTTTGAGGGTTTCAATGGCAAGATCGGCTTGTGGTTGAGGCAAGGTAAGTGCAAAATTGTTGATTGCTTTACCTTCTCGATGGTATAGCTTGCTTTCGATTTGCATTAGCAGCACTACCCTTGACCAATTATTTTGAACTGTTTTTTGCAGGTAGAATAAAGCTTCGTGCGCATCTGTACATTTTGTAATGATTTCTCTATTATGCCCCCAAGGAATTTGTGCCACAAGTTGTGGCAGTATTTCGGTGCTACTTAATAGTTGATTGTTATTTGCTAATTGTGCCACAAGTTGTGGCAGTTTTTCAAAGCCTTCTTTATAGAAAAGATACCAACGCCTTATGTAGAATAAGTTGGTTTTTGAAAAGCCTTTCATATATGGAAACTCAGAACAAAGGTCTTTTGATAATTGCTCTATTAAGGCATCACCCCAATTAGCTGTTTCTTGCTTTTCTATGATTTCTTTACCCAATTGCCAATAGACATTAATAAGCTCTGCATTTACTTTTACAGCAGCTTTTATCTGAGCTTGTTTTATTCTTTGCTTTATATCGGCTAACCAGTTTTTATACTGGTTATTGTTGAACAATGTAAGATTCATAATGCATCTTTTGTTTTTATACTAAAACTTCTCTGATAATTTGTTTTCATCAACATCGAACATTTGTAAGTAAAGAGGAATATTAAAGAGTGTTCTTAAATGTTTAATGTAGTCTTTTGCTTCGTTAATCTTACTGTGTGATTGTGTAACAATAATCAACTCATTTGCATTATTCGCATTTATCCAATGGGCATATTCCATTATTTGTCCAAAGGCTTCTCTAATTGATGTTTGCAAAGAAACGTATGTTTTTATTTCGTAGAAAGTGAGTTTGCCTTTATCATTTACTACAATATCAATTCTCTGCATTCCATAACAAGTTGGATGCTCTGGTGTAACTTTATTGTTGCCGTATTCTTTTCGCAGCAGTTTTGTAAGGTTGTCTGAAATTACTCTGTGTAAATTTTTTATTTCAATTTCTTTGGGTTCCCGCTGAACTTTTTTGCTACTTAGGCTTGCGGTCTCATTATTTATTGATTGTGGCGGAATAAATGCGAATGCCTTTGGTGCAGCTGTGACCTTGTAAGTATCTTGGAATAAATTAAATGAGTATCTATTTACAGTATATGCAACGTGAGAATCTGGCAACTCATTGTAACCTTTAAAATCAACATCGGTGGCTTTAAACTTAACGTTAAACAAATCTGTCGCTACATCAAGAAAGCCAGATAATCCTTCCTCGTTTGACTGTGACAAACGAATTTGTTCTACCATTTCATCTAGCCAACCTCTTTCATTATATTTATTATATACTTCCTTAGCTTCTGCATCATCAATAACAATAGCATTGTTTATTTCTCCTATGTAGTAACGTTTTTTTGTTTCACCATCAATAGAGTAAAGCCAAATATTGTAAGCATTGTTTTTATAGGCTTGGTGTTGTTTGCGTACTGGTTCTAAAAAAGCATAATGATAACCATCGATAATCTTGCTTGTGTCAAAAAGCCATTCTTCATGGCCATAACCAAATTGAGATTCGTGTGAATTTTTATCATTGCTTTTTCCTATTGCACCAGATGGTTCTACCCAACCTTTATCATTCCAACAAATACGTGCTACACGTTTTTCAATAGTTAATGTGTTCTGAGATAATTGGTGCCAATTTTTGATAAACTTTCCGGTGTCCTTAGTTTTATCTGCTACTCTTTCCAATGTTGTACGATAATTCCCATTGTAAATGCCAATATTAAGCTTTGTATTATTATCATATAGGCTCAATAATTCAATTTTATGTTCGTTATGATAAAATTTATTTGGGCGAATATTTTTTTCTATAACCTCAACTAAAGCAATGGGTGTAACACCATTCCTAACCATTACAACATCGCCAATTTCAATAACTTCTTTAAATTGTTTGCATTGGTTGGATTTTCTATCTTCCCATTCTCCAGTCCCTATAATTTTATCCCTTAAAACAATATCTTTAATTTGGTCAATAGTAAAGTCTGTTCCATTTAAGGTCCCTTTATTCATTTGTAAATGCCAGTAGTTCATTTCTATTTATTACAATTATTGTTTAGCATTTCCTATCACCCCACATCCAACAAGTAATGCAAACAAAGGTGACCTCTTTCTATAAAGACTTGTTCCCTTAAAACTCTCCTTTGAAGTATTGGTATTAAATTGACCCAATAATTTCAGTCGGTCAACTACTGTTTCAAAATCATCAAAGTTTATAATTTCAGCATCCTCATTATTTCGTGTTGGTGCTGAAAAGCTGATTGACTCATGATTAATATAATTTATAGTATAAGTTTTTTTCTCTTTTATACTACTTATAACAACGCCTTTTGAGAGTGCTTGTTTAATATAATCCCAAATCTCCCTTCCTGATTTATTCTTACAATCATCTTTTAAACAATATTCCATACTCGATGCTTTTAAATTATCAATTAGCCCCATCTCCTCTATACATGCCTATGCACTCAAAATACCATCCAGATTCTCCAATTCCAAAATACTGCTTTTGTAAAAAATTAAAAATTATAAGCACCTACAATTTATAAGTAAAAAGCGAATTTTTCTACTTAATTAGAATGCATATTTCGGTCATAATTATGATATTTTTTTATGGAAGAGAATAATATTTTGCCTCAATAGCAGCCTGAGATAAAGTCGATCCTGTTAAAAAGCCTTCAAGTGCAGGCTTTCTTATAAAACTTAATTCCTTTTTTTCATCTATTTCTAAAAATGCTTGATAACATTCCTTTTTTGTAGCTTCATCCAAACGAGATATTCTGCCAGAATACATAAATTCCCAGTAATGACTATACCACTTTTCAATTCTAGCATTTATAAAACCTACATATCTACTTTCAATTTTGTAAATTGTTTTCCAAGATTCTATTTCGTCATAATTGCCATCTGGATTAGTGTAAATTATTTCCCAAATAATGTTGTTTGGATTTGTATTATCATTGAGAATTCTAAATTCAACATTAATGCCTTTATGATTTACATCATAAACAAAAAACAATTTGTTATTTGTAGAAACTCTAATTATATCAGTTTCACCTTTTACATCAAGTGAATTACACTCTCTGCAAATAGGAACAAGATTCTTGAAATTAATAGAAGAAAAAGGATATAATGCTTTTGGCAAATAATGATCGTATTGATCTCTAATATCATCTGTGTGTTTTTTCAATTCTCCTATACCGCAAATTGGGCAAAGTGTAATTTCATTGTTTAATTTACTGAAATCATCAAAATGTGTTCTTAAAGTTGTTTTATAAGTTTCGTTAAATCCGTTTCCATTTAAAACCTGATTGTAAAGGTCAAGAAATAAATTTCGAATTTGCAAATAAATTCCTTTTGCATGACTGTCAATTACTAATGGGTTATAATTTCCTTTGCAAATATTTTCAATGTTGTTACTTTCTCTAATTCTTATACATAGATTCGTTCTGTCTGTTTGATTCCAAGTCTTTATAACATTATAAATACCAATACATCTTTTTTTTAAAATCCTAGGATGCCTATTAGCAATTACCAAAAAATCTGGAGAAAAAAAAGAATCGTCAAAAATGCCCGTTTCACTTTCAATTCGGTTAAAGAAGTCTAAGACAAATTTGTGTAGTCTCAGCTGAATAGCTGTTTCCAGATACTTATAATTTTTAATCATTTTTATTTAATTCCTTTTCTTTTAACAACAATTCTCTAAACAGAAGTATTTTCTCAGCTGAATCGCCTAATATTCTAGAATCCTCTTTTGCTTTTTGAATCTCTTCCAGAGAATCAAAGGTTCTATTTCTAATTTTATTGAGTATTTCTAATGAATAATCTCCTAGACTTTCAGTTTTATTAAAGATTTCTTCAGTTAGGACATTTACTGAAGTACCAAATGTGTTTAATCTCTTTTTAGCAGCACTTTCTACAAATAGTTTTTCTTTATCTCTATTAAAAATATAAACATTATCTGGTTTGCAATCGGAAACAATAAATGGCGAGTGGGATGTAATTAGTAAGTCTCTAAGAAATTTTTTGTCAGTTTTCAGACAATTTGCAATAGTTGTAATAAACTTAGCTCTCCATTCTGGATTAAAATGTGTTTCAGGCTCATCCAACAAGAATAGAGAATTTGTATCGCGAAAAATTAAGCATAATCCAATAGTATGTAGTAGCTGAAATTCTCCATCAGACAATTGCTTAGTATAAATAGTCTCTTTGACATTTACTTTTATTAATTCTAGATCTTTGAATTTAAAAATCCTATCCTCATCATAAGGTATTGGTACAATGTCATCATTTAAGAAAATGTTCTTAGATTGATAAATCTTAGTTTTCAATTCCGTATTGACTTGATAAAGATTTAGATTCAATAATATTTGGAAAGACTGGAATAAATTAAGTGATGATCCAAAAATTCGTTTAAAGGCTTTTTTTGTTTCTTTATTTACAAAATAATCTAAATATAGTAGTGAACCTTTATTTGATATATCATCATCTACTTCAACATAAAAGCTACTAGTACTACATTTTTTTAATTTTTCAATTATTGCTTCAACATTGTATGTTAACGAAACTTTTGTTTTATACTCTTTTTGTTTATCATTTTCGGATAAAGAAGAAAAATATTCTAAGTGATAGGTTTCTGAAATATCTTTTCTAATTACAATTCTAAAGCTCTTTATGTCTTGTATGCCTATTTCTTCAATAAGGGGTGTTAAAAGCAATTTATCTATGCTATTCTCCTCAACTTCGTGATAGTCCAATAAATAAAGAGAAAGCAATATTGCTTGATTAAAAGATTCGTCTAAATAAACAAAACTGCTTTCTGATTTTAAAGAATCATAAGCTTTTTTTAATCTAATTAAATATGCATCGAATTGTAAAAATCTTAGTTTGAAGAACGGAAGGCTTAATAATTCATTTTCTCCAGATGAATATCCAATTATAAATTGAGGCAAAATCTCTTTTACTTCCAATTTGCCAGTTAATTCATGAGAGATAGCTTCCATATCATTTACTTTTCTTTTGTAGATTTTTGGAGCTTCCCCTTTAACTTTTGAAATCTTTATATGATTAATTTCTAATTCAGAATTTATCGAAAAAGAATTATTATCCTCTACATTTTTACATAGGTATTCCAATTCAAATTCATCTATTATGCAAATACTCCTGTCAAAACCTTTTGGATTTAATTCGTCCTTTTCAAATGGTTCTGGCAATGTTACCAGGTGCATACATTCTATATGATAAAATATTGAAGCTATTGCTTCTAAAACATTGGATTTACCACTACCGTTTCTACCAACTAAGCAATATGGTGCGAAGTCATAAGTATTTGTAAAATTATTTTCATCAAAAAAAACAATTTTAAATCCTACAGGTAGGCTCCTAAATTCAGTATTTATAATAAGGCTAATTAATTTCATTGCTAATTAATAGTTCAAGTTGTCTTGTAGAATCATTGAATTTTTGCTTAATAAAAGAGTTCTTCTTTTGAAGTTCATGAAAAATATAGTCCTTGAATTTCTCGTATTTAAACCATCTATCGCTTTCATCATAATATTTGCTATTAAATAATTCCTCAACTTCCTCTAGTATAATTGGTTTATCTAAAAAGTATTTCCTTAAAAATATTTCCCATTGAATTTCTTTATTTTCAACATAGTTATACTTTTCAATATAATCATAACTCAACTGAACGTCTTCAAATTGATTTATCATATCTTCTTCATTAACTGATTCTTTATTATGACTTGTACTAATTATTTCTGTCATTTTATCGAAAATTTTATTATCACCAAATTTTTCTTCTGCAATCATCTCCCCCCTAAATGCCTTCGCACTCAAACTACCATATAAATTTTCCAATTCCAACAAACTGCTTTTATACTGTTCTTTCAGCACTTCTACCTTCTCTACTATTTGAGCAAATTGATTTTGAAGTTCGATAGGGGGAGCAATCATTAATATTTTCTCAAATTCTCCTTTGGTTAATATTTTTTTCATTCCTTTTGTCGTGTGACTTTGAATATATAATCTTGAATTTTTAAATAAATTATGTAAAAAGAATGAATTGATATTTTCATTAGGTTGAATTGCATTTATTTGCTGATTGAATGCAACTTTTCTATTTGTCAAACATGCTCTGCCTATTGATTCAATACTGCCTGCTATACAAGCAACCATCAATGCACCTTCAGTAACAAACCTTGATTTATTTAGCCCTTTTTGAGATAAATACTCATTTGCAGTTTTAACATAAAGGATATTGTTTTCTATATTATCCGTTTTAATCCACTCTATATAATTATCAGAAAAATTATCTGAGTCACTCCTTGGTGGAGTATTGCCTGTTATTATTTCACCAAATTTCTTTAATGGAATCTTTTCCCATCCCTTCTCATTTCTTATAGGGTCTCCAAACATTTCTAAAAATGTACTCTTTAAATAGTCATCCAATAAGGCAATGGTTTCTTTCCGTTGTTGGATTAAACGCTCTGCCTTACTTAGAATATTGGCAATGTGAATTTGGGTTTCTATAGATAAATGTGGAATCATTAGATTTTCTAAAGATTTCCTATCAATGTGCGGAATCGTTGCTCCTGTAGCATTTTTTTGAAAATATGAAAATTGTGATTTTAAAAATAGACCTAAGAAACTCGTATCATACAATTCATTTTTTCTTCTTAAAGCTGCAATTGTACTTCCAATATAACCTTGCTTTCCATATCCAATCGTTCCTGCATTAGCCCCATCCCAAACAATCATCAAGTCTTTTTCAGTTACAAAAACACCTGTTTTATCATCTGTATATTGATATAAATTATCATTCCTTAAATCGTCTATTTGCAAAACCCTGACTGAATCAGAACTTGGTGATTCAATAATTGTGTTCTTCTTGCCTTTATGTATGCTTAAAATTTCTCCAAACTTTTCAAATTTCATCACACTAATTCTTTTAATGCTGTGATACCCATCCTAATCCCCTCTTCCAATGCAGTCAACTTCTCTAAAATGACGGTAGGCGATTCGTACACCACTTCTGTATAAACCTCTTCCTTGTATTTGCTGATGCTTAGGTCGTAATCGTTCGCTACTATCTCTGCCTTTGGCACCAAGAAGTGCTGTTGTTTGCGGTCGGTATTCTTGTTTTTGTTAGTAAAGGCATTGATAATCCCGTGCAAATCGCCATAGTTTCTCGTGCCATCGGGGTTCGTCAATTCGGTTCTTTTATCGTCGAGACTGCGTCCGTCGCTCTTCATTTCATAAAACCAAACATCCCTCGTTTCGCCTCCCTTCGTAAAGATGAGTATCGCCGTCGCCACCCCCGCATAAGGTTTAAACACCCCACTCGGCATCGCAATCACCGCCTTCAACTCGCATTTGTCAATCAGTATTTTCCTCGTAGCAACAAAGGCATTGCCACTGCCAAACAATACCCCCTGCGGCACCACAACGCCCGCTGTGCCCCCCATACGCAACATCTTATAGATGCGTTCTAGAAATAACAATTCGCTTTTGGTAGTGCTGATGCTAAAGGTTGGGTTAAGGTCACCCTTATCAATATTGCCCGTAAAAGGTGGGTTTGCCAACACCTTATGGTAGGTATTGTCCTCATTGTAGTTTTTGCTAAGGGTATCCTTATAGTCTATTTGCGGTTGTGTAATGCCGTGCATCATCAGGTTCATCAACCCGATTCGAATCATCGTAGGGTCGATGTCGAACCCATAAAAGGTTTCCTGTTCCAACAAGGCCTTCATGTTGCTGTCCACCAACTTATCCGCCAAAGTACCCCGAAGAAATCCATTGTCGTCGGGCGCACAATAGTCGGCACTCGTAAACTGTGTAATCAGGTATTTGTAGGCTGCCAACAAAAAACTCGCCGTACCACTTGCAGGGTCGGCAATCTTATCGCCTAACTGTGGCTGAATCAATTCGACAATCAGTTCCACAATATGTGGGGGCGTCCTAAACTGTCCATTCTTACCTGCACTTCCCAATTCGCTCAACAGGTATTCGTAAAAGTCGCCCTGTGCATCGGTAAAGCGATTCTCTTT
>CANFLL010000116.1 GCA_947447825.1 Chitinophagaceae bacterium | reverse complement strand
TGGAAGGCACTTTAGCGAGCAACTTACCGATAAGGCAATCAGTTATATTGGTAAACAAAAAGCGGCTGCCCCAGATAAACCATTCTTCTTGTATTATGCCCCTGCGGCGGTTCATGCACCACACCAAGTAGCGGCAGAATGGAGTGATAAATACAAAGGCAAATTTGATGAGGGATGGGATGTGTATAGAACTAAAGTGTTTGAAAACCAAAAACGCTTGGGTGTAATACCTGCCGATGCTGTGTTGCCGGCACGCAATCCACGCATTAAAGAATGGAACAGCCTTCCGGAAGAGGAAAAGAAACTATACGCTCGTTTTATGGAAGTGTATGCGGGATACCTAACATACACAGACTATCAGGTGAGCCGAGTGATTAACTACCTAAAAGAAATCAATCAGCTAGACAATACCCTTGTCATTGTGATGATTGGCGATAATGGTGCAAGCAAGGAAGGTACGGTGCATGGCTTTATTGATGGAAAAAAGAATCCTCCTGCTACATCAGTTGAGGAAGAATACATCAAAAGAAATATAGAAGAAATTGGAGAGATAGGAACACCAGAAGGTTCTGCTAACTACCCTCTTGGATGGGCACAAGCTTGCAACACTCCTTTCAAGTTCTGGAAACAAGATGCCAATGCAGAAGGTGGAACACACAATCCGTTGATTGCTTTTTATCCAAATGGCATTAAAGAAAAGGGAGGCATCCGCACACAATATGGTCATGTAATAGATATTTTGCCAACCACACTAGACTTTGCTGGCGTGAAAGCTCCTGCTCAGATACGTGGCATTAAACAAGATACTATTCAAGGTAAATCTCTGTTCTATTCTGTGGCTAATGCAAAAGCGCCTTCTACTCATAAGATACAGCACTACTATATTTTTGGGGCTAGGGCTATCTATGCCGATGGCTGGAAAGCAGGAGCAGCACACTACCCCGACAATGTGGAAATTGGCAACTTCACTCTTGGCAAACCACAGCCACACAGTGATTTTAGTAAAGACACTTGGGAATTATATAACCTAAAAGAGGATTATACTGAGAACAATGACTTGGCTGCAAAGTATCCACAAAAGCTGGCTGAACTAAAGGCTTTGTTTGAGGTACAGGCTAAGAAATATGATTTGTATCCTTTTGTAGATTGGGTTGATGTTGCAATAAAACGTAAGGCATTGGCAAAGATAGCTGCGGAGGAAGCGGCGAAGAAGAAATAGTAATTTAAGTTATACGTTTTAAGTTATACGTAATACGTTGGAAAATACCAACAACGTATTACGTATAACCTAAAACGTATAACTTTCTTGATAATATTAGTATTTGATAATTGTGGCTACCACAAAATAGAAACTAGTTCTTTGTAATGATTAAACTGATTATCAACCGTAACGATAGATAAATCATCTGCAATGGCAGTGGCAATTATTAATCTGTCAAATGGGTCTTTATGGTTAGGAAGAAGAGGAAATGAATCGTAAGCTACCAAGTGATTTTCCGAAATTGGAATCAATGTTAGGTTATATTCGGATATGTCGTTGAAGAAGGCAGATACTGGTTTATCAAATCCAATCTTTCCAATCTTCAACTTTATAGCAATCTCGTACAATGATACAATACTGATGAATATGTTGTTATCTATGTTTTCTATCACTCCTCTTGCCTTCTTAGAAAGCAATTGATTTCCAGCAAGAAACCATATAAATGTGTGGGTATCTAAAAGTATGTTCATCGTTACATGTATTCTTTTAGTTCATCGAGTGGTTCATTGAAATCTGGTGACATATAAGTAACGGTCCCTTTAGCAAAGCCAAATACTAGCGGCTTTTTCTTTTTAACAACTACTTCTTCCTCTTCCAAAAAGGTCACTACAACCTTGACAGGCTTAGACAATGTGGGCTGTTCATCTAAAACAACTTGTCCATTATTGTAAATACCTTTAATCTGAGTTTGCATAATCCTATTTTTAATTCTACAAATCTATGCTTTGTATTACTTGTGTATGAATTAATAATTAATCAATTAAAATAAACAAAAATGAAAAAGACTTTTATAAGGATAATTGTACTAGTTGGCATTTTAGTTACTGGCACAAAATCTAATGCTCAGACTATTCGCATTGCGGGCACAAGATTAACCTATCCACTATTTCAACAATGGATAAATGAATATACTAAGCAACAAACTAACCTACATTTTATACTGAATAGTAAACTACCTGTTGATAGTGTAGATATATCCATTGTGGCACATAAGCTAGCTGCTACAGATATAAAAGAAGGCAAAACTGCCATTACTGTAAGCAGATATGTACAGCTTCCTGTGGTAAATAGTAACCGAACAGATGTTGCTTCATTGCAAGAGAAAGGCTTTAATGAGGCAAGTTTTAAGCAAGTATATTTTGGAGAAACTAGTAATAGCAACATTGCTTCGGAAGCGGTGTTTACCGTTTATAAACGCAAGCAAAATGCCTGTGCCTCTCAGTCGTTTGCCAATCATTTTGGTAGCGAACAGAAAGACATCAAGGGTGTTCCCATTGTGGGCGATGACAAAGCCTTATTAGAAGCCGTGAAGCAAGATGTAAACGGTGTTTCATATAATAACCTTGGTTTTATTTACGACCTAAAGACCCGCAAACTGGTAGATAGTATTGCCATAGTACCTATAGATTTTAATGAGAATGGTAAGATTGATTCTGACGAAAAGATATATGGCACACTGGATAATGTATTAACGTATGCAGAGAAAACAAACAGCCCGAAGCTATTGATTGAAGACGTAAATGTACTCTATAATCAAAACTATCCCAACAAAGAAGTGGCTAATTTCTTGAAATGGATATTGACTTATGGTCAGCAATACAACCATGAATATGGGTTTATCAATCTATTGCCAGAGATAAAGAAGCGAACAACAGAAATCTTATTCAAAAATTGAACAATAATTAACTAATACCCCTCAATTTACTGGGACTTTTATACGCTTCTGATTAACGCTCTTAGATTGAAATACATTAACTACATCACTTTTCAAACGCCCTCCAATGCGCATTCTTTGCGAAAGAACTTTTCGAACTTTGCGGTTAATCAGCTTGAAAGAAAACTTTTAAAGTAGCAATATTGTTTTCCCATCAATTGCTTATTGTTCTTTAAGTATTTAATTCCTTTACTTTTATGCCGTAAACAGTAAGATATGCTACAATCATCTACCCTCCACTTCCTGAAAGAGTTAAAAGAGAATAACAACAGAGAATGGTTTGAAACGAATAGAAAACGCTACGAAAATGCAAAGACTGACTATATAGAAATGATAGGTAAAGTACTTATAGGAGTTAGTAAAAATGACCCAACGCTAGCATCTCTAGAACCTAAAGATTGTATTTTTAGGATTAACAGGGATGTTAGGTTTAGTAAAGATAAAAGTCCTTATAAAACAAATTTGGGAGCAGGGTTTGGTAAAGGTGGTAAGAAAATGTTCTTGGCAGGATACTATCTCCACTGCGAACCAGGAGGTAGTTTTATAGCTGGTGGAATGTGGATGCCTCCAGCCCCGGAACTAAAGAAGATTAGGCAGGAAATAGACTATTGTTTAGAAGAGGTTGATGGTATCGTGAAAGCAAAATCATTTGTAGATACTCTAGGTTCTTTGGAACGTAGTAACGACATGGTGCTTTCAAGACCACCCAAAGGATATGAAACTGATAATCCTGCCATAGAATATTTGAAGCTTAAAAGCTATATTGCCTCCTATCCTATTAGCGATGCAGAACTAACCAGTAAAGATTTAGTAAGCAAAATAGTTGATGTCTGTGCTGCCATACAACCACTGATCTATTTTATAAATAAAGCCCTTCAATAGTTATTAGTTGTTAGTGGTTAGTTATTAGAAAAACAATTTAACAACTATATCTTAAAGCTTTTCCTATGGTAGGGCGTTAACCCATGTTGTTCAATGGCATTTCGGTGAATGAGTGTTCCATACCCTTTATTCTTTTGCCAGCCATACATGGGGTATTGCTCGCTCAGCTTCGTCATATATTCATCTCTGTGTGTCTTTGCCAAGATACTTGCTGCAGCAATATTGGCATATATACCATCTCCTTTAATGATGCATTTATGCAATATCCCGAGGTATGGCACAAACCTATTTCCATCAATCAATAATAATTCTGGCACTTTCGATAGCTTAGCAATGGCCTTATGCATTGCCATAAAGGAAGCTTGTAGTATGTTTATTTTATCAATTTCCTCATTATCTACCATTGCTACACCATAGCTAGTGGCATTCGCTTCGATATATTCCCTTAACAAATCTCTATCTTTTACTTTTACTTGTTTGCTATCATTTAGTAACGGATGATAAAAGTCTGTTGGTAAAATGACAGCGGCAGCAAACACAGGACCGGCGTAACATCCTCGTCCTGCTTCGTCGCAACCAGCTTCTGCAACCTTTCGCTGATAAGTATTTATGAGTATTGCCATTGATGCCTACTTTAATGTGTTATCAAAAAACAAACATAAGAACATACTAGCCAAAAAGGATTCCATTACTAACAAAACTTTATTATTCTCACTTCACTTTTAAAGTATTTCTTTGTACCCTTACCCATAAAGCTTCTGATAGAACTTTATTCATAAATAACACATGAAGAAACAGGAAGATATACAAAAGTTAGGCTTGATTATTCAGGAGTACGCTGTGGTGATAGACATGCTGAAAGCAGAGATGAAGAAGGTGATTGTGGGACAGCAAACAATGGTAGACCGTTTGCTAATTGGTCTTTTAAGTAATGGGCATGTATTGCTTGAAGGTGTTCCTGGATTAGCGAAGACATTAACCATAAAATCTCTTGCTGCTGCCATCAATGCACCTTTTAGCCGTATTCAGTTTACCCCCGATTTATTGCCGGCGGACATTGTAGGCACCATGATTTACAACCAACAACGCAATGAATTCTTGGTTCGCAAGGGCCCGATATTCTCCAACTTTATATTGGCTGATGAAATAAACCGCGCCCCCGCCAAAGTGCAAAGTGCCTTATTGGAAGCCATGCAGGAAAAACAGGTTACTATTGGCGATAATACTTATCCGCTTTCCGAACCATTTTTGGTGTTGGCAACACAGAATCCATTGGAACAAGAAGGAACTTATCCCCTACCAGAAGCACAGGCAGATCGATTTATGCTTAAAGTGGTTGTGAGCTATCCCGATAAAAAAGATGAACAATTAATCATCCGCCAGCAAGTACAAAGTTTGGCTATGCCTACCATTAATCAGGTGGCCAACATTAGTGATATACTTCAAATAAGGTCAATTGTTAAACAAGTTTATCTCGATGAAAAGATTGAGCAGTACATTATAGACATCGTATTTGCTACCCGTTTCCCCGACCAATATGGCCTTAACAAATTGAAATCTTTGATAAGTTATGGGGTATCGCCAAGGGCAAGTATTCATTTGGCTATGGCAGCAAAGGCTTATGCGTTTATGGAAAAGCGTGCGTATGTTTTGCCAGAAGATATAAAGGCAATTGCGAAAGATGTGCTGCGTCATCGAATTGGGCTTACCTACGAAGCAGAAGCGGAAAATGTGACCACTGAAAGAATTGTGGAAGATATACTTAAAGCAGTGAAAGTACCTTAATAGTTGTTAGTGGCTAGTTATTAGTGGTAAGCGATTTGCCATTCAAAATTTAAAATTCATCATTTATAATTTACTAATTGAGTTTTTTCAAGCAATTATTTACTAAAAAGGAATCTTCTCTACTTGCAGAAGAGTCTTCAAATCTCACTCCTTTAGGGGATGGGGGTGGCGTTCGTTTGCTTGAGATTAAGAGTCGTAAACTAACTAATCAACTATTTACTGGCGAATACCATACTGCTTTTAAGGGCGTGGGAATGGTTTTTAAGGAGATTAAACAATATAGTGCGGGTGATGACATTCGGTTTATAGATTGGAATGTAAGTGCAAGGTTGGGCAGTACCTACAGTAAGGTTTTTGAAGAAGAGAGAGAGTTATCTGTTTTTATTATTGTGGATGCTAGTGCAAGTACCCTTTTTGGTACGGGCAATCAGAGTAAAAAAGAAATGATTACCGAGATTGCAGCGGTGCTTTCCTTTAGTGCAGCCAATAATAATGATAAGATTGGATTGATATTATGTACCGATACAGTTGAGAAATATATTCCGCCTAAAAAGGGAAAAGCGCATGTATTGTACATGATGCGGATGTTGCTGAGTCACGTACCGAAAACAAAAAATACAGACTTATCGAAAGCATTGCATTACTTAAATAATAATAGTAGGCACAGAAGTATTGTTTTTGTATTGAGCGATTTTGCTACGAATGATTATGATAGAATATTACGCACCTCTGCAAAGAAGCATGATGTAATAGGTATTAGGGTGTATGACAAAACGGAAACTACGCTACCCAAAGTGGGACTGATGCAAGTAGTTGATGCCGAAACGGGGGATACAATCTGGATTGATACCAACGATAATAATGCGAGGGCAGAATGGCAACGGCAACATGATAAGATTACCGTTACCACGCAGGAACACTTTAAAAAAGCAGGAGCCGATTTGTTGCAGATGGCCACAGGCGAAGATTATGTGAAGGTGTTGCAGAAGTTTTTTATAGGGAGGAATCGATGACCGTTGACCGATGACCGTTGACCGCTTACCGAAGTACCGTCAGTGGTTGATAACAATCAAATGCTTATAAACAATAAACGACTTTCGGTTAACGGTGAACGGAAAGCGGAAAGCAGTTAACGGTAAACAAAAAATGAATTGATGATAGTATTGAATGGACATAATATAACGGGCGGCTTTCCCAACCTTAAACTGATGGGGAGGATAGTTGCTGCGCTATTGTTTCTTTTGGTTGCATCAACTACTTATTCTCAGAAGGTTTCAGCAATCATCAGCAGGGATAAAATCAGACTCGGTGACCACTTTGATGTAAAACTCCTTGTAGATCCTGTAAGCAACAGTCCGCTTTCTATTGACTCATGGTTTAATATCCCCGACACATTTGCTAGCTTTCAGGTAGTAACCCGTCAAACGATAGATACCGTTTCTATTGCTTCTACAAAAGGTTACCATCAAATTATTACACTTACCTCCTTCGATACTGGTATGCATATAGTGCCTGCCTTTACGGTGGTTATTGGCAAAAAACAATACCAAACCCAACCTTTTAATGTTTCTATTTCTCCAATTGATGTTTCGCTTCGAAAAGATTATAATGACATAAAAGACATCATTGAGCCTGCACCAGAAACCGATTATACACTTTGGGAAATTATGGCAGGTGTTATAGTTTGGGTGGCCATCTTATACTTTGTTATTAAAAAATGGATTATTGGCAAGAAGCGAAAGTATATTCCCATCCACCCAAAAGACTTTTCATTAAATAACTATTTAGCTCAATTGAATGCATTAGAAACTATTTATCAATCAGAAAAATACCAACAGTTCTATACTGATTTACTGTTGCTTTGTAAAGACTTTTCCGATCATCAGCTACATATTACCACCAAAACTAAAACCAACTCAGAATATATAACAGTATTAAAAAAGGCAATCCACGACAAGGAATTATTAAAACAATATGTACACCTGCTGCATCAAGCAGAGAGGGTGAAGTTTGCTAAAGCCACCCCTACAACCACCGAATGCAAGCAAAGCCTTGAGGAAGCAAAGGCAATCATTACCCAATTAGCATCTTCTCGCCCAAAAACTGCTGCCGATGTTATTTGATTTATTGGCTAACATAGAGTTCGCCTATCCTTGGGTGCTGCCATTATTGGTAGTAATACCTTATTTAATCTATTTAAAAAGAAGTAGAAAACATAAGGAAACGGCTAGCTTACAAGTGAGCACGCTGCAACATTATCGTCCATTATATAGTTGGAAACTACGCTTACGTCCCCTGCCCCTAATACTTCGCAGCATAGCATTGGCAAGTTTAATAATTGCACTTGCAAGACCACAAGAGAAGTTTACCGAAGAGCAAACCTCTGGCGAGGGTATTGATATGGTGCTTTGTTTTGACATTAGCGGCAGTATGACAAGCCAAGACTTTAAGCCCGACAGGCTGGAAGCGGCTAAAGAAATAGCCACCAACTTTGTAGAAAGCAGGCCGGGAGATAGAATTGGAATTGTGATATTTAGTAGCCAAAGTTTTACGCTATGCCCCATAACCTCCGACCATAATACGGTAATGAATCAGATAGCAACCATACAGAATGGTTACTTAACTGAAGATGGAACGGCTATTGGCTCTGGACTAGCCACTAGTGTAGACAGATTAAAGGATAGTAAAGCTAAGACTAAGATTGTGGTATTGATGACGGATGGCGTTGACTTTGGTGGGGTTATCCCGCCCGATATTGCAGAAAAGCTGGCTAAACTATACGGCATAAAAGTGTACTGCATTGGTATTGGCACCAACCAAGTATTGGATGCAAACCCAAATGGAAAGGTTGGCAATCAACCAGAGAAACTAAGCTTTAATGACAATCTATTAAAGCATATCAGTAGCGAAACAGGTGGACAATACTTTACCGCCGCCAGCAAAGAAAGCCTTGCAGAGAGTTATAAAGAGATAGACAAACTAGAAAAGAGCAAGATAGAAACCACTACCTACAATCATTTTACAGAAAAGTTTCTTCCGTTTGTGTTGATTGGGCTTGCTTGTATATTGATTGAATTATTGCTTACACTTACTGTGCTACGAAAGTTTCCTTAGAATTGAGTGATAGAACCTGTGATTACTTGAAAAGAATCATGCCTTGCTTTCTGATTTTCGAAATGTACGTAATGTGTTGAATATTAATGGGCTAGCTAAGATTAGATTACTTCAATTTTCTATTTCTAAACGTATTACTTCTTTTAGCATGAATTATTGCGACAATAATTATTGAATCTAATCCTTCTTTAAAATAAACATTAAAGGGGAATACCGCCAGAGAGATACTTCGATAGTCTTTTTTGTAGATACTGTACGAAACGGGAAGTATGGCTAATGGTTCAATGGTTTTGAATAAATCATTCTCAAACTTTTCTCTAAGCACTTGGCTTATGGTTAAATAATATTCTCCACTGTTAAAAATATCGGTATACGCCTCCTCAATGAATATTATTTCCTTTGCCATCTTTCGCTTAGTTTATGTTTCACTTCATCAAGGGAATAAGAAACATAATTACCTGATTCAACTTTGGCAAAACGTACATCTAACTCATTGGATTGTTTCATGTTTAAAACACCCTTTTCTTGCAATGCATCATTGTTATCCAAGGTATCTAGAATTGCTTCTACTATTGCGACTTTTTCTTTGGTAGGCAATTCCAGTATTTCATTTATGTTATAAGGCATAATTATTATTTATTTCACAAAATAACTGTTTTTGATGATGAAAGGGTAATTAAAAGTGAGAATAGCTGAGAGAACTATTTTATCTATGCAAAAATAAAATAGCAACCATTGAGTCTTGATTTGGCACCACGAAGTTCTAGGAGTACGTTACTAATTCAAAATTCATGGGCTAATTGGAATCACTAAAGCCGAGTTTGTTAGGTTCTCAGCAATATTTACAGATAACGTTAGCGATGTACCAATTAGTTTTTTACGATATTATTTAAAGTATTCCGCCCCCTTTATGTGTTTCTCCCACATGCAGTTGTGTGGTCTTCTTAACCAACAACAATCAATTGTAAATAATCTTTTCGTTTATAAATAGATTGCTTCTAGTTTATGTTGTTGGTTAAGAATACCATACAAGGGCGAGCAACACAGTTAGCATCCTTCTCAATATATCTATCCTCTTTGTACTTTACAAATTTCTACACAAATTGCAATAAATGTCCCAAAAGTTTAATACATATACAGTATTGTAGAAAAGGGTGTTATTATTGGTAATAATAGCTTTAGATAGTTTAGCTTACGCTAAAACCTGCTGGCTTAACCTTCCATTTATCTCCCTAAATTCTATCTCCTAAAAAATATTTATCTCGTTATAAAGGGTATCTCTTTCAACGGGTATCCTTTTCACTTGTTTAATTAATGATACCAATTGTTCCGTATTCATAGTAGGACTCTGTTCCTCACTGCCTGCCATCGAATAAATTTTAGTAGTATCATCGATAGTCCCATCAATATCGTTTACACCAAAGCTCAATGTCAACTGTGCGTTTTTCCTTCCTAGCATTGGCCAATAGGCTTTAATATGAGGGAAATTATCAAGATACAATCTAGCAACAGCATATAATTTCATATCTTCTATGGTGCTACTTTCTGCGATATGGCTCATATCGTTCCCTTTATTCCTAAATTTAAGCGGAATAAATGTATTAAAACCACCAGTTTCATCTTGCAAGTTCCTCAATCTGTCCATGTGGTCAATTCTGTGCGCAAAGGTTTCAATATGTCCATAAAGCATGGTTGCATTGCTGTGCATTCCTAGTTGGTGTGCTGCTTTATGAATGTGCAACCAACCCTCAGCATCCACTTTGTCATCACAAATCTGTGTGCGCACTTCTGGATGAAAAATTTCTGCACCACCACCAGGCAGCGAATCCAAACCTGCTTCATGCGTTAACTTCATGCCTTCATCCACACTAACTTTTGCTTTTCTGAACATGTAATCCAGTTCCACGGGTGTAAACCCTTTAATGTGCAGCTCTGGTCGATGGGATTTAATGGCTTTTAGTAAATCTATGAAGAAGGTTAGGTTCATTTTAGGATGGACTCCACCTACAATATGCACCTCGGTAACTGGCTTCCCATCATAACTTTTAACAATATCCAGCATCTGATCGATGCTTAACTCCCACCCTTCTTCTTTGTGTGCATATAAACGAGAATAAGAGCAAAATTTGCAACTGAACACACATACGTTTGTTGGTTCAATATGAAAGTTTCTATTAAAATAAGTCTTATTGCCATGCTTTTTTTCCCTAACAAAATTTGCCAAAGACCCAATATAAGCCAATGATCCTTTTTCAAATAACGTTACCCCATCTTCAAAGCTAATCCTTTCATCATTAAATATCTTGATTCCTATTCTTTGCAAATCAGCGTCTTTCTCACTTGCCACTATCGCCTCCGTATCATTTATTGTTGCTATCATAACCTAAGTTTTAAAGGCAGCAAATTTAGCTGCTTAATAATAACGTAGTAAATAAAGATTTAGTTGAAATGCCTTCAATTGATCGATTTAGCTATCATTTAAGAAACCCACCAAAATGAATAGGTTCATAAAAGTTTTTCGTATTGAAAGGATAATGATTAACCCTAAAAGGGATTAAATACCTTACAGGAAAAGTCAAATTAGCATGCTATATTTCCACCTCGGTGCCACTTTTTTACTTTGATCGGATTTTATTGTCTCTAAATAATCGTAAGACTAACCATTATTTGCTTTTTTCGTAACTATTCAGGAGGATATTTAACAACAAGGGTAACTAAGGCTTTCGCCGAGTAGGCAAAGGGGATTTTCACCCCTAAGCCTCTCACAGAACCGTGCTTGAGACTCTCACCTCACACGGCTCGTGTTATCTTTAATAACATTAACAGAACCCCTTTTCCCAATGATAAAACAGATTCGGGGTTTTCTGTCTTAT
>CANFLL010000115.1 GCA_947447825.1 Chitinophagaceae bacterium | reverse complement strand
GTCATCATACGCTTCTCATTGACAAAACAAAAGAAGAGAAATAATTATTTTTTAACTAAAGAGGTTATCAACAAAAGTTGAAAGTGGGAGAAAAAACGTCAACCTATATTATGGGACCTCAAACTCTCAACTTTCGACTCTCAACTCTCAACTCTCAACTCTCAACTCTCAACTCTCAACTTTCAACTTTCAACTTAAATTTTAAAGTTTAATCACTTTCTTATTAACCACATCATTACTATTGGTAATATTGAGGGTATAAGTACCTGCGCTCAATGTCTTGAAAGCTGGGATAAAAAGAGTAGAAAATCCTTTCCTACTTTGAATCTTTTGTGTGTACACCAATTTACCATTAATGTCATATAACCTTACAGTTAAATTATCATCTTTTGCAGCATACAGGTTAACGTTTAAGTCACTACGAACTGGGTTAGGATAAACATCTGCGGTAAGTGTTCTCAAACTGTTTGCTACAGCAACTGTTGCCGTACTACTATATGTAAAGCCACCATCCTTATTAATCAATTTAAGACGATAATAAATTTTACTAGCTACGCCATCTGTTTTGTCAACAAAACTATAAAGGTTAACGCCAACATTTCCTTTAGCGTTAAGTGAGCCAGTTTTAGTAAAAGAAACACCATCATAGCTTCTTTCTATTTCAATTGATGCAGCATTCAATTCTTCAGTTGTAGCAAAATGTAAACTTACAAAAGGAGCGGTGATCGAATTCGCCGTGAACTCTTTTAGTTTTAGGGGTAAGGTAGTGCTTGTTTTGTTGTTTAAACTATCTATTTCCAACTTATTAATTGCCCGGTTAAATATGCGGATATCGTCTAAAACGCCATTAAACCAATAGGGAGAAGATGTATCGAAATACCTTCCCAAAAATAAGTCATAACTTGTTTTAAAAGGTTGCACATTCGACTTTGAGTGTGAGTTGATTAGTTGACCATTTAAATATGCACTTACAATGTTACTATCTGAAACTAATACTAAATGATACCATTTATTTGTTTCTACAAATAAAGAATCATCCCAACCGCCAAGTGCCGAATAAAATGTTTGATGTAGAGTGTCAGGAGTAGAAATTGAGCACGCTGATTTGCCATACTTACTGTCATACAACCCATCATCAAAAACTGCGTTTAATGTCCAGTTTGTTGCCGGTCCTTTACACAACATATAGTTTCCATGACATTTGCCATTGTAAAAACCATTTACTTTCACCCACATACTTAAAGAAGCTCTAGAACCACAATTCAATGAAGTGCTGTTTGGTATTACTATATAGCTACTTTTTCCGTCAAACTGATAAGCACTTTTCGCATTCCCAAATCTGTCTGTTGTTAGGGTTGCATTATTAAAACTCGGATTATTCCCATTTCCACTACTGTCATTGGCATTTCCATTAAATGGATACCAAGCCATTAAGCCAAGGTCTAAATCAATTTTAGGTTGGTAGTTATGCAAACTATCAATTTCAGTTGTACTCAATGCCCTGTTATATATTCTAATATCATCGATTGCCCCCTTTAAAAAATAAGGCAGGTTTGATGAAATATCATACCTGCCTATGTACAAGTCAGCTGTATTTGTAAAGGTTTTTGGCACAAATCCAACAGTTATTAATTTGCCATTCAAGTATATGTAAGAGCTATCTCCCTTATATAAATAAACAACATGATACCATTTGCCTGTTCTAATTGAAGGCGTACTGTCATTGTATGCAACTAAGCCAGCCCCTTCAAAAGTTTCATGTAGTGTGTCAATTGGATGAGAACAAAAATCAATATTCTTGTATTTTCCATAGGGAGCATCTCCCAAAACAACTTCATAAACACCTGGAACAGTTTCTATTCCTTTACTCAACAGGAAGTTTCCACCGCATTGTCCGAGGTTAAAACCATTTACTTTTGTCCAGAGGCTTATGGTTAATTGGTTACCAGTATTTAAGGATGCACTGTTAGGAATTTTAATATAATTACTCGTTCCGTCAAATTGATAGGCACTATTAGGATGCCCAAACCTATCGTAGGTAAGTGTTGCGTTATTAAAACTTGGATTGTTGCCATTTCCACTGCTATCATTGGCATTACCATTAAAAGGATACCAAGCCATTAAACCCTTGTTTAAGTCAATTTGTGCAGTTGCATTGAAAACTAGATTTGCAAGAATAACAATAGTGAAAGCGGTCTTCACAATTGTTTTGGTGTAATTTTTTTTCATATTGAATAGATTAATTTGTGCAAATTAATGAAATTATTTTATAATAACAATAGAAGAAGCATAAAACTTTTCGCTTTACAATAATCTTACGGATGTAGAGCTAGGGTCACTTATCCTTCGTCTTAAAAGCGCAAAGTTTTTATAAACCATTTCATTTAAATACCAGGTATCTCATTTTTAAAGGTTACATTACACCCATCGACAAAAAAATCAATCATTTCTTTTCATTCAATTCATTTCATCATAATTTAAAACATTAAAATGTCGCACATTAATCAATCATCAGTTTATGAAGAACAACGTAAAAATCAGAAAGCATGTTATCTAAAACATACGGAAGATGCATTGGAAAGTCCTTTAATTAGTTTTCTGACAAAGAAGGGGATTGATTTTGTAAAAGATATTGCTGAAGGCGTTATTGCTGATGGACACAATACAAGCAGTCTTGAATTAATTGGTCAAAGTGAGAAAGCTACCAAAAACCGAAATAATGCTTTTGCCCCCGTTTGGCGTAGAACATTGATGTGGATTCAGTTTTTGAAACCGCAATTTAAGGAAAATATGAAAGAATTTACAGATTGGAAAGTGGATGTGGACGTAGATGGTAAGATATTGTTTGCTACTACCTTTGATAAAAAGGTGCTAGTAACTAAGGCAATAATAGAAAAGCATGGGGAATATGCTGTTGGTACAAGCCCATTGCAACCTTTTATTACTACTAATAAGGATGACTTACTTAAATTGCTTACCAAGACAACAGATGCAGAAGCCTATGAGGTAAATAGAGATGAACTGAAAACAAAAGCCGAAGTTGAAACTGGAAAAAGAAATACTGCATGGGCAAAACCTTACAATAACTTAAAGGATATAGGTACTTATTTGGTGGGTCTTTACCCTGAAGATAAAAAGACGGTTGCACTTTGGGGGTATGATGTTGTGGATGCAGTACCTGCTGCAAAACTAAGAACCGTAACACTCCTTCCTTTAATTAAAAAAAGTCTTTCTGGAATTCAAAAAGGTACTGTTCTCACAAACATTGGTCTAAAAGATTTAGTTGTTTGCACTGGCAAAAAAGGAACAGGTACACCCCAAACTGTTCCACCAGAAGGAAAACTCGGATTAAACAAAGGGGCTAGTAGCATTGTCGTTAGCAATCCTGCATCTATTGGTTCAGCTAAGTTTACAGTAATGATTAGATAGTATTAACTATTTAATTCTTAATTCTATTTTGCCTATTTATATACTAGATAAAATAGAATTTTTTAGGTAAAAAAATCTATCTAGAATGTAAACAAAGCCAAATAAACATGTAAAACAGTGACTAAAACGTGTAAAAAAGTCAAATAAACATGTAAAAAAGCCAAATAAACATGTAAAAAAGTCAATTAAACATGTAAAAAAGTCAAATAAACGTGTAAAAAAGCGACTAAAACATGTAAAACACTGGGTTAAATAGGTAAAATATAGGTGTAAAAAAGTTCTTTTAATTCTTTTTTACACCTGTTCTACTTCAAAACCTTCTTTTCTGAAAGCGGCTTAAAATGCAACGAAGTAGCTTTTCTTTTTAACTTTCTTAAAATCTAAAAAAACGATGTGTCTATGCGCCTAGGTGTTGAGCTTTCTTCTTTTTTCAGTTATTTAACTAGAGACATTAGCCCAATTTTCTCACTTTGTGAAATAGCACCTAAGTAGTTAATCAAAAACTAATTAATTTTGATTTTAATGAAACACACATTCATAATTTTCTTTCTCTTTATCTTTAATACTTCCTACATTTTTTCTCAGGAAAATAAGGTAGATAGTATTTTAAAGGAATATCAAAAATGTAAAGTTGATACCTCCAGAATTGATTTATTTATAGGTATATCTGAACAATTTGAAGATGTAAATCCAGAAAAAGCGATTTCTTACGCAAAAAATGAAATCACAGTTATAAATAGATTACATGATACCTACAGAGAAGTTCTATTGGATATAGTAGTTGCCGAAAGTTATGCCCGACTAGGCAAAATCGCTGAATCTCTTATTTATTTGGATACCGCTTACAGAACCGCTTCAAAATTCAATTATATTCTACAATTAGGTCGAATTGAATTAAATATTGGCGTTGCTTATGCCGATGTAGGTAACCAAAAATTAGCAAAGGAGTATTATTTATTGGGGCTAAATTGTTTTAAGAAGCTAAAAGACACAATGTATATCATTCAAAGTTATGTCGATCTGTCAGACGCTTATTATCACAAAAACCAACCAGACTCAGCTATTTATTATTTAGAATTAGCTAAACCTTTAAGTTTCAAAATGGATAACTATGAATTAGGGTTTATATACATAAACGAAGCTGAATCTTACTACAGGAAAAAAAACTACTCACTTGCTAAGGATAATGTCTTAAAATCACTTGAAATAAGTAAAAAAACAAACGATTTATACCTCCTTTCAGGTTGTTATTTGTTATTCGGAAAAATTGATTTCGCAAATGGTGAATTGGTCAGTGCAAAACAGTTTGTAAAAAAAGGATTAGAGTTAGCCAAACTATCTAACATACGTGAAAATCTTGTCGATGCCTACGACTTAATGAGTACAATACTCGAAAAACAAAATAATGCCACAGAAGCTTTAGTGTTTAAAAATCTTTTTGTTGC
The DNA here is from genome assembly GCA_947447825.1 of Chitinophagaceae bacterium. Classification (GTDB taxonomy): domain Bacteria; phylum Bacteroidota; class Bacteroidia; order Chitinophagales; family Chitinophagaceae; genus Parasediminibacterium. The sequence goes on along the minus strand of CANFLL010000115.1, from coordinate 7,181 downwards.
GGAAAAAGATAGTGTCCTGGCATCTATCAATATCAATTTATCTCAAGCTTATGAATTTGAGAAACAAGATAAAACTTTGGCAGAACTAAAAACTGCTAAACTGCAAGAGGATGCTGAACTAAAAAAACAAAGGTTGTTGAATGATATAACAATACTAATATTGTCATTAGTGGTATGTATTACAACTTTTGTGGTTTTTTCAAGGATAAAACTAAAAAAAGCAAACCAAGAAAAAGCAAATCAAAACAAGGAGTTGATTCAAAGAAATGAACAAATAAAGCACCAAGCACAAGATATACAAGAACTCAATAACATTAAAGATCGCTTATTCTCCATTATAGCGCATGATCTACGAAGCCCATTTAATAATCTTAGATCAATATTAGACTTATTAGTTAAAGGAGTTTTATCCCCAGAAAGATTCCAGAAACTTGTCCCAGAACTTCATAAGGGAGTAACCTCTACTTTCGAGTTGTTAGAAAACTTATTGCATTGGTCAAAGACGCAATTAAAGGGCTTCACGATTAACCCAATTAATTTTGAGATTCATACGCTAGCTGAAGTTCAATTGAATCTTTTTGAGAAGCAAGTATCAGAAAAACAAATTGAAATCAGAAATGAAATTTCTAAAGGCATTATGGTCTTTGCCGATAAAGACATGATAGATGTTGTTCTTAGAAATTTGGTTGGTAATGCTATAAAGTTTTGTCATCCAAATGGGTTGGTAACTGTTTCAAGTGTAATAGAAGAGGAAAATATAAAAATAGTTGTTGCTGATACTGGTATAGGAATGTCCGAAGAGAATATTAATAAAATATTTAAAATAGACCATGTATTTACCACCCTTGGCACCAATGACGAAAAGGGAACAGGATTAGGATTAATGCTTTGTAAAGACTTTATTGAAAAAAATAAAGGTGATATAGGGGTAACAAGTATTGAAAATCAAGGTTCTAGATTCTGGTTCACTTTGAAAAAAGGGGGGATAGAATCGACCTAATACCCTATGTATCAAATAATTACTCAAATTTGTTTATGGGGTAATTACACCTATTGAATTTAATTTATGTATTGGAAAAACATCTCAAATTTAATCAAGAATGCATTATAAAAATCTAGTTACACTAGTTTTAATCTTACATGGAAGACATGATAACTTAGACAGGCAACTTTTATATTACAAAAACAAAGGAGTAAATATATTAATAGCTGATAGTTCTAATGAAGAACATAATTTCAGTTATTTTGAAAATATTTGGACATATAAATTTTTCAATGGACTCAATTATACCCAAAAAATTGAGGCTGTACTTCAATTAGTAAAAACACCTTACATTGCTCTCTGTGCTGATGATGATTTTATTATTCCAAATGCTTTATTTAATTGTGTTGAATATTTAGAAAGAAATTTATCTTACTCCATTGCCCAAGGAAATTGCATTTGTTATGCTAAAGAAAGTGTAGAAACAAAAAATATCGTTTTTAAACCACTCTATCCACCTTTGAACAATGATTTTAATGAAAGTGATCCTTTTAAAAGATTGGAATCATTTCTTTCAAATTATCGTTCAGTACTTTATGCAGTTCATAGAACAGAGGTACTAAAAGAAGCTTTCTTGGATGCAGGCAAAAAAATTAGCAATCTTTTTTTAAATGAGTATCTTACCATATTCATTCCACTTATGCAAGGGAAGTGTAAAGAGCTGCCAATACTATATCAAATCAGAGAATATGCACTAGATTCAGATGATAAAACTTCAGATAATTTAGGCACTATTTTAACCAACAAAAGTTATAAAACTGAAAAAGAAAGTTTCATTGAATTTATAGTTTCAAAAATTTCATTAGCAACTGATTGTAATGCAGAACATATAGAAAAATTTGTTCAGGATTTGATTACTAAATTTTCCCAAAGTAAATTCGTAATAAATAATCCTGAAAATATTAACTTTAAGAAAAAAGTTGGGAAGTTGATTAAGTATTTTCCTCTTATTGGCAATAAAATAATCATTAGGAACAGAGAAAAAGAACTTGAAAAGAGATTGTCAAAAGTTGTAAATACAAGCGAAGATTTAAAACATTTGGCTGAAATAAATGAAGTTTTAAGAGCTTGTTCTAAAACAAAAAATATTTAATTGAATATCATAATCAAGTGATTTCTTTGATGAAAATGGAGTAGGGTGTTTGTCAATAGCATGTTTTACATAATATGTAAATCCATTTCTTGTAATTAAGTTAAAAATGTCGTTTAGTTCGTTGTTTTGGCTGTAGGTTCCATGATATTCAAGAAACATTTTATCTACAAGATAAAGTTTATCTTCTATATCTTTTATTACTCTGTATTCGGCTCCCTCAATGTCAATTTTTAAAAAATGTACAGGTTCAGCTATTATATCCCTCAATCTTATCGCAGGAACTGAGTAGGTATTATCTCCTTTTTTATCAGAAATTCTACTCATTAGTGAACCCTGTTGCATAAACTCAATTTGAGTTTCACTGATCCAAATCGCCTCTTGCCTAAGTGTGATTTCAAATCCAAAGTGTGTTAAATTTTTCTTTATCAATGCATAATTGTCTCTATCAGGTTCAAACGCAATTATTCTTGCATCTGGAAACTTTCTTTTCAAGTAAATTACACTCAATCCAATATTCGCTCCACAATCAATAATTAATGCATTTTGGGGTAGTTCCTGTTTGTAAATTTCTTCTAAAAAAATTTCATCGATACTATGCAAACATTCTCCCTTAGAAAAAAAAGTCAATTTCCCTTCTAAGAAATTAATTGTGTTGAACTTTTTATCTGGTAAGTTTTTTATTATTCTCAATCTAAAAAAACTAATTCCCACTTTATTATACGGATTAACAAAGAGTAGTTTTATCTTTTTTGAAACTCCTACCGCTAAATTTAAAATAGTTTTAATCATACTTTGATGAGAGCTAATTTTACAACTCTATAGCTGCAAATAAAAACACTATTTAATGTAATTGGTTAATATTTTTGGAATTAGATTGATTTAGTACAATAACAATGTAAGAAAGTGGAATGACTTTCAAATCAAATTATCCTGTTTTATTTTTGTTTAGAATTAATAAATAATAAAAGTAAGTATGATTACCTAATTACTATTGTCTTTCTCTAATTATCGAATTAGGTTTTCGCACAATTGAATCTCTTACAGGATTAAACAATAACTGTTGCAGCGAAAATTTTTTATGCACCCGTCTAAATCCTATTAGATTTGCACCGATAATTTACTGAATATGAAAGTTGTGATTTTTGCAGGAGGATTGGGAACGAGGCTTGCCGAAGAAACTGATATTAGGCCAAAACCAATGGTTGAAGTAGGGGGGAAGCCGATGATTTGGCATATCATGAAAATATATTCTCACTACGGATTCAACGAATTTATCATCTGCTTAGGCTATAAAGGCTACATGATAAAGGAATATTTTATGAATTATTTTCTGCACAATTCTGATATTACTATAGATGTTGCCAAAAACTCTATGGAAGTTCACGGTAACCATTCTGAAAACTTTAAAGTGACATTGGTAGAAACCGGCGCCGCTACTAAAACCGCTGGACGACTGAAAAAAGTACAGAAGTATATAGGCAACGAACCTTTTTTTCTTACCTATGGCGATGGTGTGGCCGATATTGATATAAGCAAACTATTAGAATTTCATAAGGCACATGGTAAAATGGCTACCGTAACTGCTGTAAGCCTAGAAGCAAGGTTTGGCGGAATGGAACTGGAAGATAGTGGTAAAGTTGCTGCTTTTAGAGAGAAAGCAAAGGATGAAAGCAAATGGATAAATGCTGGATTTTTTGTGTTGAATCCTGACGTATTTAAATATCTGGATGGAGATATGGAGGAAATGATGTGGGAGGATGAACCACTAGAACAAATGACTACTGCCAATGAACTGGTAGCGTATAAACACTTTGGTTTTTGGAAATGCATGGATGCATTGAGGGATAAATTGGAATTGGAAGGGCTTTGGCAGCAAAATAAAGCGCTATGGAAAAAGTGGTAACAGAACAGTTTTTGAAAGATACCTATCAAGGAAAGAAGGTTTTTATTACTGGGCATACTGGTTTTAAAGGTTCATGGTTGGCGGCATGGTTATACACCTTGGGCGCAACAGTGAAAGGATATGCTTTGGCACCAGAATATGATAATGGCTTGTTTGGATTGATAGAAAACGATGGGATGATTGAAAGTGTTATTGCTGACATCAGGGATACAGGCCGGGTAACCAAGGAAATACTTTCTTTTCAGCCAGATTATATCTTTCATTTGGCTGCACAACCCTTGGTGAGGCGTTCGTACGATTTACCTACAGAAACTTTTGATGTTAATGTAACTGGTACTGCAAGTGTACTAGAAGCTGCTGCTAAATTGGAAAAGGCTTGTACAATGGTTGTGATTACTACCGATAAGGTGTATGAAAATAAGGAGATAGATGTATTGTATAATGAAGATGATCAGCTAGGCGGCTACGATCCTTACAGTGCTAGCAAGGCTTGTACAGAGATTGTGGTGAGTAGTTTTAGGCGTTCTTTCTTTAATGCTAATAAATATGCTGAACATAAAAAGGCAATTGCCAGTGTGCGTGCAGGCAATGTGATAGGAGGGGGAGATTGGAGTGTGGATAGGATAGTGCCAGACATTGCCCGTGCCTTAATTAATAAAGAAACTATTGGTGTACGTAATCCTAGTGCAGTAAGGCCTTGGCAACATGTGCTAGAACCATTGGGAGGTTATCTTTTGTTGGGGGCATTGCTGAATAAACAACCAGAAAAATACGCTACGGCTTACAATTTTGGTCCTTTACCAGCCGATCACCTTACAGTAAAAGAATTGGTAGAGATTGCCATAAAAGTTTGGAGCAACGGTAAGTGGGAAGATACTTCTTCACCAAATGCCGTACACGAAGCCAACTTATTAAAACTGGATATTGCAAAAGCTAAAGAAGAACTAGGATGGATACCCAAGCTAAATGCTTCGGAAGCCATTAGTTGGACGATAGAATGGTACAAAAAGCCCTTTGCAGAACAGTTGGCTTTTAGTTTAAAGCAAATAAAAACCTATCAATCACTATGACGTTTACCGAACTACCGCTACGCGGGGCATATACGATTGATTTAAACGTTTTTTCGGACGATAGGGGGTGGTTTGCACGTACCTATTGTAAGGAAGAATTTAGTAAACATAATATAGAACAGGAATGGGTGCAGATGAATCATTCTTTTACTAACAAAAAGGGTACTATTAGGGGAATGCACTTTCAGTTTCCACCTTACAGCGAAGTAAAAATGATTCGATGCATTAGTGGGATGGTGTACGATATTATTGTAGATATAAGAAAAGATTCACCCACCTTTCTGCAATATACCGGCGTTGAGTTGTCATCGGCAGATAGGCGAATGATTTACATTCCACAAGGGTTTGCACATGGTTTTCAGGCATTGTCGGATAATGCGGAACTAATATATCATCACTCACAATTGTACGCACCTAAGGCAGAGGGAGGATTGCGGTATAATGACCCTGCCATCAATATAGAATGGCCTTCTGATGTAACAGAGATGTCGGAAAGGGACAAAAATCACCCACTTATTAATCTTGAAACTTTTAAAGGAATATAAAATGCAATGTAGATTTTGTAAAACGGAGCTTACCGATGTGTTTATTGATTTGTTCAATTCACCAGCTTCCAACTCTTTCATAACCAAAGAGCAATTGAATGAACCCGAAACCTTTTTTCCGTTAAAAGTATATACATGTCCAAGCTGTTTCTTGGTTCAGGTGGATGAATATAAAAAGTCGGATGCCATTTTTGATAGCAATTACGTTTATTTTTCTTCTTATTCTACCAGTTGGTTGGCTCATGCCAAGAAATATGTAGAAAAAATGATTGATAGGTTTGGCTATAATGCGCAATCGCAAGTGATGGAAGTAGCATCAAATGATGGATACTTGTTGCAATACTTTAAAGAAAGGGGCGTACCTGTTTTGGGAATTGAGCCAACGGCCAATACAGCAGCTGCTGCTAAAGAAAAAGGGATAGATTCTGTAGTAGATTTCTTTGGGGTGAGGCTTGCTAAACAATTGGTAGCTGAGGGGAAGAAAGCAGATCTTTTATTGGGTAATAATGTATTGGCACATGTGCCTGATATATTGGATTTTGTGGGTGGCATGAAAGTATTGCTAAGTGCAGAAGGCGTAGTAACGATGGAGTTTCCGCATTTGATGCAATTGGTTGATAAAAACCAGTTCGATACCATCTATCATGAGCATTTTTCGTATTTATCATTCTATTCTGTACAACAAATATTCGAATCGCAAGGATTGGAAATGTTTGATGTAGAAGAATTGCCTACACACGGTGGTTCACTCAGAATTTATGCTAAGCACAAAGAAGATAATAGTAAACCAATTGGCGAAAATGTTGCTTTATTACTAGAAAAAGAAGCTGCCAAAGGCATGAAAACAATGGCATACTATCACAACTTTCAGCAAAGAGCATTGAAAGTAAAGATGGACTTAATAAGTTTTTTGATTGAACAGAAGAGAGCCGGAAAAAGAGTGGCAGCTTATGGTGCGGCGGCAAAAGGAAACACGCTATTGAACTATTGTGGAATAAAATCTGACTTAATAGATTTTGTGGTAGACGCTAATCTCCACAAGCAAAATAAGGTTTTACCTGCAAGCCATATCCCAGTAATGAATGAGGCCCATTTAAAAGCGGAGAAACCTGATTTTGTTATCATTCTTCCTTGGAATTTAAAGGATGAGATTACCAAACAATTGGAATATATACAAGAGTGGGGTGGAAGGTTTGTGATACCTATACCTAGGGTAGAAGTTTTGTAAGTAGAGAAGGGAAAGAGGGGATAGGAAAAGGACAGGCAGGATAAGCGAAAGGTGACTAATTTGCTTTAAAGAATTCAAAACTAGTGGAACGTCATTGCGAATGTCTCATCTGGCGCACCAGAAAAAAAATGTGAATGACGTGTGGGTCTATGATTTGGTAACTTTTTGGAAGTTGCCAAATCTAACGGACAGAGACTTGCCACATTTAGATGTACCAACTTCTGAAAAGTTGGCAAATCAGGGACGTATAAACCCACGTCATTGTAAGGAACGAAGTAACCTTTTACCAAGAAATAAGGT
>CANFLL010000114.1 GCA_947447825.1 Chitinophagaceae bacterium | reverse complement strand
TGGGAATTGATTGGATTGCTCTCTATTGAATTGCCTCCTAGCTTTAGCTGGAGGAATATAGAAAAATGATAATAGGCTTTAGCCAAAATGTTTTTATTTCCATTGTCCAAATATATATTCCTTTGGCTAAAGACTTTGATATATTGATTTTTTGTCCTCCAGATAAATCTGGAGGCAATTCAATCTGGATTCTTTTTCCACTAGATAAATCTAGTGGGAATTGATTGGATTGCTCTCTATTGAATTGCCTCCTAGCTTTAGCTGGAGGAATATAGAAAAATGATAAAAGGCTTTAGCCAAAATGCTTTTATTCCATTGCTCAAATATGTATTTCTTTGGCTAAATCCTTTGATATTTCCTATTTTCCCTCCAGATAAATCTGGAGGCAATTCAAATCTGAATTTCTTTCCACTAGATAAATCTAGTGGCAATTCAAATCTAGTGGGAATTGATTGGATTGCTCCCCATTGAATTGCCTCCTAGCTTTAGCTGGAGGAATAAAGAAAAATGATAAAAGGCTTTAGCCAAAATGCTTTTATTTCCACTCCTCAAATATATATTTCTTTGGCTAAAGACTTTGATATATTGAATTTTTCTCCTCCAGATAAATCTGGAGGAGAAAAATTCAATAATTATCCTTTAAATACCTCAAACCCATATCTGCTAATAAATTCATCATACTCTTCATTATAGCTTTTATGACTATGATGCTCCTCCTGATTCTTAATATATTCCCTTACCCTATCTATAACAGACTCTGATACCGAAACAGCAAAATATTCATCCTGCCATCCAAATTTCCCTTTTGTCAGGCTATTTTTATTAATCCAAAAGGATGACTCTCCTTTAATAAATTGCATTGTTTTCTCAATTGTTTGATTGCTTCCCAGAGAAATCAAACAATGACAATGTTCCTGATATCCATTTATAAAGTCTATGAATATCCCTTTTTCTTTTGCATTCTCCTTTATATGATACCACACTTTTTGCCTTAATTCCTTAGAATCTAAAAAAGGCTCTCTATTCTTTGTACTCCATACAAAATGTATGTAAACTTTTATGTATGGCATTTTTCTGTATTTACAAATGACTATTTAAAAGATTTTAGCTAAAGCCATGAACCTTTTCATTTTTTTCCTCCAGATAAATCTGGAGGCAATTGATTTGATTGCTCCCCTTTCAATTGCCTCCAAATAAATCTGGAGGAAAAAGAATATTTTAATTGTAATATGCTTTAGCCAAAATCTCTTTAATGCATTTCAAATCTCTTTCAATTTTTTAATTATCACATTTATTTTTAGCTAAAGCCCTTGACCTATTCATTTTTTTCCTCCAGGGAATTCAATGAGGAGCAATCCAATCAATTGCCTCCAGATTTATCTGGAGGAATAGAATGGAAAGATTTAAAGGCTTTAGCCAAAATGCTTTTATTTCCACTCCTCGAATATATATTTCTTTGGCTAAAGCCTTTGATATATTGAATTTTTCTCCTCCAGATAAATCTGGAGTGAATTCAAATCTAGTGGGAATTGATTGGGTTGCTCCCTATTGAATTGCCTCTTAGCTTTAGCTGGAGGAATAAAGAAAAATGATAAAAGGCTTTAGCCAAAATGCTTTTAAATCCATTCTTCAAATATATATTACTTTGGCTAAAGCCTTTTATATTCCCTATTTTCCCTCCAGATTCATCTGGAGTATTGCTGTAGATTTTCTTACAGGCCTTAGCCTAAATGTTTTTCATGTAGTTCAAACATCTTTTAATCTATTTGGCTAAAGCCATAAACTACTTGAATCCTATTCCTCCAGATAAATCTGGAGGCAATTCAAATCTGGAGACAATTCAAATCTGAGGCATTTAATTGGACAACTCCCATTGAATTGCCTCCTAGCTTTAGCTGGAGGAATTCTTTCAAAAACCTTAATTCAGCTTATCCTTCAACTGTTTTAACAATTCCGCCCGCTCTTTATCTAATGTTTCTATATGGCCAATAATTACTGTGGGGCTTTCATAGGTCTTTTCTTCGTACACTACTTCTTTGTAGCGGTTGATGCTTAGGTCGTATTTATTATCTTGAATTTCTTTTACAGGCACCAAAAAGCTCTTATCGGTTCGGGTGCGGCTGGCTTCAGCTGCTAGGTTATGGTAGCGGCTAATGATGTCGGCAATATCATTGGCTTCTATGGGTTGCCGTTTATCATCCAAGCTCAACCCATCTGCTTGCATATCGTAAAACCAAACATTATCCGTACCTCCACTATTGGTTTTTGTAAATACCAATACGGCGGTGCTTACCCCCGCATAAGGCTTAAAAACGCCACTAGGCATTGATATTACAGCTTGCAGTTTTTGCCGGTCTATCAGTTCTTTACGTATTTGTAGGTGGGCATTGCTACTGCCAAACAATACACCATCGGGTACTATTACAGCTGCCCTGCCACCAAGTTTTAATCCTTTTAATATCAATGCCAAAAACAACAGTTCTGTCTTTTTGCTGTCTACCACACTTAGTATTTTACCATCTACAGCTTCTCTGTCCAAACTACCCTTAAAAGGAGGATTTGCCAGTACCAGGGTTGCCTTTTCGGTAAAAGAACTGTTGGCTTCGCTAAGGGCATCCACATCTATTAGCTGTGGATTTTCTATACCGTGCAGCATCAGGTTCATGCCACCTATGCGTATCATGGTAGGGTCGAACTCCATACCCATAAACATCTTTTCCTGAAAATGAGTCTTTACTGTATCAGTATATAGTTCCTTTTGGTAGTGCTGTCTAATATATTCTCCTGCATTTGTTAAAAAGCCTGCCGTGCCGCAACTAGGGTCGCAGATTACATCTTCTAGTGTAGGCTGCACCATATCTACCATCATACGGATGATGTGGCGAGGCGTGCGAAACTGTCCGTTTTGCCCTGCACTTGCAATCTTGCTCAATAGGTATTCGTACACATCACCTTTAGTGTCCCGGTCGCTCATGTCAATATTCGAAATCATTTCTACCACCTGCGCCAACAACCTTGGGGTAGGAATCATGAAGGTTGCGCCCTTCATAAACTTGCTAAAGGCGGCACTACGATTGCCCACATTACGCAGAAAGTCGAACACACCTTTATCTTTGGTAAACATTCGGTGCATTACTTCGGGATTCATATTTTTGAAGTGACTCCAACGTAAGTCGTTTTCCTATGGGGTATATAGCGGGTCTTCTATTGGGCGTTTCAAAAGATTTGCCTTTGATTCATTTTGCGTTTGCAACTCATCTAATCTGCGGATAAAAAGCAGATAAGTCATTTGTTCAATAAAGGTGATGGGATTGGATAATCCACCCGTCCAGAATGCTTCCCATACCTTATCTATCTGTGATTTTAATTCTCCTGTAATCATACTCTTAATTTGTGTAACTGATACTAGACTTTATATCATTGGTTAAGTACACACAAATATAGCGTTGAGATAAGGCCATAGCTAAAAGAATTATTTAGGTAATGCTTGATTTGGGGGATGATTGTAAATATTGTAAACATCGGTTAGATCTCTTTACAATGACGAGGACTGTAATTTGTCATTCCGAAGGATTCTCTTACATAAATATGATTCTTCATTTTCAATGTGATTCCTTTACAATGACGTGGGCTAGTTTCGGTTAGATATCTCCTGTCGTTACAATTACGTGGGTTTATACGTCCCAGATTTGCCAACTTTTCAGAAGTTGGTAAATCTAAATGTGGCAAGTCTCTGTCCGTTAGATTTGGCAACTTCCAAAAAGTTACCAAATCATAGCCCCACACGTCATTCCAATTTTTTTCTGGTGCGCCAGATGAACCATTCAGAATGACTGCGACGTGTTTATTATGTTAGAGAAATATTTTACCAAATAGCGGATAGTTATTAAATATTGATTACATTATTAAGTAATATAATCAATAATTAAACAAAAGTTCTATGTGTAACTAAATAATACCATTCTGTAACCTATTTATACCTCCCCGTTGAACAGTTACTCCACATTGTAACCTATTTATACCATCCCGTAGAGCAGTTACACCATTCTGTAACCTATTTATACCTCCCCGTAGAGCAGTTACTCCACGCCGTAGCCTATTTACACCTCCCCGTAGAGCAGTTACTCTACGCCGTAGCCGATTTATACCTCTCCGTAGAGCAGTTACTCCACTCCGTAGCCTATTTACACCTCCCCGTAGAGCAGTTACACCATTCTGTAACCTATTTTTACCTCCCTGTAGAACAGTTACCTTACCCCGTAGCCGATTTACACCATCCAGTAGAGAAGTTGCCTCTTCCTGTAGCCGATTTACTCCCCTTAGTAGCCCAGTTATAGTAAACCTTTGACCAATTACATCAAAACGTTATGGTGTGATTGAAGATAGATACTGGCTTTTTGTAAACAAAGAACCTGAAAGATTGAATAGAGAGAATACAATAGATGTTGTATGACAAACAAGCATTCATTTTTTACTACTGATAAATGAACGCAAACCAAAGTATGCTACTTGCAATCAAATGATTTGTATTTTTTAAATCCTCCCTACTAACCTCTCACTAGGCAATACACACTTTCTACTTACAACTTTTCACTTACAACTTTCAATAAAAGCTTTTCTGATGGATAAAGAGAATGATTCATCATGGCTGATGCGCTCTGGATGCCACTGCACCAATAACAACCAAGGCTTTCCTTCGGGATAAACGTATTCGAGGGCTTCTACTATACCTTTATCTGAAAAGGCAGTTGCCCTAAGCCCCTCTCCTATTGTATCCGCAGATTGATGATGTGCAGAGTTTACCGTTCCCGCTTCTTGGTTTGTCAGGGCACTTATTATGCTGCCTGCAACAATGGCTACTTCATGGCGTTGATCTTGCCCTTCTATTTTTCCATGCTTATTACTACCCATTACCGTAGGAATATCAACTATTAGTGTGCCGCCAAAATACACATTGGCAATTTGCAAACCTCTACAAATGCCCAGTAGCGGTTTGCCCATGGCAATGGCGGCTGCAATCACATTCATTTCAAAAGCATCCCTTGCTTCATCAATCTGTTCAGTATCTAATACATCTAAATAGTTGGGTTTATTGTATAATGCAGGATGTACATCATGGCCTCCCGTAAGGATGATGCCATCGCAGGAAGCAACTACATCAAGATTATCAAGTTTATAGGAGAGACATTGAATATTGATGTCTATACCTGCATTGGCTATCCATTGCCTGTAATCTTCGTATTTCTTTGAGTCTGTTATGCCGATTGTCATGCTGCAATTTATTAGAAAATATTGATTTGAATGCTTGTAATGAATTATTAACCGCTACTACTCAGGAGCTTTAACACAAAGGACACTAGGAAAAAACTAAGAACACTAGGTATTTACGCAAAGAATGGAAAATAAGAAGCGATGGTGTATGTAGAAGAAAATTATTTGACTTCTACCTTACACCATCGCCCAACCTAACAACTAACCACTAAAAACTAATAACTAATTCTTTATTCTTTTGCTTTCACTTTCTAGTCCGGTCTCTCTTTGTCTGGATGCTTTCACTTGGCTATTACCAAACCTATAAGTAAAGTTTAGCCTAAGTGTTTGGCTTTCCCATTTTCCACCAGCATCTACTTTCAATCCTCCAAAATTACTATTTGCTTTCCATGGCATGGTTAAGAAAACATCTGTTGCACTTAACTTAACAGATGCTTTTTTATCCCAAAAAAGTTTTTGCACACCCACATCTACTCCTCCTTGTGGTTTTGTGAACCAGGTAGCTCCCCAAATGCTAGGACCATTGTATTCTCCACTCAATTCCGCCGTGTAATTATGCCCTAAAGTGAAACTAGTTTGCAAATAAGCACCATACATGGGCAACTCCGTATGCACACTTTTGTCGCTGATGTGTCCATCAAATATTTGATAGTTATACCACAAATTAACATAGCCATTCCACCATTTCTTTATGGGCAATGGCGAACCAATTGAAAGCGTTAACAACTGTTGTGTAGCCAAGTTTTGTTGCTGCACATAAGTAGCATTCCCCACCGTGTCTGTAACCTGAGTGGCGTAGTTAGTAACATAACTGTAGCCAGCAGTCGTGTTCAAAAAGCCCAAAAATGTATGCGTCAACTCTATGTTGTCGGTATACTGTGGTTTAAGAAAGGCATTCCCTTTTTCATAAGTCAACTCATCTATTTTGTTTTCAAATGGATTCAAATCCTGATATGAGGGTCTATCAATCCTGCGGCTATAGGTAAGATTCAAAGTGTTCTTCTTGTTCACATTCCAAGTAATGGCTGCGCTAGGAAAAAGGTTTAGGTAAGTGGTATCCACATTATCATCCGACTGCCTTCTGCCATCAGCCCTAGTTAGTACTCCATTACTATGCGTTCTTTCTAAGCGTAACCCTGTTTGAATGCTCCACTTTGCATTAAACTGACGGTTATAATTAATGTATGCTGCGGCAACTTCCTCAGTATATGTAAAACTGTTACTCTTACTTAAAACAATTGTCTTGGCATTTGTACTAGGATTTACATTGTAGAAATCGAAGGTATTAGCTGTTTTCACATTAGAATATTTAGCACCAAAGCCTAACTTCCCTTTATATAAATTCTTTTCAGCATCCACTTTAGCAGTATAGATGTCAATGTTTGTGGGCGTATTATTGCCATATACATAAGTAGTTAGTGGACTATTGTTTTTATCATAATAGTAATTTGGCTGATAACTTGCCCCTGTGCCTCTAAAAGAACCATAATCTGCATCTGCATTTATTTCAGTGCCACTGGTATCTGCATAACGATAATTCAAATTCAAATCAGTGTTCTCTCTTTTCCCTGGTATATCATTAGAAGCGATAAGCTTCTTCACAAAACTATCAACAGTTACTTTACCAGAATAAATAAGTGTATTGGTAGTACTGGTAAAATCAGTTTTGTTGTATCCATATCTTGCCATTACACCAAAAGTGTTTTTAGTGTCTGCAAAATAATCCGCACCAGCTTTAATGTTTATGCTCGTGTTTTCATTTGCATTGGTGCTATGCTGATCGTAAATACTGTCATTTTGTGTTCTATATAGGTTTAAAGTATTATTTCGCTTACCAATATTGGCTCCAACATTACCAAATAGATTAAACTTTTTATCACGATAGTTCAAGTTAACCGAAGCATTTTCTTTTGGGGTAATGCCTTGCGTAAAACCGATGCTAGTAGAGCCATTTGTACCAAACTTCTTATTCTTTTTTAGCCTGATATTAATGATACCAGCATTGCCACTTGCATCATATTTTGCACTTGGATTACTAATCATTTCAATTGCCTCAATGTCATTACTACTAATGCTGCGTAGATAAGCCGCCAAATCTTTAGTATCTAGTTCAAGTTTTTTTCCATCAACATATATCTTAACGCCATTCTTTCCCTTCATGCTAATGTTGTCATTATTATCAACCTGAATGCCGGGACTTTTCTGTAATATTTCCATACCGTCACTACCTGTTGCGTTGATGCTACTTTCCACATTGAACACCATTTTGTCGGCCTTTACCTCAATCATTGGTTTACGCGTACTAGTAACAGTTACTTCATCAAGTTTTCCTTCTGTAGCAGTCAGTGCAACAGTTGCAGCCTGATAATTATCTTGAAATGTTAATTCAAATGCAGAAGAATATCTTTTAGCGAATCCCAAAGCATTATAGCTTAATAGGAACTTGCCTAAAACGTTTGTGGCAATTTCGAAGTGACCATCATTTTCTGATACACCTACTTTTATTAGGCTGCTATCTTTTGCCTTTAATAGAGATACAGACACACCTGCCAACCCTTTGCCTTTGTTGTCTTGGACGATACCTGTTACAGTCTTTTTTGATTGCGCAAAGCCTTGCGTGGTCAGCAAGGTTAATAGCATTGAAGCTATGTAGAAATACTTTTTCATGTGCTTGTTTTATTGTGTTATTGTAATTAATTCGAGTGCAAATTGCCTACTTTAAGCAAACTGATGAAGATTTAGTTGTTTAATGGCAAAATAGGGGTTTTAATGATTAATGCTTAGTGGTGAATGGTTAGGGATTAGTTGAAAGTGGTTAGATGTTAGTTATTAGTTATTAGTTGTGAGAGATTATGTTAGGCATAACTTACTGTTTGTTATGCTAGTTTTAGTAGTATCATATCTTACATTATTAGCCATTTCCACAGTTGGGGCAGAGATTCTCTCAGCTGGGTAAATCATTTTCTCAACTGGGTGGAAGACTGCCTCAGCTGGGTGAGAGATTCACTCAACTGAGGAAATGGCAGAAACTATGGAAATATGAATGTAGAAAATAGTTTTCGCCTCATTAATAACCACTAATAACTAACAATTAAACTGCTACCATTCTGCCCTTGCACTAGGGCTAGCCTCCATACCTGCAAACTGTCCAGCCAGATATTTGTAATGTGCTGTAATGGCTATCATGCCTGCGTTGTCTGTGCAGTATTGAAAAGCAGGGATAAATGTTTTCCAACCATGCTTTTTACCCATCTCTGTCAGTCCATTGCGCAGGCCACTATTTGCACTAACGCCACCAGCAATACACACATTACTAATGCCAGTTTGCTGTACCGCTTTTTTCAGTTTTTTGAGTAATATATTAATGATAGTATATTGAATTGAAGCACATAAATCGGCCTGATTGGCTGCAATAAATCCTGATTCTTGCTTCTGAAGAAAATACAATACTGAGGTTTTTAATCCACTAAAGCTAAAGTTAAGTTCCGGCATCTGAGGCTCGGCAAACTTAAATGCCAATGGATTACCTTCTTTAGCATATTTATCTATCAATGGACCACCGGGATAAGGGATGCCCATTATTTTGGCACATTTATCAAAAGCCTCTCCTGCGGCATCATCTATTGTTTCACCAATAACTTCCAGTTCCAACGGACTTTTAGCCAACACAATTTGGGTATGCCCACCACTAACGGTGAGGCACAGAAAAGGAAAGTCGGGTTTATTGTCAGTATCAATCAGGTTTGCCAATACATGAGCTTGCATGTGATGCACGGCAATAAGTGGTTTATCCAATGCTAGTGCCACACTCTTTGCAAATTGCACCCCTACCAAAAGGCTACCGATCAATCCGGGAGATTGTGTAAAAGCGATGGCATCCAATTTATCCATTGTGGTGTTGGCAGTATCCAAAGCCGCTTGCACGGTAGGGACAATGTTTTGCATGTGCGCCCTACTAGCCAATTCGGGCACAACGCCGCCATACTTTTCATGTACTATTTGCCCGGCAATAATATTAGAAAGGATAACGCCATTCCTGCACACCGCCACACTGGTATCATCGCAAGATGATTCTATTGCAAGGATAGTGATGCCTTCGCCCCTTAAGGGGTACTGTTCGTGATTGCTCATATTGGCTGCAAAGTAAAAGATAACCCTGTAAAGGTTCAAAACCTTTACAGGGTTTAGCTCAAAATTATTGCAGGATTGGGGTTTACTGGTATCCTGAAACTAGAAACTTGTATCTACTTTCCTGCAACTTGTATCTTGCAACCCAATTTTGCATCTATGACTCTCTATTACTGGAAAAAAGAACTGCCGTTTCAATACCCATTTACCATTTCTAATGGGCGTACCAAAACCCATCAGCCTACTTTGGTTGTGGCTTTGCAGTTAGGTAATTATGTTGGTTTCGGCGAAGCACCCGCCATTACTTATTATAATATTTCGGTGGAGGATATGATTGCTGACATAGAAAAGAAACATAAATTCATTGAGAAGTTTGCACTTACCGGTGATCCTGGTCGCTATTGGCATTACTTGCATCACCTAATTCCGCATAATCCTTTCTTGGTAAGTGCCTTGGATATGGCCTGTTGGGATTTGTTTGGACAAATGAAAGGCAAACTTTTGTACGAACTATGGGACACCAAATGGGAAAACACACCGCTTACTGATTTTACCATCGGGCTAGATACTATTGATAAAATGGTAGAAAAGATGCTGGCACATCCTTGGCCTATTTATAAAATAAAAGTAGGCACTCCTAATGATTTAGCTATTATAACCGAATTGCGTAAACACTCCGATGCCACATTTAGGGTAGATGCCAATGCCGCCTGGACGTTGGAAGAAGCACTCATAAAGATTCCTTTATTGAAGGAACTAGGCGTAAAACTGGTAGAACAACCTTTGGCAAAAGATAATTGGGAAGGCATGAAAGTATTGTACAATCAATCAGTATTGCCTTTGATTGCAGACGAAAGCTGCGTATCGGAGCATGATGTAGAAAAATGTAGCGGCTACTTTCATGGCATCAACATCAAGCTTACTAAGTGCAGTGGCATTACGCCTGCTCAAAGAATGATTACAAAAGCACGAGAAATGAACCTAAAAGTAATGATGGGTTGCATGAACGAAACAAGCATTGGCTCGGCTGCTATTGCTAACTTTTTACCACAATTGGATTATGTGGATATGGATGGACCATTATTGCAAACACAAGATCTAGCAAAAGGATTAATTTATGATGCTGGCAAAGTATTCATTGCAGGAAAAGCAGGATTGGGTATAGTAGCTACGTTTTTAGAAGGATAGAATAATTAACCCCTATCCCCTAAAGGGTAATAAGTAGGAGATGATGGAGAAGCGAAATTGATAATTAGCAGGCAAAATCTCCATATCTCCCTTTAGGGGATAGGGGCAATACAAATAATTATGACTGAAGAAAGAAGAAATAAGGTACAGACGGTATTGAATAAAAGGCAATCTAACCTTACCATCGTGTTTGAAGATGTGCAGGATCCGAGAAACATTACGGCGGTAATGCGTACTGCAGATGCGGTGGGTGTACAGGATGTTTATATAATAAATTCGGGTAAACCAATCAGGAAGCTTGGTTATAAAAGTGGAGGCAGCACTTCCAAATGGATTACCGTTCACCAGTTTGCCACCGTGGAGGAATGCTTTACAGAACTGCGTAAACGCTTCTCGGTAATTTTAACCACTCATTTATCATCGGATGCCATAGACCTTTATAGTATAGACTTTACACAAAATGTTGCACTTGTGTTTGGTAATGAAGGGGATGGAGTTAGTGATAAAGCAAGAGCATTGGCCGATGGTAATTTCATTATTCCACAAGTTGGAATGGTGCAAAGCTTGAATATTTCTGTAGCATGTGCTGTAAGTATTTACGAAGCTTATCGTCAAAAGAAACTAGCGGGGCATTATGAACAATCAAGCATGCCTGCAAAACAGATGAAGGCATTGAGCAATGAGTGGGGGCTGGAGTAAGTTTCAGGTTACTAGTACTTAAACCAGTAACTTGCAACCTGAAACCAGTAACTAGTAACCTGAAATTTGTATATTGCAAACTAATAAATGAGTTATGAGAAAGAGTTTACCACTAATAGGAATATCTGTTTTGATTCTGAACATATCGTTCAGCCAAACAATAAAAAAAGTAAAGATTGCGGATGTGTTGCGAATGGCTGATACCTCTTCAGTTCCTGTTGTCATTAACTTCTTCGCCACTTGGTGTAAACCTTGCGTGCAAGAGTTACCATGGTTCGAAAAGTCTATTCCCAACTATAAAGGCAAGGATGTAAAATTATTGTTAGTAAGCCTAGACTATGCGGAGGACTATCCAAAAAACATAGCTGCATTTGCCAGCAAAAACAATATTAACTCACAGATAGTATGGCTAGACGAATCGGATCCTAATTCCTTTTGTCCTAAAGTAGATAAACGTTGGGAAGGCACTATACCCGTAAGCTTGATGATTAACAAAGCCACCAACTTCCGTGCATTCTTCGATCATCAGTTGCCAGAAGGACAGTTAAAGATCGCATTAGATAAGTTAGTGGAAAAATCGGATAGGTAAATATTCATACTAAAATTTAGTTACGACCTGACCCTTTCCCCTCCATTTTGTCCACATAATCAACACTTCCAAGGCGAATTTTGAACGGTATTTTGGTTGATTTCTCCAGGCATTCCCTGTAATTGCTGCGCATCTTTTTGATATTGCAATATATTTATATTTGATTTAACTGGATTTTACGTTACAGGTTCATCTTTTATTGAAAACAATCATTTTTTGATGGTTAATGTTCTTATTGGGCATACCTCTCCTAGC
>CANFLL010000113.1 GCA_947447825.1 Chitinophagaceae bacterium | reverse complement strand
TGATAGCTTTTGATGTAAACTCTCTAGACAAAAGAACTTGAAATCACTTGCTCTAGTTTGTGTTAGAAATCAATATGATTATTTCTTTAAAAGTCTAAATAACTTGTTTTACATAGACAGATCCCTAAGTTTGCAAGAAAGAAACAGACAAATAAAACTTTCAAAATACTTTACCATATTATCATCAATAATGCAAATGTTATAGGCCAATGAATGAAACCTTTATAAATATCAGCAAAATAATAGAGCGGGATAGTAAAAACACGACCTATAAGTTTGCCTTATTAAGAGGGACTATCGACACCATATTAGATAATTCGCCATTTATAAACGCAATTGGTGACCATGTAGAAATTCCGCTTGGCTTATTGATAGAGAAATGGGTTATATATTATTATCCCATCCTAGATTCAAAAGTGTCTATCCCACAAATTCACGGTTCTAACAATAAAATTGCCTTTCAGAATGAGTTCCTGCCCATCATACACTTTTATAACCAGTTTGGCGGACTATCAGCCTTATATAATGACCTAAGGGTTAAAGGCGTTAGCCCCACCATTCAACATGAGTTTCTGGCTTTGGTGAGGAAATTAAAAGATACCATTACCAAGATGCCCATGCGCTATATTGGAGGATCGATTGCGGATAGTCATTACTCTATTTTTAAGGTTCATTCCAATGCAAACCTAAAGCAAACTTCTTTGCAGAATGCCCATTGGCTCATTAATAGCTGTGGTACTTACACCATTCCGAAAGCATATTATGAAGCATTTAAAGTCTTGGGTAGTTTTGTGAGTGGTACAGACAACATCTTGTTTAAATGGGCTGAGTTTTCTGTAAATGCCAGTAATTCTCTGGTAGATACCTCAACGGCTATTCATCACATTTTAAAGAGTCCAATTACAGAAAGAGATGTTGCGGTTGCTAAGAATTTGTATAAAACAATTCTGAAGGATAAAGGAAAGATTAACTGTGTATGGACTGGCGAAACCATCAGTAATTATGATGTTGACCATGTAATTCCTTTTTCTGTCTGGAAGAATAACGACTTATGGAATCTATTGCCTGCAAAACCTAGCATCAACAACAGTAAGCGCGATAAGATACCTGCTACTGGTTTGTTGTTGAAGCAAAAGCAACCCATTATTCACTATTGGGAAACTATCTGTAGCGCACAGCCGCAACGTTTTCTGCAGGAGATACAGATTACTTTGTTAGGCAACAAGGACAACAACAACTGGCAACATACTGCTTTTAACCAGTTACTGAATACATCTAAATACTTAATTGAAACAAGAGGATTTACAGAATGGAAACTATAACACAGGCTAATTGCCCTTTTTGCAATCTGGAAGCAGACAGAGAAATAATAGCGCAATCTACCAGCGCATTTGCCATCTATGATAAGTTTCCTGTAAACAAAGGACACGCCCTAATTATACCCAAAACACATGGTGCTAATTACTTCGATCTTTCTATCGCCGAACAAACAGACTGCTGGCAGCTACTAAACCAAGTAAAAGAAATAGTGCAGCAATGCTATAACCCCGATGGTTTTAATGTAGGCATCAACATAAACGAAGCCGCAGGGCAAACTGTACCCCATGTACATATTCACCTGATTCCTCGTTATATAGGGGATGTTGCAGAACCAAGAGGAGGCGTGAGGGGCGTGATACCGGAAAGGAGGGAGTATTGAGAATATTGTACCTAAATTAACTTTAAAAAACAATCTAAGCAAAGCCACGCGTCAAAGACAGCGCAGTAGCAGTGAAGTTAACGCGGACTAGCTAGGAGTGTCGTGGAGTTGCTGGGTTCGTTTTTATTTCTCGCCATACATAGTCCAGTTCAATTTAACGGTTGATATTTTTTCATACACAGCAATTTTTGGAATTATTGACTTTCTATGTTCTGAACCAATTAAAAAAACGGCTTGTTTATATCGATTTTCTTTGCTGTAATTATAAATATTTTGAAGCATTGCGTTTTCGCGTTTGTCGTGTTCCTCTATTTGAAATAATTTATAAATACTAAGTACTCTTTCCATATCTGGCTCAGATTCTAAAATCTGTTTTTCTAAAACCTTCTTTTTCTCTAAAAAGTCTAAAAACTCATCACTATTTAGATACCTAAAACCCTCCAGTATCATCAATTCCTCTTTCTCTTTATCTAACCTAATAAAATCTTTATGTTTAAAGATTGCTTGAAAGATAAAACAAATTTCATTTTGGTATTTTGATAATTCTTGTCTTATATCAATATCGACTGGAAAAATTTTAACGTCATAACTTATTAAATATTGATTAATCGCGTCAGATTCTAAAGTCCTTTGAGTTTTATTCACGTAAAACGCATTAAAATGAGAAGATGGGATTTCATCAAAAATCACATCGGGATTTATGGACTTAATAATTTTATATAATTCGTCAGAATTGCATTCTCCCTTTTCAATATGTGCCGTACCAATAAGAATTATATTATGCATGCCGTTTTTTATTCTATTCTTTATATCGATTAATCGCTGCTACCGTACGTGCTTCGCATGTGTGTACTACAAAAAACAAATATATCTTAAACTAACATTTTACACCTCAGCTTTCCATAGTCACTCTTAGTGAATCCACACGCGAAAGGCTTGCGGAGATTGTAGCGATTGAAGCGAACTAGCTGGGTAGAGACAGATTAGCTGGAAATTTTATTATTTAGTTCTTCGATTTCAATTAATCTGTCGTAGGGTAATATCTCAAGTGTTTTATTTGTCTGTGCATATATTGTTGCCCTTCTTTTATTATCTTCATCTGTCAACATACTTCTTCTACCAATGATAATCTTACTTGAAACAAATAAACGTCGTGTATGTAGACCATTAATTTGTGAAGCACCGTAGTAATTATTAATTTTCTTAGCTAAACTTTGTTTAAAATAATCCATATTGTCATTTATCCAACTTAACCAGTCATTT
This sequence comes from Chitinophagaceae bacterium, assembly GCA_947447825.1. Lineage (GTDB taxonomy): Bacteria > Bacteroidota > Bacteroidia > Chitinophagales > Chitinophagaceae > Parasediminibacterium. The sequence continues at coordinate 9,937 of CANFLL010000113.1, read as the reverse complement.
ATTTGTCCAATAGAATCATTTAGTCGTTTTGCGTATTTCCCGTTTTGGGTAAAAATCCTTTCAGTAGGAGGTTCTAATTCAATTAAAGTAATATCATACGAAAACGATTGACCAGTAACTATTACAAAATCAGAAATAAACTCATTACCAAACTTGAATTTAGGAATACATTCATTCACTACCCATCTATTACCAAAAGCCGCTAAAAGTAGAGAAGGGTTCTTTTCAAGATATTTCTGAACCGTTTCCTCTCTTGAGTCATCTAAAATTTCAGATAAATTATTCATTTAAGTTTATTTTGTGTATAAAAATACTGCCATTATTATTTGAATGTCCCAACGTTACCACACTCCAAGTCTAATCTAAGCTACACTAGTTGCCACTGTTTGTATTTCAGTGTATCACGAAATAATTAAAGTCTTACTTCTTGAGCAAAACAATACTCTATTATCGTGAAGCAGAAGACAAAGTTACTGGCACTAATTAGGAACGGGCTATTATAATATATATTCACTAAGTACTGGTACGAGCCATTTAGGGATATAATGAATACTTCTTCCACCATGTAATTTAGCACCAGGTGAATGGTCAGTTACTATCTTGTGCAATATATCGTGGGGGTATAAGTACCATTTTATACGGTCATTAGAGAAAGCAATATAAATATCCTTACCCAGATACTTTTTTTCAATAGTAAAACGACCTTTTAATTGTATCTTTAAAATATGCCCATTTATATTTACAGCATGAAAATCAGCACCATGATAATCATCATGCATACGATAAGTTATATACCCATATTCAGCTAATAATCCCGATACTTTTTGATAGTTATAACTTTCTTGCTGTTTTGGATTCAACTCGTTGTAGTCAACCTTTATAAATTCTATTTTTTTCATAATTTAAGCTAATATCTTAATACAGATCACTTATCAAAAAGCCAAATACTATCAATTAAAGTAAATCATTAATATCAATAGGAACATACTTCTCTCCCTTTTCCCATGCCTCTGCAATTCCTTTATAGTTTGGAAAGGTTGGTGGCAAATCCGCTGTCCAGTTCTCAACAAACTTCGGGTTGTTGCTATTAGGTCTTGGATTAGCTGTATTCATCCTTGCTTGAACTGGGGTTCTTACAGCATCTCCCATTATAACAACGTGTTGTTGTGGTAATATTGGCAATTGTTGAAGTATATCTTCATTTGCTGCTGAAACCAATTGCCTTACATATTTTTGGTCTTCTGGGTTTTGTAGTCTATGTATTATGAATGAATTACATTGAGACAAAACTGTTTTTGATAATTCTGAAGGTCTTTGACTTGAAACTAAAAGCGAAATGCCATACTTTCTACCTTCCCGTGCAATTCTTTCAAATACTTTTTTGGCAATGGATTCCTTATCTCCTCTGTTCTTCTCTGGAATATAATTCTGCGCTTCTTCTAATGCAATAACCATTGGCAATTTACCTCTATCACTTTCGGGAAACCTTGAAACAAACTCTAAAATTAATCTCCCAATTAAACCAGTTATTGTTTCTAATACTTCGAAGGGCAATAAGGACATATCAATTATGGTAATCTGACTTGGTTTATTAGGCTCTAACTTTTCAATCTCATCTTTTGCTAATTGTTGTTTATAGAACTCTGTAAATAAATCTGTATCTGTATCCTGATAAACCTTGCAAAAATCACCTAGAATAAATGAAATGAATTTTGCTAAGGCATTTGTTATTTCATCTGTATGATTTAATAATAAAGGCTGTGCAATTCTTTCATCACTTAAATATGATTGAAGTCTTAATCTAAGAGTTGAAACAAACTCCCTTAATCTATTTCCGGAGTTTTCTTGTTCATTAATTGCTTCATCAAAGAATCTAGCTATTAAGTCCTGAAAGTTAAACCAAATTGGCAGGTCAATATTCTTTTCAATTGCAATTTGTTCAACACTTTGAGAACTGGAGTATTCCAAATATTTACTTTCTAGCAAGGCTAGAGCATTTTTTTCATCATTCAATGTGTTATTTGCGCCAAGCGCAAGTAATGAGCTTTGAATATCAATCAATATTTGATTTCCATTTGGCGCAATTGTATTTCCAAGACCAAGTATTTCATTATCCACTTTGTATTTCCACGTGCCATAATCACTATACTTTTTCTTTTTCTTAATGTCATCGGGAGAAGCATCAAATAATCCTAAGATACCCCTTTCTGTAAATTTGTCTAGAATTGGTTTTCCAGTGATAACCCTTTGATTCTTTGCAAGTCCTAATGCTCTTTTGAATACAGGAGCTTGTGTTCCAGATGTTGGTTCAAACAAAAAATCAAAATCAGCAAAGTTCATAAACCAAAATGGCACTTTCATTCCAGTCTTATCAATGTGAAATGCGTTTACTTCTTTTAGATTTTTATATGGAGTTTCTTTAGTGCCTTGAAAGGCTGCCTTGTACTCTCCATTTGTATCGAATATTATTATATGAGCATTATTTAATTTTTTGCCATTATAATCAAAGTCAAACATACTTTGTATGATAGAAGCAAAGGTGCAGGACTTACCTGAGCCTGTATTTCCTAAAATGGCGGCGTGTTTTCCGAAAAATTTATCTGGATTAATTTTTATCTTATAATCGGAAAAAGAAGGGGACGTGCCGATTGGTAAATAATAATCATCATCAAAATTTACAGGCTTTTTATCTTCTGGATTAAAATGATCAAAAATGCAATCAAGATCTTTTTTTGTCACATACCAAACTGGGTTATTTAATATTGGGTAATTATAAACGCCTTGTACGTATTTTCCACTGTTCTCAATTGTTCCAACCATTGTAGCAACAAGGGTTCGAGTGGTTTTAGTTAAGAATATTGCTTCCTTATTCTTTCCAAATTCAGTCTCATCCATTGCTCTCACACTTGTAACCATACCAACGATTCTATCAGCGCCTATTGGGATAATTACGTATGAATTAATCCTGGCTACTTCATAGATATCTTCAAAGCCACTTTTATATAAGCTTTTTAAGTCATCTTCTAATCTAATAGAAACTCTAAAGCTATCCACAGATACTACCTTCCCTATACTTCTTTCACTCATTTTGTTGGTGTTGTTGATGGATTAATTGGACTGGTTGGGGTTACAGGTGGTGTTGGGTTACCGAATAAACCGTTTAGAGTATTCGCAATCTTATCATTATTATCTATGTCATTGAAGTTTGGCATCAAAGTGTCAGCGAAAGTTAAGAAGTCTCCCAAAAACTCCCCTTCAAGAATAATGACACGTGGGTCATTCAAGTCTTTTACTTTTTTTATGTATTCGCTTTTTGTTCCTGAAAAATCAACAATGATTAAAGTAAAAGTCGGATTTGAAAGTGCTTGGTAAATTATATCGTTAAAATGGTCGTCTCCAAATGAGTAGCCAATTGTAATTAATACGGATTGGGATTGTGTAATAGTAGCGGCAAACTGTCTGAATAACTCGGAATAAGGTAAATCAAGCGTGTAAGATTTTTTAACAGCCGAAGGATAAATAATAATCTCGCCTTTCTTTTTCAGACTTTCGATTAGTTCTAATGGCTTTTCTTCTATTCCATAAAGATTATTAGAATCTCTTTTATCTGAATTGACCCAAGATAATGACCCGTGTAATTTAAAGTATCTTACTACTTTTTCAATTCGCTGAACCTTGCCAGATGTGGTAGAACCTGGATAAAATATGTCATATTCAAAGGTCTCTGGTTTAAAGAAACGTTTGTGAAACCCTGCAAATCCATCTATATAATGAACACCTAATCTATCGAACGCATATTCAAATGCCAAATCGTAGTTGGCAGTGAAAATATTAGCCCTGCGCAAATTCAGTGGTCTTTGTAGAAGAGCCTTTATAAATTTTTCGTGAAAGATATATTTTGATTGTGTTTCTAAAAGATTGCCTTGTTCTTTTTGGTTTTCAAAAGTACTAGCTTTTTTTCTATCAATTAAAGTTTGGGGAACAACCCGACTTGGGTCATCAATATTACAAACTTTAAACAATCCCTCTTTTATAGCTACAATTAAATTGCTAACTTCTTCCGATTTAGGGGAACTTTTATCTTCACTTAAAACAAAATCTAATGCAATTAAGTAATTTAAAACCCTTTCGTACTCAATTGCAATCTCTTTAGAATCATTATCACAAACTAATTCGTCACTATCGATAAAATAAGTCCATCCTTGCTTTTTAAATTCTTTAGTGCCAGGTTTTAAATTTGAATTACCATATTCATATAATTCAAATTGCAAAGTCTTAATTGTTGTTTGCAAATACCCTAAAATACCTGGCGCAGTAGTTCCATCCTTTTCCTTGATATATTCATAAACTTCACTAGGAAAGTTTCGTATTGAAACGGCACCTAAATGAATAGAAGTACCAGAGCCAAATAGAAAACTAACATTATCAAGTTCAAGATAATTTTTAAGCAACAGCTTGATTTTACTAATTATTTTGCCTTGGTCAGGGTATTCAGTTAACCAATCAATTAATTTATCGGTACTGCCGAAGTGGATTTTATTCTTTGTAGGGTCGAAGTAACTCATTTGGATTATTGTTTGAGATTATTTATATTGTAATAAAAATTAGATGTCGGTATTTCGTAACTGTTTTCAAAGGACACTCCATTTGTTGTTCCAAAGATGGGAAATTATTGGATACGAATCACTAATCATTGAAATAAATTACGCAAATGAAGTACCAATTTGATAGATACTTGTACAACCTTATACAAAAAACTAGCAAAACCAAGAGAGAGAACATTAATTGCAGCAGAACTAAAATAGCCAAGGAGTAAATCTAATTGGGTACTGTTACAGAGTCCCTCAAAATAAAATTGTAAGGGTTCATCTTCTGTTCCGGTACGCTAGCTTCTATCGGTGCTCCAATTAACTTGCTGTAGCATTCGCTGTTTTGTAAATAGTAAAAGAATTTAGTAGTGTTTAACTACTGGATGTAAATATAGGAGAAAAAGATATTGAAAATTAAAAACCTACTCCCTCAAGTGTTCAGAGCAGCTAATCACTTGAGACAAACAGTCAACCCATGTTTTTAACTGGAATTCGATTAAATACCTGATAATTAATTTCTTGTTTTTGGCAGCTAATGGTGCGATGCTCCAATAGATCAATTGTCAAAAGTCCTTTGTTCGGAGTTTCTATATTTAAGGTCTTCAAAAAATGCCACAACCTGTGGCACAATTGGCTAGCCAAGATATAAGCGCAGTTCAGCTTGTCTCATAAATTAAAGGCGGTTTCATCCGGTCTAAAAACATAATCCATAACTTTAGCCCCTAAATAACAATATGAGCAATTACAAATTACCTTTTTTACCGCTTACAGAAGAGATTGAAACTAAAGCGGTTTTAAAGAAATTAGTATTGGCTCACAAAGCATTGGCAGAACTAAATGGTGTGTCCGAAACAATGCCCAATGAAGTTATTATCCTCAACACACTTTCCTTGCAAGAAGCAAAAGATAGCTCTGCTATCGAAAATATCATTACAACTCACGATGAATTATATAGCAGTGATAGTATTGCCCAGCAGTTTGCTAGTGCAGCAGCTAAAGAAGTGTACAATTATGCTAATGCTCTTAAAGAAGGTTTCACAGTTGTAAAGCAAAAAAGCTTGCTCACTTGCAACCAGATTATAGATATTCAAGCAACACTCGAAGAAAATAACGCAGGCTTTAGGAAATTGCCAGGCACAGCATTAAAGAACGAACAGACAGGTGAAACTGTTTATACACCTCCTCAAAACCATGAAGAGATAGTAGAGTTAATGGCCAATCTCGAAAAGTTCATCAATGACAATTCTCTTTCTGATGCAGATCCGTTGGTTAAGATGGCAATCATACACCACCAATTCGAAAGTATCCACCCCTTCTACGATGGCAATGGGCGTACAGGTCGTATCATCAATATTCTATACTTGGTAAAAGAAGATTTGCTAAACCTCCCAATTCTGTATCTCAGTCGCTATATAAATCAAAATAAAGCTGATTATTACAAGCTTCTACAGCAAACTAGAATCACCAATCAATGGGAACCCTGGATTTTGTATATGCTAGAAGCTGTAGAACAAACTGCTAGGCAAACATCTTCAATGGTTAGAGGTATTAAAAGCCTGATGATGGATTACAAACAAAAAATCCGTAAAGAGTTACCTAAAATCTACTCACAAGATTTAATCAACAATCTTTTCAAGCACCCATACACCAAGATTGATTTTTTAGTAACCGATTTACAGGTTACCCGTAAGACAGCTTCCAAATATTTGGAACAGTTGGTTGAGCTCAATTTGGTAACTATCCACAAAATAGGTAAGGAGAATTATTACGTAAATGATGCATTGTTTCAATACTTATACAATGCACCTGAATTATTAAAATTCAAGAATCAATCCTAGTACCGTCCTCTATCATGTTAAGAAAACAGCAAAATCTTAACACGTTCCATTTCTCATGTTAAGAAAACGGCAAAAACTTAACACGTTCTTCCGCTCATGGGTAAAAAACTGCAAAATTTACCCACGTACAAATAGTCATAGGTAAATAATTCAAAAATCTACCCACGTTCTTGGGTAAATAAGAAAGCCATTATAAGGAGCAAGTATCAAACTGTACTCAATGTCTACGAAGAGGAGTAGAAATAAAAAAAGCTAGAAAATCTTTTCGCCCCCGTGCCAATACTGGCAGCACCCATCATGGGATGAGATATGTAGGCTCAAAACTCTCTAGCAATACAAATTAAAAAACAATCTTACACTTCCAGTGAGAATACTCCCAACCTGCCCCAGTGGGCATTATGATAAATGCAAAATTGCTTTGTAAAGATGGACTTCTTTTTTCAATTGCAAAGCATAATTTTAAAAAAATACATTTCTCTCACTAATGGAAAGAGAGGGGAGCGGTTATGATAAGATGTACGAAACCCTACTATCCAATGGTAAGCAAGTACCAATCCCTTTCGAGGGTGACGATAGGGTAACAGTTACCATCAAAAAACATATCATTAAAACGGAAGTGGTTAAGTTGGTAAGTAGGGCAAATGAAGAGTTTCAACTTCGCCAAAAGGAAATTATTTGTCTAGGTTTGGTTGCTCAACATACCTCACTCTCTGCAACTGAGTTCTCTAGGGTATTAAATTTGCCACAGCAAAATGCAATTAGGGATTGGTTAGGAAGGCTTCCAGAGTTGGGCATAATAAACTCTAAAGGAAAAACAAAAGGGGTAGAATATTTTATTAATCCAGAGTTTTTACAGAAATTAGATTTTAAGGGCAAAACAAGTTTAAAAAAGATTGAAACGCATAGGTTGAGAGAGTTGATTTATCAGGATGTTTCTACCTACCCAAAAAGTTCTATTGGCGACATACATCAAAGGATTGGCACTGAAATACCTTATAGAAAACTAAAAGCCCAATTGTATGATATGTTAGAGATAGGGGAGTTAAATTCAATTGGTAAGTTAAAAGGGCGGAAATATTTTATAGACAAAACAACGTGAGAAAAAACGATTTTTGTCTAAATATGTCTAAATAAATATTGATTATTTGTATAAAAAAACTAAAGGGCATCCATCAGATGTTCAATGAATTGCAATAGTTCGAAGTATTTTACAATCGATGATATGGCATAGAATAATAGTCTAAAGGACAGGATATAGAAAAGCATTTAGACGTTTTATTTAGACGTTTTATTTAGACTTTTTTAGACAAATTGTACACAGCGGTTACGGGGCTAGTTCATGACTCCCGTCATGGACTGTTCGTTACTAATGCTTAAATATAAACGAGTGTTTTAATATTAGATAATTCAAGTTACAATCTGGTTCAACTGGTACACAGAAGTGATAATTCGCAACATTTGAGCGAGTGAAAAAAATAAACGAATTATTTTTATTTTACCCCCATTCCAAATAATTACAATTATAATTCCAATTAGAACATGAATACTTAATCCATGGTCGACCATTAGTGATACCTTCTTTTTTAAGTTTGTCTCCTAACTTGCATTTAGGACATTTCAATTTTGTATCTACAATGTAATTTGGATCAATTTCATTTATGAATTTTGATTTGTATTTTGAATTAGTTGTAATAAAGGTTTTCCTTTTTGACCTTGTTAATGCAACATAAAATAATCGCCTTTCTTCGCCATTTTCAAATTGGTCTGATTTAGAAAGAAGTAAATTTAAGACAGGGTCATCGGCTTGTTCGGAAGGAAAACCATACTCACCAGAAACACAATTTAATATTATCACGTAATCAGCTTGAAGTCCTTTTGATCTATGTACTGTTAGAAATTCAATTTGTAAATTTGGATATTCAAAACAAGTGATAAAGTAATTATTATCTTTTGCATTGTAGGTAACAGAAAATAAATCTGTATTCTCTTTATATAGCTTAATAAAATGTTTATAACGAGAGAGCGCAAGAATTTTTAGTTTAACATTGGTGTTCAGATTCTCAGAATTAATTTTTCTTAAAACCTCAATTAACGGATAAGGGTCATCGTTCTTATGACTATTACTATATAGTATTTCTACTGGTTGGATCTCATTTATTGAGTATGGCTTTAGCTGTTTAGGTGTTTGATTTGGATTAGCTAGAATGAACTTACTACTTAGATCTATCATATTTTTGTTGAATCGATAAGTTGTTTCAATTTTAGAATACTCCGTACTACCAAAATGCTTCTCAAATTCAGTAAATAGAGAGATATCACTGCCAGCAAAACGATAAATACTTTGCCAATCATCACCCACAGCAAATAGTCTACAAGAATTATTATTGTTTAATAAGGCTTTGATTAAATTAAATCGTCCAATTGAAGTATCTTGAAATTCATCGATTATAATATACTTGAACTTGTTTTTGAATTTATTTTCAATGATGTAATTTGATGCCTCATTAATCATATCACTAAAGTCAATAAGATTGTTAGCTTTTAAATATGAATTGTAATTATTCAAAATGGGTTCAAAAATTGAAATAAATAATAAGTAACGAGTTCTTATTTTTTTATCATCAATTTTATTAATTTCAAGTTTTATTCTGCTAATTTTAAAATTGTTTGATTTGAAAAGATTTAAGAAAGTATTGATTAAAGTATCTAAAGCAGAAACGTCATCCTCTGCAATTGAATTGAGTATTCCCCAAATTTCATCGGCAGTTCTTGGCTTGAATTCTACTCCTAATTTTTCTAATTTTGATTTTAGATTTATTAGTAAAGCGTCTCCTTTATTTTCATAAGAAAATGTTTCGACCAAAGTTGTTTGATATTTTTTATGTGTCTCTCGCTTCCATGCAATGTCAGTATTGTATTTATCTTTAGCTGACATGCCTTTTTCTGAGCTAAACCAATGTGGAACGTTATTGTTTTTATCAATTAAACCAAAGTGTTCGATATAAGTATCATAATCAGGTAGATAGAATTCTGGCTTATACTGGGCATAAACATTGTCCGCAGTGGGATATTGATAAGGTTCTTCATAAAGATAATTTACTCCATTAAGAAATAAGTAGTTAGCAATTTTAACTTCTTCAACACTTTTACATATCTCTCTTAAAATTGTAATTCTTCCATCAATCTCTTTTTCAGTTGTTTTATAAGACTTAATGTTATTATCTTTTAGGTAGTTAATATATTCTCCGTGGCTTTCAAAATCGTCTATATCTTTTGTTTCTAATTTATACTCAGTAATGAATTTGATTACATTATCCGCATATTCAGTATCCTTCATTAATGAACTAAATATATTTCTCATTGGGTGTATAACATTTTTTTAAGCAGCATTAGCCTTTATTCTGTCGACTACTTTATCCCACTGTCCATTCATTTTGATTGTTCTAATACAAAGCATGTTGCAAGCACCTTTCTTAGTCCATCGTTGTCCCGAAAGTTTCATTCTTTTTT
>CANFLL010000112.1 GCA_947447825.1 Chitinophagaceae bacterium | reverse complement strand
TCTTTTTCGCAGCTAGCAACTCTACTTTCTCTTTCTTAAACTCGGTACTAAAATGTCTCACCTCTCGAAGTTTTACCTCCATAAAAATACGTTTTCTGAAAAGTTATCAACCAACTTTGAGTCAACCTATTTCATGAGACCTCAGTTGAAAGTTGGGAGTCGAGAGTTGGGAGTTTGTGAGTTGGGAATTTGACCATCAACTTTTAACTCTCGACTATCCACTTTTGACTATCGACTCTCGACTATCGACTATCGACTTTTGACTTTTGACTCCCAACTCTCGACTCTCAACTTTCGACTTTCTATTTTTGACTTTCTTCTTTTGCAATTATCCATATTTTTACGCCCAATTAATTCTTCGTTTTAGCATTTAATCATGGCATTAGGACAATCATTACAGCAGAAACTCTTACAGAAATTATCGCCACAACAAATTCAGTTGATGAAACTTCTTCAGGTACCTACGGCTAATTTGGAAGAACGTATAAAAGAAGAATTAGAGGAAAACCCTGCTTTGGAAATGGGCGAAGATGAGGACACGAAGGAAGCTGATGATGAAATAAAAGATGAATTTGAAACCGAAGAGGAAGAAAACTTTGATCTGGACGGAAGTGAGGATGAATATGAAAATCCTGATGTTAGTGAATATGTGGTGGATGATGATGGGGAGATTGCTGACTATAAAATGAGAGACGAAAATTATCCGGAAATGGATGATAAACAAACACTGCCCATTAAACTAGAGAATAGCTTTTTCGACCTAGTTTTAAATCAACTGGGCATGTTAGAACTGGATGAACGCCGTTATAAAATAGCCGAACAAATTGTGGGTAGCTTGGATGATGATGGTTATTTGCGAAGAGAACTAAGCTCGATTGCTGATGACCTTGCTTTTCGCCAAAACGTACTTGTGGAAGAAAAAGAAATTGAAGACCTCATTAAAGATATTCAACAATTTGATCCTCCCGGAGTGGCGGCAAGAGACTTGCAAGAATGCCTGATTATTCAACTGAAAAGAAAAAGAAGTGAAGGCATGGCTGTAGAAACAGCTATTCTGGTGTTGTCAAAATATTATGATGAGTTCATTAAGAAGCATTATGAAAAAATACAACATCGCTTAAACCTCAATGATGACCAAATGAAGGAGGTGATTCATCAAATAATTAAGCTTAACCCCAAGCCTGGCGGAAACATAGGCGAAACAAATAAGGCGGAAACCTACATAGTGCCCGACTTTTATATTATTAACAACAATGGTATTCTGGAACTATCACTCAATTCGCGTAATGCCCCTGAACTGAAAATTAGTGAAGGCTATCGCGAAATGATGAAGCAATATGATAGGGGTAATAAAAAAGATAAACGACAAAAAGAGGCGGTAATCTTTATTAAACAAAAGATAGATAGTGCTAAGTGGTTTATAGAAATGATACAGCAAAGGCAACAAACTTTGCTTTCTACGATGAATGCCATTATGAAACATCAGGAAGAATTCTTTTTGTCGGGGGATGTGCTGAATATGAAGCCCATGATTTTGAAGGATGTGGCCGAGAAAACAGGACTAGACATTAGCACCGTGAGTAGGGTGGCAAGCAGTAAGTTTGTTCAGACTGAATTTGGCACTTACCGGTTAAAATACTTTTTTAGCGAAAGCTTAAGTACGGATAGCGGCGAGGAAGTGAGTACGCGTGAGGTGAAGGAAATACTGAGCAACATGATAGATTCGGAAGACAAACACAAACCTCTCAGCGACGAATTTTTGACGGACATGCTAAACGCAAAGGGCTATAACATTGCCCGCCGAACCGTGGCAAAGTACAGGGAACAATTGAATATTTCGGTGGCAAGGCTTAGGAAGGAGTTATAAGTTTAAAGTCGAAAGTCAAAAGTTTAAAGTGGAGAGTTAATGGTTAAGAGGGGTTGAGTATAAAACAAAGATTATGATAATACAACGGTTTGAAGATATTATAGCTTGGCAAAAAGCACAAGACCTTGCCGTTGACACCTACTCTTCCTTTATGAACTTGAAAGATTATGGGTTTAAAGACCAAATTTGTAGGGCAGTGGTTTCTATTTCAAATAATATTGCCGAAGGATTCGACAGAAGTTCTGACGCAGACTTTTGTAGGTTTCTTTTTATAGCAACCGCCTCTTGTAGCGAAACAAAATCAATGTATTATCTGGCAGAAAGGTTAAACTATATTACTGCATCAGAAAAGAATGGACTCTTAACTAAAGCTGATGAAGTGTCTAGAATTACAAAAGGATTAATAAAATCATTGGTGAACAGAATCCCCCAAGCCTAAAGAACTAAATACTTTCAACTCTCAACTTTTGACGCTCAACTTATTACTTATGACTTTCAACTTTCGACTTTCAACTTTCCTTGCAAAAATTGTTTCATACGTATTTCATCCCCTTTTTATTCCTACTTATATATTTCTTTATCTATTAAAGCAGTTTCCTTATGAGTTTGCAGGGATAACTGAGTGGCAGCTAAAGATGAAGCTCTTTAGTGTTTTCTGGATGACGGCTTTCTTTCCTGCTTTTGCTGTATTCCTTTTATGGCGTTTGAAGTTTAGTGATAGTATTTTTCTCCGTACACAGAAAGAACGCATCATACCCTATTTTATTTGCATGTTCTTTTATTGGTGGATGTATTACCTAAGTAGAACATTTACCGACCAACCATCTGTGCTTAAATTCTTTTACTTTGGCATATTTACAGCCACTGTCATTGGTGTATTTATTAATAATTATATAAAAATCAGTTTGCACGGCATTGCGATGGGCGGTGCATTGGCAGCAATCATTTTATTTGCATTTATATATCATTCCACCACCGGATATTCAATTACTGGCATCTTACTTCTTACAGGATTAGTCTGCACAGCTCGCTTTTTGGTAAGCGATCATACCACACTCGAAGTTTATTCGGGTGTAATTCTTGGTATCGTGTGCCAATTAATAGGTTTGTGGTTTGTGTAAGAAGGTCTAAAGTTGAGAGTCGAAAGTCAATAGTCAGAGAAAAAGTATGACAATTAACTTTCGACTTTCGACTCTCAACTTTTAACTTAAAATAAAATTATGTGGTATCGTTTAGGTGTATTCATTTTAAAGAACAGGCTTCCGCTTTTACTTGTCTTACTTGCTTTTAATGTTTTCGCAATCTACGAAGCATCCCAGGTTAAAATTAGTTACGACTTCTCTCGAGCCGTTCCTACCGATAACCCAAAATTGATGGAATTTCAGGCTTTTAAAAACAAGTTTGGCGAGGATGCAAGTAACATGGTGGTAGGTATTGATAGTAAAGAGTTCTTCACCGTAAAGGTTTTTAATGCAGTTAGTAAATTGCACCAAGACCTTAAAAAAGTGCAAGATGTAAAAGATGTTTTGAGTATACCCGATGCCCTAAACCTACTCAATGACACCATTGCTAAGAAATTCAGGACTAAACACATTTTTCAGACTAGCTATTCTTCACAAGCGGCATTAGATAGAGACAGAAAAGTATTCGAGAACTTGCCATTTTATAGAAGTCTTCTCTACAATCCTCAAAGCAATAGTTACATACTTGCAGTTAGTTTAAACAGGGATACCATAGATAGTAAAAGCCGTACTAGGTTGATAAATTCTGTATTGAAACCCATTGAAGATTTCGAGAAAACATCGGGTATTACCGTCAAATTGAGTGGATTGCCTTACATCCGTGTTATCCTAGGCAATAGATTAAAAGTAGAAATGAATGTGTTCATTTTTGCCTCATTCATCCTTTCGGCGTTAACCCTATTGCTTTTCTTCCGTAGTTTCAGCACCATGTTTATGAGCCTGCTTGTGGTGGGTATGGGTGTAGTATCTAGCCTTGCCACAATGGTGCTTTTGGGTTACAAAATCACTTTGCTTACGGCATTGATTCCACCATTGATTGTGGTTATCGGCATACCAAACTGTATCTATTTCCTCAATAAATACCATACAGCTTATGCAGATAAAGGCAATAAAGAAGAAGCCCTCAAGGTAATGGTGGGACGCATGGGCATTGTTACACTGTTTTGCAACATTGCGGCTGCCATTGGTTTTGCGGTATTTGCCTTTACCCGTAGTGCCTTGCTACAAGAGTTTGGCGTGGTAAGCGGCATCAATATCATGTTGCTGTTTGTTATTTCGCTCATATTTATTCCTTCGGTTCTTAGTTACCTACCTGCACCAAAAGCTAAACATGTAAAATACCTCGACAATAAATTTCTGGAAAAACTACTTGTAAGCATTGAGCGTTGGGTTTTCAATCATTCTCGTTGGGTATATGCGGTTACGGCGGCTATAACTTTATTTGCCATTGTTGGGTTGTTCAAACTGAAAAGTGAAGGATTTGTGGTGGATGATTTGCCGCACAAAGATAAAATCTACACAGACTTGTCTTGGTTCGAAATAAACTTTAAGGGGGTAATGCCATTAGAAATTACCGTTGATACAAAGAAGAAAAAGGGGCTATTCCGTAGTACCCGACCGATGAATAAGATTGATGAATTTGCTTCTTACATTGCCGATAGACCCGAAGCTGGAAGACCTTTAAGTTTTGTGGAGGGATTGAAGTTTGCCAAACAGGCTTATTTTGATGGAGATAGCAATAGTTACAATGTGCCTGCCGAAGGGGATTTGGCCTTTTTGGGAAGTTATCTGGCACCCAAAACAGATAGCACAGGAAAACCAGTTGCTAACAATACCAATGCGGCCACTAAGTTACTGAGTCGCTTTGTGGATAGCAATAAGCAAGTAGCGCGAATAAGTGTAAATATGAAGGATATAGGTAGTCACCAACTACCCATTTTTCTTAAAGAATTGGAAGATAAGAGTCATGAGATATTTGATACCGCTGCTTATAAGGTAACTTTTACGGGTAGCTGCGTTACCTTTTTAGAAGGTTCATCTTTCATCATTAAAGGCTTGCGCGATAGTATTTGTTGGGCATTTTTGCTCATCACTTTGTGTATGCTTTATCTGTTTCGCTCGTTCAGAATATTGGTTTGTTCATTAATTCCAAACGTTATTCCATTGGTAATAACAGCCGGGCTAATGGGTTGGGTTGGCGTTACGCTAAAGCCTTCTACTGTGTTGGTTTTTAGTGTAGCACTAGGTATTGCTATAGATGTTACCATACGGTTTCTGATAAATTATAAACAAGAACTACCACATTACAGGGGTAAGGTTACACCTACTTTAATACAGACCATCAAGCACACGGGCATCAGTATTATTTATACATCGTTGGTATTGATAGCGGGCTTCATCATCTTTTGTTTCAGCAATTTTGGTGGCACAGTAGGCTTGGGTTGGCTTACCTCGCTCACGTTGGTGGTGGGTACATTAACCAACCTAATACTCTTACCCGTACTGATAATGAGTACATCGAAAAAGAAGGATAAGATATAAGAATTGAGATATGGTAACTTATCTATGCGATTTCCTATTACAAACTGGGTTAACTGATAAGCCAAAGTGACTAGATTGGTTGGATACTTGAGCTAGATGAGGCAGTATTCTTCAATACCCAATAATGTCATACCTATATGTTAGCTGCGGTTTTAATTTTCAATATATTGCTTCTTCTTCTATTTTTAATCCACTTATTTTAATTAAGAATTTCCCAAAATCCAGAAGCGTTCCTTGTGCATTGCGCCTAACAATAAAATGATATTTGTTATTTTTTAGCCCTTCAATTATCCAGTCAGAACCATCTGTAGTCTTCACCTCATTTGTATCTTTAATTGGGCATTTCCAAAAACTAAGCTTTGATAAATAATTTCCAATTTCATTCCATTGAGTATTTTTTAATGCTATTGTTGTGTCAAAAGCTATGATTGCTAATTGGTCAAACTTTAGCACCGTATTACTGATGCTTTTACCGGATTCATTAATATGAGTTTCAATTGTTGAATAAGATTCAGGATGTCTGTCAAGAGTTTTAGCATTCAAGTAATAATTTCCATCATATTCTTTCATTGAAAAACAAACAGGCTGATTGAAAGAGCGTAACCACAAAAGCCTATATGTTGTTTGTAAATCAATTTTATTATAAAGTATTGGTACTTTGAAGGAGTACAAAGAATTTGAATACTGCTTTTGTTTAAAGTCTTGAAAAAAAAAGCCTATTCTTTTTATACTATCATTTAATACCGATGGGAAATAATAAGACATAGAATCACCTGGTGTAGGCTTTTGAAAAATATCTTCTTCTGTTATTTTTTTACCTGAATTGGTACAACCAATCATAAGTAATGTAAGGGTAGTTAAAATTAGTTTCATATTTAAAAGCCTGAATTTTTTGTAAACTTTACCAACATCTATCAATAAACCATTTCTCACCCACAAATATATCAAACCACCGCCTCCTTATTATACTTTCCTTTGTATTCTATGGGCGACATGCCCGTAATCTTTCTGAATACCTCTCGGAAGGCCTTTACGTCGGCATAGCCCACCTCATACATTACTTCATTGATGGTTTTGCGACTGTTCTCAAATGCTTTTTTGGCTGATTCTATCTTCACCCGTTGCGAAATTCTACAGGTGTATTTCCGGTTGCCTTAATAAATCGCCTATCAAAGTTTCGCCTGCCTACTGCAAACTTGGATGACAGGTCTTCCATTGAAATCTTTTCTGCCATATTACTTTCTATGTAGGCTTGTGCTTGCTTTACCACTTCATCTTCATGTAATTTCTGTCCGGTAAAAATGGCAAATGTCGATTGACTGTTTCTGTCCATTTCAATCTGAAATACCTTCGAACAAAAGATGGCGGTTTGTCTGTCGTAGTATTTTTCTACCAAATAAATAATCAGATTAAGAAACGAATAAGCCCCGCCATTGGTATAGATTCCGTTTTCGTCGGTAATCAATTTGTCGGGTTGCAACTTCACTTTTGGATACATACACCTAAAACTATCTGCTGCCGCCCAATGTGTGGAGCAACTTTTTCCATCCAGCAAGCCTGCCGCTGCCAACATAAATGCGCCGGTGCAAATACTCGCTATTTCTGCCCCGTTTTTATATTGTGTTTCCACCCAATCTATCAGCAATTCATTGTCTTTCAGTGCCGTTTGGTAATTGTGGTTTAAAGAAGGTATTATTACCAGATTAGTCTTTTTTATATCCGAGATATACGTGTGAGGCTTCACGGTAAACAGTCCGTCATAAAAATCAACTTCTTTAGAAATGCCTGCCAACTGAATGGTAAACACTTCGCTTTTACTCATATCTTTCCAATACTTATTGGCCCGTGTAAATATTTTGTAAGTGCCTACTATGCTGCTCAGATTATTGCCTCCTTCGGGTACTATTATCGTTAGGTGTTTCATCTTTTTTTAGGCAAAGATATAAATAGGCATTGTCCAAATCAACCCATTAGAAAGTCTATTTGCCACCCTTTTGAAGTAATATTTAGACTTTAGTTTTGCCAAATAAAATATGATTATGAAAGAAAGTAGCTTCAAAAAGAGTTTTAAAACATCTAAATCCCCAAAAGAAGTTTTCAACTTATTGCTGGATATTGAGCAATGGTGGTCGGGGATTTATGGGGAAGAAATAAAAGGAGAAAGTAAAAAGATAGGCGATGAGTTTACGTTTATGGCGGGCGGTGGCGCTCATTATTCTAAACAAAAGTTGATAGAGCTTATTCCTAACGAGAAAGTTGTTTGGTTGATAACGGATAGCACCCTAAGTTTTTTGAGCAATACCGGCGAATGGATTAATACCAAGATTGGGTTTACTATTTCTACAGAAGAGAATAGTACGGTTATAACGTTTACACATGATGGATTGGTGCCGCAGATAGAGTGTTACAATGCCTGTTCGGGTGGATGGACTAGGTATTTGGATAAACTGGAGGTGAAGTTGAATGGTGATGTTTAGAATGAGTGAATACTTAATCCTATAAGGGTTTAAAACCCTTATAGGATTTCAAATGAACGATATATCATCAAATAAATAAGTAGCAAATGACAACACAAGAAGTAGCAGCACGGTTTAATGAATTGGCCCAACAAGAAAAGTGGTTTGAAATACAAGAAGAACTTTTTGCCGAAACTGTAATGAGTATTGACCCCGAAAACTCTCCTTATCTCGGCTATGCGGAAGGCAAGGCAGCGGTGCGGAAAAAGGGAGAAGACTTTATACAAAAGATTCAGGATTTTCATGGGGCATACACCACCCAACCCGTTGTGGGCGGCGATTATTTTTCGGTGGGGCGTGGCATGGAAATTACCGTAGAAGGTTTTGGACGCATAAAAATAGACCAGATAATGCTGTATCAGGTAAGGGATGGCAAGATTGTTCTGGAACATTTTTTCTATTAGACCCCTTCGAAAATCCATTCTCTCTCTTTTTCTGTTACCTCAGTGCCTCAGTGGCAAAGAAATTCTACATAATTGTATAAAATGATTGCCACAGAAGGCACAGAAAAAACAGAGAAATCAGATAGAAGACACTCTTTTTTATCATAAAACAATTGTCGAAGAGGTCTATTAAAGAGAAACACTTATTCAAATAAAAAAGGTCGTCCAAGAGATATTCTAGGATGACCTTTTTATTTGATAAGCCTCAAGTGACTGCTCGAACTTGTTGAGACAATATTCGTCAAGCCCAAGTAATGCAAAACCTAATGTTGCCATAGTTTTATTTCCACATTTTGTCAAACAGTTTTGGGCAAATTGCTTTCATACTTTCAGGATTCTCTTCTTCCCAATTAAAGTCAAATTGAGGATAGTGTCCTTCTTTGAATTTGAAATTATCGTCATCAATAAAGTCGTATAAGTTTTTACCAGTTTTCTGTTGAAAGGCTTCTAATGCAACATACCAAAAACTTTCAAAGTCATAATATTCAAGTTCTTCGTCCACTTGTGAAATTAGAGAATCAGGATTATTCTTTGCGTCATAATAAACGGTCTTACCTTTTGAAATAACCCAATTTCTAAAATATTCAAAACTATCGTCTGAACAACCACCATTCATAATATATCCTGCACACCACATTTCAGAGTTGTATGTCTCGTAAAGCAATTTGTCTGTACGTAGTCTAAAACCTATAATTTCTTTGTAAGAAAGTTTTTGAAGTTGTTTTATCAGGAATTGTTCTTGTTCGTCTTGTTCGTTAGTATTATCTAAACTTACTTGAACAATTTTCCAATATAAATCTTCGTCAAGCATTTCAGATGTTTTTGATAAATTGTCTGAACTATCATTTGAATTTTTTTGTCCAAAAAGTTTGCTAAATATTCCCATATTTTTTCTATTGAATCTTGTCTATTAAAATCGTTACCAACTCTTGTATTAACTAAGGCTTTTACCTCATCCCAAACTTTCGTGTACTTTAAAACCTTCGTTAATACAAATCTAGGGGAATTTATTATCCAAATTACATCTATCAAATTGGCTTAAAAACTTCTTTCTTCCATCAATCCAAAATCTATTTTCAATTTAATTAGGTAGTGTCAATATTTTAATTGAGCATTCTCTGTGTGTATAAACATATTATAGTTGCCCCTGACAAAAACCTTCCCGTGGCGATCAATACTACCAAGCCCTCTTTTCTATTAAGATTTACCCATTTTCGCTTCCTAAAACTGATTTCTAGCCTCCATAAAGTCACTTCTAGCCTCCATAAAGTCACTTCTAGCCTCCAAAAAGTTACCTCTAGCCGCCGAGAAGTTACTTCTAACCTCCGAGAAGTTACTTCTAACCTCCGAGAAGTTACTTCTAACCTCCGAAAAGTTACCTCTAGCCTCCGAAAAGTTACCTCTAGCCTCCAAGAAGTCGTCTCTAGCCGACAAAATGTTACCTCTAGCCCTCTAATGATAAAAAATAGCCCATCTCTTACAAGGGTTTTACATAGTATTATTTTTTCACAGTTTAAATTTTACGGTTATGTCAGTTTATTTTATTGAAGGAAATGTGTCTGCTTTTAGTACACAGCTTACCAAGTTTTCGGTTAAATTTCCAACTTATGCCGCCGATTTGGGGTTTTCTGTTGATGAGAAAAAAGAAGTTGTTGACGATGCCGCCTATATGGCGTGGATTGTGAAAACGGATGAAGATTCGGCTACCAGTAAGCTAGCATGGAAGGCTTACGAATTGTTGGCAAGGGAAGGTTCTGTGGATGTTGGTGAAATTAGAGGCAACTCAATACGCTTTATTTGTGCAAAAACTGGGGCGTAATTTTTTAATAAACCAAATCCTCGTGTGCAGCTTGCAATTCATTATAGGCATGGTTATCCTTTGCTTTTTTAGCTGCTGCCATACCTTTTTCGTACCATTCAATGGCAAGGTTTCTGTAGGTTAGTTTCTCTAAAAGCTTTGCCAGATGATAATACGAGCCTACATAATCTGGACTCTCCGTTAGTATTTCTTCAAATAAAATCCTTGCTTTTAAGTCGTCACCAATCTTAATGTATTCCAAAGCCAAAGCATGCCTAAGAAAATTGTCTTTCGGTGAAGCCTTCAAAAACTCATTCAACTTTTCTATCCTATCCATAATAAATTATTGCCACAAAGAAACAGCATAGGAAGTTAAAAGTGAAAGGTAATAAAGACACTGCACTGCATATTGTTCCGCACAAGTGATGGAAAAAATTAGATACATCAAATCAACAATATTCAACTGATAATGGTCAATAGGTTATAGCACATTTCAAGCAAAAAAAATCCTGCCCCTTTTAAAAGGGCAGGATTGATTATTAAAATCAGACAAACCTACATTTTACAGCTTAATGAACTGTTGCTTATGGGTACTTTCACCCTTAACAAGAACTATATAACTGCCTTGTACAAGGGTTGACACATCTAATTTAATGTCTGTGACACCAACACTTAACTGCGCTTGCTGTTGTTGAACAATCTTGCCCAACAGACTAACCACTTGAAGCGTTACGTTTTCAGACTTATCGTTTTCTATGTGCAACGTAAGATTGCTTCTCACTGGGTTTGGATACAACGCAAACGAGAAATTGCTGCTAATGCTCACACTAATAATATTACTATAAGTTACCACTCCACTCCTATCAACAAGCAGAATTCTGTAGTACACTTTGCCCACTGTAGTCACTGCATCATTGAAATTGTAGTTTGAACCTGCAACCTTATTGACTGATGCAATCTTGTTTAGGTTAACGAAATCTACTCCATTCACGCTACGTTGAACAACATAATAGGCAGTATTTTGCTCATTTACAGTTGACCAATTTAGGGTAGTCACCCCAGCTTGATAATATCCTGTGAAAGATTTGAAAGTTACTGGCACCAGCTGAACCTCTGTTAATATTAAAGTAGCCGTACTATCGCAACCAGCCGCATTGGTAAGATGTACGATGTAAGTACCAGCAGTATCATACGTATTTCCATTAAAGGTGTAAGTATGCCCCTTCACAATCGTGTCGTTTGTAATGGAAGACGTAGCAATATTTACTGTTAATACCAACGTTGCAACGCTATCACAACCTACTGCATTGGTTAAATGGGCAGTAAAGGTTCCGGCTACATCATAAGCAGTCCCATTGAAAGTATAACTACTTCCAGAACAGATGCTTGCGGTTGTAGTAGAAGCAGAAGCACTATTTACAGTTAGTATTAAGGTAGCCGTACTATCGCCACCTGCGGCATTCGTTAAATGTGCTGTGTAAGTGCCAGCAATAGTGTAAACAGTTCCGTTAAATGTGTAACTACTTCCAGAACAGATGCTTGCCTTAACGGTAGAACTGCTAGAATCTAATACTGACAATACCAAAGTAGCAATACTATCACAACCTGCGGCATTCGTTAAATGTGCTGTGTAGGTGCCAGCAATAGTGTAAACAGTTCCATTGAAAGTATAGCTGTCACCTTGCTTGATGCTGGCAGAAGTGGTAGAAGTTGAAGTAGCCTTAACAGTTAATACCAACGTTGCAACACTATCACATCCTACGGCATTGGTTAAATGAGCAGTATAAGTTCCAGCTACATCATAAGCCGTTCCGTTGAAAGTATAACTGGTTCCAGAACAGATGCTTGCAGTGGTAGTAGATGTAGAAGGGCTAATTACAGTTAGTATTAATGTAGCAACGCTATCACAACCTACTGCATTGATTAAATGAGCAGTATAAGTTCCAGCAGAATCATATACTAAGCCATTGAAATAATAAGTGCTTCCAGAACAGATACTTGCCGTTGTGGTAGAAGCAGAAGCACTATTTACAGTCAATATTAGGGTAGCCGTACTATCGCCACCTACGGCATTCGTTAAATGTGCTGTGTAAGTTCCTGCTGTGGTATAAGTTGTTCCATTGAATGTGTAACTACTTCCAGAACAGATGCTCGCCTTAACGGTAGAATTGCTAGAATCTAATACTGACAATATTAAAGTAGCAATACTATCACAACCTATGGCATTCGTTAAATGTGCTGTGTAGGTTCCAGAAGCTGTGTAAGCAGTTCCATTGAAAGTATAGCTTCCTCCTTGCTTGATGCTGGCAGAAGTGGTAGAAGTAGAAGTTGCTTTAACGGTTAAAACCAATGTTGCAACACTATCACATCCTACTGCATTGGTTAAATTAGCTGTATATGTTCCAGCTACATCATAAGCCGTTCCATTGAAAGTATAGCTACTTCCTGAACAGATACTTGCAGTGGTATTAGATGTAGAAGGACTATTTACGGTTAATATTAAAGTAGCTGTACTATCGCCTCCTGCAGCATTCGTTAGGTGTGCAGTGTAAGTGCCAGCAGTAGTGTAAACAGTTCCGTTAAATGTGTAACTACTTCCAGAACAGATACTTGCCTTAACAGTAGAACTTGTAGGATCAATTACTGACAGTACCAAAGTAGCAATACTATCACATCCTACTGCATTGGTTAAATTAGCCGTATATGTTCCAGAAACTGTGTAAATAGTTACATTGAAAGTATAACTATCACCTTTTTTGATGCTTGCATAAGTGGTAGAAGTAGAAGTAGCCTTAACAGTTAAAACCAATGTTGCAACACTATCACAACCTACTGCATTAGTTAAATGCGCCGTATAAGTTCCTGCTACATCATAAGCCGTTCCATTGAAAGTATAGCTACTTCCTGAACAGATACTTGCATTGGCAGTTGAAGCAGAAGAACTATTTACAGTCAATATTAAGGTAGCTGTACTATCACCACCTGCTGCGTTTTTAAGAAGTGCAGTGTAGGTTCCTGCAGTGGTATAAGTTGTTCCATTGAAAGTATAACTACTTCCAGAACAGATACTTGCCTTAACAGTAGAACTTGTAGGATCAATTACTGACAGTATCAAAGTAGCAATACTATCACATCCTACTGCATTGGTTAAATTAGCCGTATATG
>CANFLL010000111.1 GCA_947447825.1 Chitinophagaceae bacterium | reverse complement strand
GTCCGTCTTAAATTGCGTGAAACACAATTTGCTTAACATAAAATATTTCTTTTGAGTTAAATTTGAACAAATAGGATTTGCTGCGCAAACAAATAGGATTTGCTGCGCAAATAAATAGGATATGTTGCGCAAATAAGACGGATTAATATCCGTCTCTACAGAAGAATATGACACTATACAATAATAAATACAGAATAGAATCCGCACGGCTTGAAGGCTTTGATTATGGCAGTAATGGTGCTTACCACATCACCATCTGCACCAAGGACAGGCTGCACCATTTCGGCGAAATCGTAGAGACGGATATTAATCCGTCTATGAGGCAGAATGCCTTACCCTCTGAAAGAGGCGTTCCGCTTTCTGAAGGCGTTCCGCCTAAGATGGATAGAAATCCGTCTCTACAATGCACCCCAATAGCCGAAATTGCTGCTGAACATTGGTTGAGAATACCACAATTCTTTCCTTTTGTTTCTCTCGATTCATTTGTAATTATGCCCAATCATATTCACGGTATCCTATTCATAAATAAAGTGGAAACTGAGGAGTGGAAACAAAATAAATTTGGAAGTCAATCGCAAAATATTCCCTCTATTATACGTGGATTCAAATCTTCGGTAAAGAGGTATGCCAATGCAGAGAAAATTCCTTTTGAATGGCAGGAAAGATACCATGACCGTATAATAAGAGATAACAAGAAACTTGAGAACACAAGATTATACATTTTTAATAACCCGCAGAATTGGATAAATGATGAATATAGGAACTGATATATAAAAGTTAGTCTGAAAGATTTTATGGCTAGAAAATATAGTTTCAAGGATGTCACCAAAAAGAATTTTATTTGATACGGTAGTTATTCGGGTAACTACACAGATGAACAATTTTGTAAGCTTTGGAATATTGGGGAAGATGAATGGATGTAGGGATAAGGGAATAACTGAAAAACTTGGGCTTATAAAAAACCGTTAAAATGATAAAACGAACCATCTGTATAGAAAAAAACTTACCAAGGAAGGCTTCGCTTGAAGCGAAACCTTCCTTAAACAGAACGAACATAAGCATAAAGAAAATGAAAAGTAAACAGCAGGAACAAAGCAAGAAGGATAACCTTGCATCTGAACCATCAGTAGTATATGGGAAAAGGCGCATCACCACTTTTACTTCTTTTGAAGAAATGAATGAAGCTGAAGCTAAAGAAATGGCGAACATTTCGCCCATTTTTCATTTGCAAAATGCAACAATGCTTATCAGAAAAGTTTATGCTGAGCAACTGAAACAACCCATGAATAAAACCTTAACCATGTAGCAAATGATAAAAAGAACCATCTGCACAGAAAACGCCTCAACAAGGAAGGCTTCGCTTGAAGCGAAACCTTCCAGAGTAACGAACCTATCCTTAACTTTACATTAATTATACACCATCATATCATAGTTACTAATTAAACAACTAAAACATTATGAAATTAAATATCGAACCACTTATACCTGATACCTATTACCACATTTATAATCGTGGCACCAATAGTGAAAACATATTTAAAGAGGAAAGAAACTATAACTTTTTCTTGAAGAAATATGCACTTTACATTTACCCCATTGCAGAAACGTATGCTTACTGTCTGTTAAAAAATCATTTCCATCTGCTTATTCGCACCCGTTCGGAACAAACTATACTGGCAACAAGAAATACAGATGACGGCGGGGATGCTACCAAACAAGATAGCCTATCAGTAATGGTAAGTGGTGCATTTGCCAGCTTATTTAAGAGTTACGCCCAATCAATCAATAAGTCTTACCACCGCACAGGTCGCCTATTTGAAGAACCGTTTCGTAGGATTGAAGTAGATAGTGATGAATACCTTCTACAGATTATTAAATACATACACCGCAATCCACAGATGCATGGATTTGTAACTGACTTTAAAGATTACACACATTCGTCTTATGCCACACATTTACTTACTGCAACAACAAAACTGAAAAGGGAAGAAGTGATGGATTTATTTGGTGGAGCAAGCAACTTTGTTGATATACATTTAGAGAATTTAATGCTGGAAAATATGCAACTATTTACATTGGAATAAAGTGGGGGCGTTTTTTTAAGGAAGGCTTCGCTAAAAGCGAAACCTTCCTAGCGAAACCTTCCTTGCGAAGAAGCGTTCCTTAAATAAAATAAACAACAAGCCATGATAAAAAGAACCATCTGTATAGAAAATCCCTGCCACCTGAGATGTCGCGATGCGCAACTGGTGGTTAGTTATGACCGTGTGAAAGGCTATGAAGGCATGCCTGAAAAAAGCGTACCGATAGAAGATATTGGGATGCTGATTTTAGAACATCACCAAATAACCCTTACCCATTACCTGATTGACAAACTATTGGCTAACAATGCATCGATAGTGACCTGTACTGAAAACAAACTACCTAGTGGCATGATGCTGCCACTAGAAGGAAACACGTTGCAAAGTGAACGCTTTAGGGCACAGATTGAAGCCACAGAGCCACTGAAAAAGCAACTTTGGCAACAGACAGTAAAGGCAAAAATTAGCAATCAGTCTGCCGTACTGAAACAATGGGGCATTGCTAATAACTATATGGTGAATGCTGCACAGAGTGTGAAAAGTGGGGATACAGATAACAATGAGGCAAAGGCGGCAGCGTACTATTGGGGCAACCTCTTTCCGCCTGCTTGGTTGTTTTTTAGAAAGCGTGATGGACCGCCACCGAATAACCTACTGAATTATGGTTATGCAATACTGAGGGCGACGGTGGCGAGGAGCATAGTGGGTAGTGGGTTGCTGCCTACGATGGGCATCTTTCACCGGAACCGATATAATGCTTACTGTTTGGCAGATGACATAATGGAACCTTACCGCCCGTTTGTGGATAGAATAGTGCGGGGCATTATTGATGAGACATCGGCAGTGGACGTATTGACACAAGAACTAAAGGTGAGGTTGCTGAAACTGCCTACTGTGGATGTGGAGATGGACGAAGGAAAAAGCCCTTTGATGATTGCTACCCAAAGAACAGCAGCATCGTTGGCCAAGTGCTATTTGGGAGAAAGCAGAAAAATACTTTACCCTTCGTTCAATTACGAATTATGAATTACGAATTACGACATCCAATTATGAATTATTAATTACGGTTAGCGAGCGATTAATAAATAACAGTTATGAAAAGTGAGAATGTATTGCAACAAAAATCTTTTGCTTTTGCGATCAGAATTGTAAATGCCTATAAGTATATTGTAAAGCAACATGGTGAATATGTGTTGTCGAAACAATTACTCAGATGTGGCACTTCAATAAGCGCAAACGTGGAAGAATCAATTGGGGTACAGTCCAAAGCAGACTTCATTTCAAAGCTTTCCATCGCCTATAAGGAAACAAGGGAAACAATATATTGGATTAATCTATTACATGCTACGGGATATTTAGATGACGAACAGAAGGATTCTATTGTGGAGGATGCAAATGAATTAGCGAAAATTATCGGAAAGATTCAAGTAACCTTAAAAAATAAGCCCATCACGTAATTCGTAATTTTTTAATTCGCAATTCAATGAATAACCGTCTAAATGCCTATCGAATTATGTGGGTACTAGTATTTTTCGATCTCCCAACGGAGACAAAGAAGGATAGAAAGATATATGCAAAGTTTAGAAAAGACTTGCTACAGGACGGTTTTGCCATGTTTCAATTCAGCATCTATTTACGGCACTGTGCAAGCATGGAAAATGCGGAAGTGCACAAGAAGCGAGTGAAGAAAGCTTTGCCTGAAAAGGGGCATGTGGGCATTATGACTATTACGGACAAACAATTTGGGATGATGGAGATATTTCAAGGAACGAAACCAGACAAAGTGGGTGATATTCCACAGCAACTTGAGCTATTTTGAATCATCCCACTACCCTCTCTTTAGCATTTAGGATATTATGCCGTTTAGTTAAGATAAAAAATAACCGCAAAGTGAGCAGCGTTATTAACCCAGAACACCGCATAGCAAACTCAAGATTAGCTTATGTAATGTTTGAATATAAAAACGTAGAGGTGGAGAAGATTATGGAATTAATCTTAGATAAAAGGCATTGATTTAGGATATATGAAAATGCCCTTGAAGCAGTTTGCTACAAGGGCATTTAGTCATTTTTCTTATTCTACTATTGGCTACAATCCTCATCTAGAAAGGCTTTCAGGCTAAGGTGTTGTAACCAAAGTTAATAAGATCTGAAATTGAAAGCAAATCACAACTACGGCTTATGGCAAGCAACAGCCGCCATAGTTGTAACCAAAGTTAATAAGATCTGAAATTGAAAGCAAATCACAACAACCTAATGCAACATCCTTTCCATCAACATGTTGTAACCAAAGTTAATAAGATCTGAAATTGAAAGCAAATCACAACTATATCCTGTAGATATATTTATTGACTTTGTTGTAACCAAAGTTAATAAGATCTGAAATTGAAAGCAAATCACAACTATGGTATATAAAGGCATATTTGTATTTTAGTTGTAACCAAAGTTAATAAGATCTGAAATTGAAAGCAAATCACAACACTGGGATGAATGGGTTATTGGCGAAGTGAGTTGTAACCAAAGTTAATAAGATCTGAAATTGAAAGCAAATCACAACAGTATGCTTTAATTACTAATCTTGATTTTTGTTGTAACCAAAGTTAATAAGATCTGAAATTGAAAGCAAATCACAACTTTCTGTTAATGGAAGCTTCAATAATCACTGTTGTAACCAAAGTTAATAAGATCTGAAATTGAAAGCAAATCACAACTGCAATGCTTTTGGAAACATTCGAAAATAGTTGTAACCAAAGTTAATAAGATCTGAAATTGAAAGCAAATCACAACTATGGCCGTGAGGGTGATCAACCCTATTTAGTTGTAACCAAAGTTAATAAGATCTGAAATTGAAAGCAAATCACAACAGTCCAATAGAAGTAGCTAAAGCCCACAAGTTGTAACCAAAGTTAATAAGATCTGAAATTGAAAGCAAATCACAACAAGAAAAAAGGAAGGGGGAAAGTTAGCTTGTTGTAACCAAAGTTAATAAGATCTGAAATTGAAAGCAAATCACAACAGGGGAGGATAGATTAAATATATTGACGACGTTGTAACCAAAGTTAATAAGATCTGAAATTGAAAGCAAATCACAACCCCGGATTATCTACCATACTCAGAAGGTGCGTTGTAACCAAAGTTAATAAGATCTGAAATTGAAAGCAAATCACAACCATCACCAGTCATTTTCACAAACTTACAAGGTTGTAACCAAAGTTAATAAGATCTGAAATTGAAAGCAAATCACAACCTGCAAGGCTCTTGGCTTAGATGCTACTAAGTTGTAACCAAAGTTAATAAGATCTGAAATTGAAAGCAAATCACAACTATTGTAGTAGCACTAGCTGATGCAGCAGCGTTGTAACCAAAGTTAATAAGATCTGAAATTGAAAGCAAATCACAACCTCCCCCTCTTTACTTTATGCCTTGCTCGGTTGTAACCAAAGTTAATAAGATCTGAAATTGAAAGCAAATCACAACTTTATGCCCCAGTTCTGTTATCAAGAAGTGGTTGTAACCAAAGTTAATAAGATCTGAAATTGAAAGCAAATCACAACTAGAAGACGTAAGATATAACAGTAATGGTAGTTGTAACCAAAGTTAATAAGATCTGAAATTGAAAGCAAATCACAACTAAACTCTGAAGATAATAGTTCATCATTTGTTGTAACCAAAGTTAATAAGATCTGAAATTGAAAGCAAATCACAACCAGTGTAGCGAGATTGATAGTGTAACCATGTTGTAACCAAAGTTAATAAGATCTGAAATTGAAAGCAAATCACAACATTTCTTACCTGAGTTCTAGTGATTTGCTGGAAACTATTAAAAGTTGTTGTGCAAACAAAATAGTCTACAAATAAAAACGCCTGACTCAATAAAGAATCAGGCGTTAATATTATTGCTATTAAGAAACTATCCTACTGCTTCGCTAGCCATACTCTTTGAAGTTTTCTTACGTTCATCTTCATTAAGAATAACTTTACGCATACGAATGTTTTTAGGCGTTACCTCAATACACTCATCAAATTGGATATACTCCATACATTCTTCCAAAGTCATCAAAATCTTTGGAGTAATACGAGTTGCATCATCACTTCCACTAGCACGGTGGTTAGTTAATTTTTTAGCTTCAGTAGCATTCACCACTAAATCTCCTGGCTTAATATGTTCTGCTATAATTTGACCAACATATACTTCTTCATTTGGATCAACAAAGAAGCGACCTCTATCTTGCAACTTGTCAATAGAGTATCCTGTAGTTCTTTCAGTGCTCTTAGCTATCAATACACCATTGCTACGACCAGGTATTGGGCCTTTCCAAGGCTTATATTCCAAAAAGCGGTGCGCCATAACAGCTTCACCAGCAGTACCAGTAAGCATTTGAGAACGCAAACCAATCAATCCACGAGAAGGGATTTCAAATTCTAGATGTTGCATTTCACCTTTGCTTTCCATGATAAGCATTTCACCTTTACGTTGTGTAACAAGGTCAATCACTTTACCACTAAATTCTGATGGCACATCAACAACCAAATTTTCAAATGGCTCATGCTTTTTACCATCTATTTGTTTAACCAATACCTGAGGGTTACCAACGGTAAGTTCATATCCTTCTCTGCGCATTGTTTCAACCAATATACCCAAATGCAAAATACCACGACCATAAACCAAGAAGCAATCCGCACTATC
Organism: Chitinophagaceae bacterium; assembly: GCA_947447825.1. Classification (GTDB taxonomy): domain Bacteria; phylum Bacteroidota; class Bacteroidia; order Chitinophagales; family Chitinophagaceae; genus Parasediminibacterium. Next base: position 6,622 of record CANFLL010000111.1, on the reverse strand, counting down.
CGTATCTTCTACCTTCAAGGCAAGATTTTTTTCAGTTTCTTTCATCAAACGATCACGCAAGTGACGAGAGGTAACAAACTTACCATCCTTACCAAAGAAAGGAGAGTTATTGATGCTAAACATCATACTCATGGTTGGTTCATCAACGCTAATGATTGGCAATGCTTCAGGATTATCAATATCGGCAATAGTGTCACCAATAGTAAAATCTTCAATGCCTACCACTGCACAAATATCTCCAGCAACAACTTCTGTAACTTTTTTCTTACCTAATGATTCAAAGATGTACAATTCCTTAACACGAGATTTTTGGATACGACCATCCGTACGCATCAAAGCAAAAGGTTGGTTTTCGCTTATTTTGCCACGAGCCACACGTCCTACGGCAATACGACCTAAGAAAGCTGAATAATCCAAAGAAGTAATTTGCATTTGCAAAGTTCCTTCTTCAATTTTTGGCGCAGGTACGTATTGCAAAATGCCATCCAATAGAGGGGTAATATCTTCGCATTGTTCGTTTTTATTATTAAACCAACCGTTTTTACCACTACCATAGAAAGTAGGGAAATCAAGTTGTTCATCAGTTGCATCAAGTGTAAAGAACAATTCAAACACTGCATCATGCACTTCATCAGGGCGGCAGTTTGGTTTATCCACTTTATTAATTACAACAATAGGTTTTAAATTTAATTGAAGTGCTTTTTGCAATACAAAACGTGTTTGAGGCATTGGTCCTTCAAAAGCATCAACAAGCAAGATAACGCTATCCGCCATTTTCAATACACGTTCCACTTCACCACCAAAGTCACTGTGACCTGGGGTATCAATAACATTAATTTTAACGCCTTTGTACATTACAGAAGCGTTCTTGGAGAAGATAGTGATACCACGTTCTCTTTCAAGATCGTTACTATCCATTATCAATTCACCTGTTTCCTGATTAGCGCGGAAAACATTGGTTTGATGTAAAATTTTGTCCACCAAAGTTGTCTTACCATGGTCAACGTGTGCAATAATTGCGATGTTTCTAATGTCCATTATTATTTTTTTTGCCAAGGAAGAGCCTATATAAATCAATCCAGTAAAGGATTACGACAAAAAGATGACTTTCCTCAGCTTTTTTTTAGGCTGCGAAAGTAAGGTATTGAGCTTGAGGGAACAAAATAAAAGCTAGTGTTTACAATTACATAATGGATTAATGAAGTTTTTTGAGCGTAATTAGAAGCTTTTTCATCCCACTCTTCTACTTTACTGCTTATTCTGGGAGCAGAAAAGCTACAGTAGGTAATTGGCTTTAAGAAGTTAAATTTAAATAAATATCACTTTTCCAAGTTTGATTATGGAGGTTAATTTAACCGCCGAGTAGGCAAAGGTATTATGCAAAGAAATAGCAAAGGGAGAGGTAAGGAAGTAAAAAAGAGCCACAACAAGGTCGCAATGAAGGACAGTAAAATATTTTAAACGAAAGTAACCAAGATAAATGTAGATAGTTTTCTTTTATCTTGCTTTTGGGGTACACCATGGTTGACAACAATAAACAACTTTGGAAAGACTATGCTTTTCGTGTTGTATTTTATTCTTTATGTTCCCTCCGAAAAAACATACTTTAGAAGCAATAAAGAAAACATAAAAATCCCAACGATTAGTTTCAAATTTATTTTATCGGTAGTGTAATTCGAGAGCTACCATTTACAACAAACCAAATAAAAAGATTAATATCATGAGTACAATCAACAAAATCTTAGAAATGGTTATGATTAAAAAAAAATTACCTACATTGACTATTGAGTAATATTTCCAATCAAAAATAAATTCTGAAAATGATTTCCCAATCTCCAACCCTCCCACAAATAAACACATTACATTCCTAAAATCATTAATTCTTTTTTTCAGATTACAACTTAAAACTTAGTAAAAACAGTCTTCCCTCAATTCAATTTGCCAAAGAAAATAAACCATTCTCAGTAGAGATCATACCATTCTCCACGGAGAATAAAGTCTTTTCGTTGGGGACTGATTCATTCTCCAAAGAGAATAAACTATTCTCGAAGGAAAACAAATCATTCTCCATGGAGAATAAACTATTCTCGAAGGAAAACAAATCATTCTTCATGGAGAATAAAGCCTACCCTCTTCCTATTGTTCTAAACACATCCCATTAATTCCGATAGTTAACGCACTATTTACTGCTCACTAATTACTGTTTAGTATATTCTATCCTTATTTTTGCCTCAATACATGATTAAATCTCTCATCTCTCCACGCTCTTCCTCCCCCAAACAGATACGTATCGCAGTAGCGGCCATGTTTTTTGTATCAGGTTTCGGCTTCTCAAGTTTTGCTTCTCGCATTCCCACAATTCAACAAAACTTACATATTAACGAAGCGCAATTGGGTACTGCCTTATTTGCAATCCCCTTTGGATTAATTTGTATGCTTCCCATAACTGGTTACCTTTTAGGCAAATATGAAAGCCGATATGGATTAATGATTGGTAGTTTTTTCTACAATGTATGTCTTTGCTTATTAGGATTTGTAACCAATATGTGGCAATTAATGGCTGTACTTTTCATTTTTGGTGGATCGAGAAACCTAATGAATATTGCCGTTAATGCACAGTCGTTAGGCGTACAAAAACTGTATTCAAAATCTATCATAACCACCTTTCATGGCATCTGGAGTATTACAGGTTTTGTGGGAGGGTTTATTGGTGGGCAAATGATTAGTCATGACATTTCGCCTGCTTTTCATTTTGAAATAGTTTCTGGGATATGTTTTATTTTGATGGGAATCTTTTTTAAAGACACCGTTAAAAATGATGTCCGACAACAAGAAGAAGGCACTAAACGAGCACTCTTTAATTTCCCTAAAGGGGCATTACTAAACCTAGGGCTTGTAGCTTTTTGCTGCATGACCTGCGAAGGAATCATGTTTGACTGGAGCGGTATTTATTTTCAGAAGGTTGTGCATGTTTCAAAGCATAACATCACCACTGGCTATGTTGCGTTTATGTGTGCAGCTGCTATTGCTAGGTTTTTTGGTGATAAACTTATCAATAAACTAGGCACCAAAAAGGTATTACAAATTTGCAGCAGCTTTGCTTTTGTAGGCTTCACAATAGCCATTGCTTTCCCTTTTCTTATCTCTGCCACTATTGGGTTTATATTGATAGGAATTGGCATTTCGTGTATTGTTCCGCTTATAATGGCCATTGCCGGAAGAACATCTGGTAAATCTGCCGGCGTAGCCATTGCCTCCGTTTCTACCATTAGCTACTTTGGATTCCTGTTTGGCCCTCCTGTAATTGGTTACATTGCCCAAGCGGCAAGCCTACAATGGTCGTTCGGATTAGGATTAATTATTTCTGCTTGTATGTTATGGTTGGTGAGCAAAAAGCTGAAGGTAGAAAACTAAGCGTTATACTATTTTATCCATAATTGACTCATATTAATACGGTGCATACATTGCCTTTAGTAATGCCACAAGTTGAAAACTTAGTTGGGGAAACAGGGCTTTTTCCTAGAAATGTTATCCTGAGATGGAAAGCAGTAACCTGGAAAAAGTATTACTTACATCCAAAAAAGTGCTGATAGAAAAACAAATTGGGCAAACTAAGTCGAACCTTGCACAAAAGCCTCTACAGTAATTATTGGGCTTGCAACAGAAACAGCTAGTTTTTTCAGGGTATCGGCAGGTAATGTATTAGGGTTAGGCCCATATAGCGACCCTATTAGAGGATTGGCTAAATGAATGGTTAGTTATTAGTGGTTAGACGACAGTGTATTGAATAATTTGTTACAAATTGCGTCGACATTGGTTATCATAACTAAACACTAACAAAAATACGAGAGCCACCATCACAATTAAATGTGGTGGCTTTTGTTTTGATGAATATATTCTGCTATAGTTTATTGAGTTTTGAATAGCGGTTAAACTAAACTATTCTCCATTATCATTCCCCCAAAATTTATAATTCTGAAAGTATCTTTCATTTTTAGTGCTATTCCTTCAGAATAACAAAGTGTTGGCTACCTATTCTCCACTGTAATTCCGCAGAAATCTTTTAAGCCAAATACATGTTCCTAAGTTGAGCAATTTCTACGAAATAACAGTGGTAAGTACTAAACTAAAAGAGGGGAAAAAATATTTTTGCAAATTAGATGTATGTACATACATTTGCATCAACAATGAAGTTAGAGCAAGCAATACAAAGTACGAAATTTAAAAGTGAGGTGCATAAAGCAGTACTACATATACTTTATACTGCATGGTGGCTGAAGACGCTAAGTGCTAAGGAGTTGAAAGAATTTGGATTAACACATGAACAATATAATGTGTTGCGGATATTGAAAGGAAAATATCCTGAGCAAATGTGCGTGAGAGATGTGGCAAGTAGGATGATTGAGAAAAACTCGAATGTGCCCAGAATAGTTGACAGGCTTGAATTGAAAAAGTTGGTTGAAAGGAATACTTCTTTGCTAGATAAAAGAGAAACGGTTATTACGATAACTGCCGAGGGAATAGCGATACTAGAAGCAAGTACATTAGTAATGGATGAGCGCATGAGCAAGCAATTTCAATTACCAGAAGAAGAAGCAGTAACGTTGAACTTATTACTAGAAAAAATTAGAGAAATAGAAGTTTAGATTTTTTTGAATAAATACGTGTATATACATTTAATTTAATAATTATAAATAAAAGAAAGATGAAAACAATATTGCACAAAGCAGCAACAAGAGGTCACGCAAATCATGGATGGCTAAACAGTTACCACACATTCAGTTTTGCAGGATATCATGAACCAACACGCATACACTTCGGCGCATTGAGGGTATTAAACGATGATACGGTAGCTCCAAGCATGGGTTTTGGCAAACACCCACACGATAATATGGAGATTGTTTCTATCCCATTGAGTGGAGATTTGGAACACCAGGATTCTACTGGTCGCCATGAAATTATAAAACAAGGTGATGTTCAAATAATGAATGCGGGTAGTGGCATCAGTCATAGCGAAAAGAATGCTAACAGAGACAGGGAAGTGAAGTTTTTGCAGATATGGGTGTTTCCCAAAGAAAAGAATATTGTTCCTAGGTATGAACAGAAGTCTTTTCCATTGGCAAACAGACATAATAAACTACAAACTGTTGTTGCCCCCGATGATGCCAATGCAGTCTGGATAAACCAGGATGCTTGGTTTACACTGGGTAGTTTTGATAAGGATACAACTGCCAATTATCAGCTACACAATAGCCAAAGTGGTGTGTATGTTTTTGTAATTAAAGGTTCTATTTCTTTAAATGGTGTAGAACTAGCAGAAAGAGACGGATTGGGCATTACAGACATTACCTCAATAGACATTAAAGCAACAACTGACACGGAAGTATTATTAATGGAAATACCAATGCAGTTGAGTTAAAACCCCATCCCCTAAAGGGGTGAAATTGGAATGATTAACCACAAAGTGCACAAAGATTTCACGGAAATCACAAAGAATATGAAGAACACAAATAAAAACTTAGTGACCCTTGTGTAGCCTTAGTGTTCCTTGTGGTAAAAATAAATTATATGAAAAAGAATAGAACAGTTAAAAGTATCATTTATGCCAATATGATAGACATGGGTGGCTTTCCTGTAAGGCAGGCTTTTCCATCGCATAAGGCAGAACATATAGACCCATTTTTATTATTGCATCATGCTAATATAAAAGTGTCTGAACATATCCCTACCAATAAGGCTGGTGTAGGACCACATCCACACCGTGGGTTTTCGCCTGTTACCTTTATATTTAAGGGAGGCGTGCATCACCAAGATAGCAGGGGTAATAACAATACCATTTATGAAGGTGGTATTCAATGGATGAACGCTGGAATGGGCGTTATTCATAGCGAGCGTCCGCCGCATGACATTCATGAAATAGGTGGGGTACAAGAGATAATACAGCTATGGGTAAACACACCTGCAAAGCATAAAATGGATTTGCCAGCATATCTTCCTGCAAGTAAGGAAGAGATTCCTTTTATAGAAACAGACGACAAGCTAGCGAGGGTAAACATTGTGTCGGGAGAATTGAATGGAGTAAAAGGAGTAATCCCAGCCCTTTCGCCTGTAAATACGTTTACTGCCGATATCAAGCAAGGAGGAAGCTTTCAATTTGATATTCCTTCTTCGCACAATGCTTTTGTGTATGTTTTGAGTGGAAAGATTACCATCAATGGTAACGATGAAATATTGGGTAACTACATCTCCATACTTAATAATGACGGAGAGGGCTTTTTGATAGAAGCATTAGAAGATGCAACCTTACTTATTGGCACAGGAGAACCCTTGAATGAACCTATTGCATCGCATGGGCCGTTTGTAATGAATAATCAAACGGAAATAATGGAGGCATTCAGAGATTACCAACAGGGAAAAATGGGGGTACTTATAGAGTCGTAAGTCGATAGTTGTAAGTCAAAAGTCGATAGTTGGTAAGCACGTTTGACTATTGACTTTCAACTGAGGTCTCATGAAATAGGTTGACTCAAAGTTGGTTGATAACTTTTCAGAAAACGTATTTTTATGGAGGTAAAACTTCGAGAGGTGAGACATTTTAGTACCGAGTTTAAGAAAGAGAAAG
>CANFLL010000110.1 GCA_947447825.1 Chitinophagaceae bacterium | reverse complement strand
CTGTTGATGGTAACCACCATGACTGTTGGTGGCACGATCCATTTTTTTGGTGACACGCTTCATTATTTTGATGGTAGCTACCATGAATGTTGATGGTAACCACCATGACTATTGGTGACACGCTTCACTTTTTTGGTGGCATGGTTCATTATTTTTATGGTAACTACCATGACTGTTGGTTGCACGATCCATTTTTTTGGTGACACGCTTCATTATTTTGATGGAAGGATGACTCTAACCTCTAACCATTAACCACTAACCACTAATCACTAACCACTAATAATTTCTGTAGAAACCCCTTTAACTGCTTTAATTGCATCTGTGGCAATTTGTTCAAGGTTTTGATTATTCATACATTTAAAATGCTTTTTGGGGCAAGTCTTAGTGCCGAAGTTGCTACATGGTTGACATGATAGATTAGGGACAATATAGTTTTTGTAGAGCGAATTTATTTGAACGCCCATTTCATTTGCATAGTAATAAGGTTCAACGTCCAGTTTAGGTGAGGTGCCGCCCCATAGTGCAAAGACCTTCTTTTTAAAAGCACAAGCAATATATTGTAGACCAGTATCGTGTGAGATGACCAATTTTGATTCCTTTACCAACCAAGCCGACTCATTCAAACTGAATTTTCCACACCCATTATATATTTTAAAAGGAGCAATTTTGGCAATTTCTGCACCTTCGTCAGCGTCTTCTTTACCACCAATTAAAACTATTGGGTAGTCGATTTGTGTGCAAAGCTCTTGTAGTTTATTTATTGGGAGCTTCTTAGTGTAATATGATGCCCCAATCACAATGGCGATGTAGCCAAACTGATGCGGTGTAGGTAAATCATGAATGGATACATTAAGGCTTTTGGGTAGAAAATAGTCTAATCCTTTTCCATCATTTATAATTCCAAGTGGTTTCACAGTATCTAAACTTCTGTCGGTGATATGCCTACCTGACATAAAGTTTAGGTGTAGCTTAGTAAGGATAAACTTAGCGATTGATTGTTTTTTATAAGTGAATGATGGACATTTAAGTGCACGTTTTATCCTGAGAGTCCGATAGTTTTTGTGTAAGTCAATTATGTAATCATAGTTTTCCTTTGTTAGTTCATCTATAAGCGTATTTAAATCGCCATCGAGATAAAAGAATTTATCAATGTAGGGATTTGCTTCGGTAACCGCTTTAAATGATTGTTTACTAAGAAAATGAACCTCTGCATTTGGAAGCTGCTGTTTAACACACCTAATTACTGGAGAAGCAAGCACAATGTCGCCTATTGATGAAAATCTAATAATTAAAACCTTTTGCTTCTGTTTACTGCCAGCAATGTCTTCCATGCGTATTACAAGTTTTATAATTTCAAAATCAATTCTCTTTTTTTGTGGGAATTCAATTGCCACAAAAAGCATTAAGACGCTACGCTACTAAGAGTGTTTAAACCTTACAAGGTTAAACTTTTCAAATAGCTTGAGCCATAAAAACAAATAAGTACTGGGTAAAACTGTTTTAAGATGTGTGGGGTTGAAGAAAGCAAATGTAATTATAGCTCAATAAAATTCAGGTCTTTGCCAAATGTTTCTTTACTAAAATATACAGCAGAAAGTCCTAAAACAATACATATTGCTCCGGTAATAGATGCACCCGTAGTAAAATTTGTTGCCTCACGAAGATATTTGAATAAAATAATTATTAAGGGTAAGGTGCCTCTAGCAATGTTCGGAATGGTGGTAGCGGCTGTGGCACGGAGGTTTGTGCCAAATTGTTCTGCTCCCATCGTTACAAATATTGCCCAAAAGCCTGTGGCAAAGCCTAAGCCAGCACAATTAAGATACATGCCTGTTGCTGTGCCATTTGTTTGATTGAAATACGAAATAACAAATACAATGGTGAGACCGTAAAAGATATAGAGCGCATTTTTTCTGCTTTTTAGCCATTGACTAACAAAGCCTATTAATATGTCGCCAATAGAAATACCTAGGTAGGCAACCATGATAGATTTGCCTGGGTCTATGGGTTCTTTGATGCCCATCACGGTAGCAAACTTGTCTGAAAAGCTAATCAGAATACCTATCACAAACCAGTTGGGTAAGCCTATTGAAATACATTTTAGGTAGCAAAGAAACCTTTCCCAATTATTAAACAGCATGAGGATATTTCCTTTTTTAACGTTGCTTTCTTTTACAGAGGTATATAATCCACTTTCAAAAACAGAAACCCTTAGCAACAGCAGCATGAAGCCCATTGCGCCACCTATATAATAGCACCAACGCCAGTCGTGAACTGTTTGTTTCATAAAATAGGCAAAAACAGCTCCCGTGAGCCCCACACCGGCTACTAATGAGGTGGCAATGCCACGCCTTTCCTTAGGAACAAGTTCGCTAACAAGGGTTATTCCTGCACCAAGTTCTCCCGCTAATCCAATGCCAGCAATGAACCTACACCACGAATATTGATCAACATTATTCACCATTCCATTGGCAATGTTAGCTACGGAATAGAGTAATATCGAGCCGAAAAGAACGCTTAATCTCCCTTTCTTGTCACCCAAAGTTCCCCAAATAAATCCACCAATTAAAAGCCCAATCATCTGGATGCTAATAATTCTTTCTCCTTCGGTTAGTACTTGTTCAGGCGTTAATCCAAGTGCTATGAGGCTTGGTTTTCTGATGATGCCAAATAATAGCAAATCATATATATCTACAAAATAGCCAAGGGCAGCCACTACAATAGCGAGCGTGAAGATGGATGAACTTTTATTATTCATGTGGCAAGTAGTATGTTGTGTGTAATAAGACGCAATAGTAAGAATTAGTTTTAAATAAGTGAGGGGTAAATTATGAGTCGATAGTCCAGAGTAGTAAGTCGCATCAAATTACAAATTGTAACTCAATATTGAGAAGTCAGTGGTGAGTAATGCTTTCTCCTTAGTGAATGATTAATTCTTTCATGCCCATTCAATGCTTCATGCCCACTAAAAACGTTTGTCAAAATAAATGGAGCAATTTTGCTTGCCACTCAGGTGTATTTTAACTAAAAGAATAATGATTTCATAAAGACCAAAAGGATTGTCATAATCGCGTATTTATAAGCAGTAACCCTTTGTTTCCTTTGTTTTTTTCTTCCTGAATTTAGTGGTAAAGTTCCTGGGTAGTTACAATTAATAAACTTCTACTTTGATATGCAATTCGTAACTATTCAGGGGATATTTAACCACAAAGGTCACTAAGGCTTTCACCAAGAACACAAGGATTGTGAAATATTATTTCTTCAGAACTACCATTGGGGGACTCTAAACCTTAGTGTACTTAGTATTTTCCTTGATTGCTTAGTGGTAAATAACCCCTAAAGAGTTACTGTAATTCTAATGTCTCCCACAATTATTAATGAATAAATAAGCTAAGTAATTGCCTATTAAGTTAAATGCGATTGTAGCTTATTGCAAATATTTTATTTGCTCGCCGATAAATTGAGTAATTATTTTATTATATACCTATAATTAGCTATTATTGTTCTTCTGTAAAATATATTTAAAAATAGTTTATTCAACTACACTACTAATTATGAGAGTATTTTCACTAACCTTTTTCTTGTTCATTTTATTTTCTTCTTTTTCTTTTGGACAAGTGAAATCAAAATCATCTTTTGAGCGTATGCTCGCCAATAGTAACAGCAAATCGGCTCGTTCCATTATAAATGATGGTACCGAATATAGTATTAAGGATTCTCATACTGATGATGATTTAGGCGTTGAATATTACTATCTACAGCAAACTTACAAATCAATAAAGGTGTTTAATGTCATCAAGACTACAATATTCAAAAACGGTATATTTCAATATAGTTCTGGTAAGTTCATCACAGACATAGCTTCAAAAGCACCCATTGCAACACCTACAATAACGGCTAGTGATGCAGTAACCAAAGTTGCTAGCCATCTTGGTTTAGCAAATCCATCTACACTTGCGGAGGTTGCTAACACATTCACCTCGGATAAAAAGATTGTTTATTCTGCAGGTGGCATTGCAAAACAAAATATCAATACTGAATTGGTTTGGGTAAGTAAGGATAATGGTAAAACTGTGTGTTTGGCTTGGAATGTGGAAATTGAGCCATTGCAGGGAAGTGATTACTGGCATGTTAGGGTTGATGCTGCTACTGGGGCCATCATTAACAAAGGAAATTACACGGTTCATGAAAGGAATAACACAACTCCTTTAAAAAAAAATTTTCAAAGAAGCCAAAACAGTCAAAGCCTGAACCTATTTAATGAAAATGGAAATGCAGGGATGAATGCATTGAAAGTGGTAAACAAATTGATGGCACCACCGCCGCCACCTAGTGTCACTTCTGCACAATATAATGTAATACCTTACCCAAGTGAAAGTCCTTTTATTACAGACCCTACCTTAGTGACCAATCCATGGACTTTATCTGGCACCACTAATAAAGCCACTACGTACGGTTGGCATTTTGATGGAACAACCAATTATAAACTTACTCGTGGAAACAATGTATATGTGTATGATGATAGTTTAAATAAGAATAAACCTGGTAGACCAGATACTTCAACAACCGCAATACCTACATTGACCTTCAACTTTACGCCCGATTTTACAAAAGCTCCTACACTTACTCAAAATAGGAAGTTTGCTGAAGCCAATTTGTTCTATTGGAATAACATCATGCACGACATAACTTATCAATATGGATTCACGGAGTCGGCAGGAAACTTTCAAAACAACAACATTAGTAGGGGAGGTGTAGCGGGTGATTATGTAAGAGCAGAAGCGCAAGATGGGTCTGGAACAGATAACTCAAACTTTAGCACTTTGCCTGATGGACAAACTGCTAGAATGCAGATGTACTTATTTAATACCAACATAATTTCTGGAAACACGATTACAGTAAGTTCACCATCGGCTATTGCAGCTGATTACACCTATGTGGAGAGTGCCTTTAGCACAGCTAACAAATTAGCACGTTTGGGGGCTGTTACGGGTGATTTTGTTTTGTATAATGATGACGCTGCTGGCACAACACATATTGCCTGTACAGGAGCTCCTGTCAACAATATTAGTGGAAAGATTGTACTTATTGATAGGTTAACATGCTCATTTACAAGCAAAGTTTTGTTAGCTCAAGATGCTGGTGCAAAAGCGGTTATTATGGTAAATAAAGATTCTACTGCCATATTTACAATGAGCGGAACTGATAATACCATTACAATCCCTGCTGTGATGATTTCTATTGCTGATGGTGCTAAAATTAAATCTCAATTAGCGGCTGGTAACACGGTTACCGGAACCATAAATGTTGCCAAAGTGGGCCAGAAGTTTGACGGGGATTTAGATAACAGTATCATTACCCACGAATTTACTCATGGAATATCTAATAGGTTAACTGGTGGAGCATCAACTACTTCTTGCCTTGATAACAATGAAGAAGGTGGTGAAGGATGGAGTGATTATGTTGCCTTAATGACCACTACCGATTGGAGTAAAGCCCAATTAACTGATGGAACTAAGAAAAGGATTATTGGTAATTATGCTTGGGATCAGTCAAAAGATATTCAGGTTGGGGTTAGAACATATCCATATTCTACAGATACTTCCGTTGATAAGCACACTTACAAAGATGTGGGAGATACTGCGAACAACCCTCAAACAGATAATACAGGTAAAGTAATTCCTGGCGCAACAGAGGTTCATTACATTGGTGAGGTTTGGTGTTCTGTACTTTGGGATATGACATGGGACATAATTCAGCAAGAAGGTGTAATTAATGGCAATTTGTTTGATACCTCAGTTGGTGGTGGAAACACTGTTGCTTTGAAACTAGTGATGCAAGGGCTTAAACTACAGCCTTGTTCTCCTGGTTTTATTGATGCTCGTGATGCAATATTAGCTGCTGATTCCATACTTTACAACAACGCACACAAATGTGCAATTTGGAAAGCTTTTGCCGGAAGAGGAATGGGGTACAGTGCTAGCCAAGGAAGTTCTGATACTTGTGGTGATGAAAAAGTTGCCTTTGATGTGCCACCATGCACATTGCCATTATCATTACTAGATTTTGCTGCATCTGCTAGTGTAAACAAAGTATTCGTTAACTGGTCAACTGCTGCTGAAACAAATACTAGTGGTTATGCTGTTGAATATTCTACTGATGGTGCTAGCTGGACTAGCATTGGTTCTGTTAGTGCTAAGAATGTGGTGGCAACCAGTAAATATTCTTTCACACATTATCAACCAATAACTGGTTCTAATTATTATCGATTGAAGATGTTGGATAAAGATGGTACGTTTAAATACAGTAAGGTGGTGGTAGTGAAAATTACTGGTAAAACATTATTTACCATTTACCCTAATCCGGTTAAGGAAACGTTGACAACAGAATTGTATAAAACTGCTGTTGAAAAAGTAAACATTAAAATAGTAGATGCTGCTGGTCGTGTGTTGCAAACTAAGCAAGTGGTTACTCAACCTGGCGATAATGTGTATCAATTAAACACTGCATCATTATCAAAAGGCACCTACCTAATTGTGGTGGAAGGCGCAACGAAAGAAGTAAAACAATTTGTGAAACAATAATATTTTAGTGGTTAGTGGTTAGTGAATAACCACTAACCACTAAAATCAACTGGTTTAATATTATTAAATAGTTAACATATTGTATTTGCAAGGGGTTCATATTATAATGTTGATACATAAAACTATTTTGCGCTCGATTTTTTTACTGTGGATGAAAAGGGTTTTACTGCCATTAGCTTTCATTTTCACTATTCATGTTTCATCAGCTCAAGTTGGTTCTTTTCTCGCATTAGCTAATAATGGCCAATTATATATGGTTCATATAGATACTATTAATGGATGTACTTCGAAGATGTTGAGTCTTTGTAATAATGTTAGGCCTCTATCTATCGGGCTTGATGGAAGTACGTTGTACATTAATGATAACAAGGCTAATCTTTATAGTACAACGCTAGACGCAAACGGATCGGTAGGTGATTGTAAGTTGTTAGGGAAGTTTTTAAGCAAGAGTGGGTCAATATGGGGTTTAACCGTGGGCTTAGATGGAATTATTTATGCTGGAAGTGGAAGTTTAATAGAAACCTATAACATCAAAACAGGCATATTTGGCAAATTGGGGGAATTACCAGCAAACTATTCAATTGGGGGAGATTTGATGTTTTATAATGGTCAATTATTCGAGGGATGTACAAATTCTAATACAGGAGGCAGTGAATTAGTTTTAGTAAATCTAACAAACCCTAGTTTAAGTACTGAATATTTGCCTTTTACTTCAAGATCTATTTTTGGCATTGCTAGTATAACTAAACGTTGCAGTTCTAATCAATCTTACGCTTTAGATCAGTCCGGTGAAATATATAAGGTGGATATGGTTAATCGAACACAAGATCCCGTATTGTTTTGTCAATTAGACTTTAAAATTAATGATGCCGCAAGCATTGCCGAAATTATAACCGATGCACCCCCATTACCCCCACCAGTACAAAGCCCCGCCATCTATTGCACTAACACAGCTTCTTATCCTTTAAAGGCTACAATAACTAATTTAAACGATACCCTAAGGTGGTATACTGTGCCGATTGATGGCGTTAGTTCCGCTGCCCCTTCTCCTTTGGTAGGTAACACTCCAAGCTCAACCACTTACTATGTTAGCCTGTTTGATACCGCCACTAAATGCGAGGGAGAAAGAGTTCCATTAGTTGTGAATGTGGAAACTGTGGTTACCCCATTCATTTCTATTGCCAATAGCAAAGCTGACTTTTGTTCTGGACAATATTATAGTTTTATTGCATCAAACAATATTGCCTCAACAAATCCAACAATTCAATGGAAGTTGAACGGACAAAACGTAGGGATTAATGCAGATACTTTTAGTACTGGTAATCTATCGAACAATGATAAGATTAGCTGTGTTTTGAATACAAACTTGGTTTGTGCCACTAATCCTGCAACTACCAGTAATCAAATCAGCATTGCATCCATAGCAACTAGCTACACATCTATTGCAATTATGGCGGATACAACAACAATTTGTTCCGGTGATAAAGTAACTTTTACCTCAATCATTAAAAATGGTGGTACTCTGCCCACCTTCTCTTGGTTTAAGAATGGAATATCGCTAAATAATAGTAACTCAAATAAAATAACAATAGATTCCCTGAAGGATGGCGATCAAGTTTCTTGCTTGCTAACCAGTAATATTCCTTGTTTGCCCATAAATACGGCCACTAGTTTACCAATCAGCATAAAAGTAAATACTGCACCCATTCTCCCTGCCATAACAGGTTCTACATCTACCTGTCAAGGGCAATCGATAAGGCTTGTTAACACTAATACTGGGGGCGTATGGAACAGTAGTGTGCCAACTATTGCTACCGTTGATGCTAGTAGTGGGCTTGTAAAGGGAATTTCGGCTGGTAATGCACTAATTAGTTATGCTAAAACAAACGTTTGTGGAACAACAACTATAACTTATCCCATCACCGTTTCGAGCAATTTGATTGGAGAACTTGTTGGGGCAAACATACTTTGTAAGGGTGATACTGCATTGTTTAGTAACTCGAAAGGGATAGCAGGAAAGTGGGAGAGTGGCAATGCCACAATAGCAACAGTTACAAATGTGGGGATGGTGGTTGCCTTAGATACTGGCTCAACCCAAATCAAGTACAATATTAGGAACGCTTGCGGAACAAACACCCTAACGAGCGCATTAAAGGTGACAGGGAAAAAGCCTTTTCAGGTGCCTTATGCTAAACATGAGCCTACCTGCATTAAACCATTTTCGGGTGAGATAGACTTAGATGTTATTGGGGCAGAAAAGCCTTATAAAGTTCTTTTTAATAAGGATACCCTGTTGATTCCTGCTTCGATAACTAAATTGGGCGAAGGGAATTATCCATTGTATATCTATAACAGTAGCAGCTGTTTGGTGGATAGCCTCACCAACATTTCTTTGAAAATGCCCAATGATGCCAATTGCTATGTGCTTCATGTGCCTACTGCTTTTGCGCCAAACAGTGCCATTGGTAATAATTTGCTGAAACCCATTGGTGGTTCATCTACAGATATTAATGCGGTAGTTTTTAGGGTATATAATCGGTTTGGTAACAAAGTTTTTGAAAGCCAT
Source organism: Chitinophagaceae bacterium (assembly GCA_947447825.1). Classification (GTDB taxonomy): domain Bacteria; phylum Bacteroidota; class Bacteroidia; order Chitinophagales; family Chitinophagaceae; genus Parasediminibacterium. The sequence goes on along the minus strand of CANFLL010000110.1, from coordinate 4,256 downwards.
GAACTTTATAATGGTTGGGATGGAAAAATGAATGGTGTGTTGCAAGATGCTGGAACATATATTTGGTATCTGGAATACAAGGTGAATACTACCAATAAGATAACGCAACAAGGGGCAAGTGTGTTGATAAGATAATAGTGGTGAGTGGTTAGTTGTTAGTGGATAGTTGTTAGTTGTTAGTGGTGAGATAATGCGTTGTATTGTGAGGTGAAAAAAGGAATTACTAAGATGACGCGCGGAATTGGGAAGAAATCTTTTAATACTAGAAGCAAAAGATACTGGTTTACTATCTAAATAGGGTTACAAAAATTATTTTACCATAAATATTAATATTAAAGGCAAATGCGTAAGTTTTTATTCTTAATCGCTTCTATCATTACTTTTCAAGTAAGTATTGCTCAAACGAGTACTTTCAGTGGCACTGGAGGGGCAATATCCTCCAAGGCGGGAGTAGTGGTTGATTCTTTTCCTATAACTGTTTCAAATGTTGGTGCTATTAATGGAACAACGTTTGGACTAACTTCAGTTAGCCTTAATTTGACCATGAATAGAGATTCTATTCAAGAAATTTATATAAAGAACAGTGCAAGTGCTACTGATTCTGTTTTTTTATACTTACGACCAATTGATAGAACTGTTAATGGAGTATTGAAAAATAACAATTTCAATGCAACATTTATTAATACTTCTCTCAATCCTATCTGGACATCTTTGCCTCCATTTAACGGTAAACTATTGCCTGATGGTATGCTAGGTTTATTGAATGATGGAAGGGTTGCTGATGGTACTTGGAAACTATATGTAAAAACAAATAATCCTTCATCAGGTGGTGTTTCGGGAGGGTTAGTAAATAGCTGTTCTTTAACTTTTTCAAATAAGCCTGCAGAAAATATATCAATTAATAAAACTGCTTCACTTCCTAGTAAACTATGCAATGATGCGCCTCTAATTTGTGACTTCAATGGATTTCTTGGTAAAACTAATTCCGGTATGGACATCTCTCCAATACTAAAGGATAAAATTGAAAATGATACGAAATGTGGTGGTATCATTCACAATAACAGTTTTATTAAATTTATAGCAGGATCAACCACAGTTTCTTTCGATTTATATGTGTATAACAGCCGCTACAATAAGGAAGGAATGCAAATGTGGATAGTTGATGGATCGGCAGTTTGCGGAACATCTGGATCTGTAAAGATGTACCCTGATATCAGTGGAGGAACCTGTAGTATTGGTTTGGATGGGGTTAATGTAGGTTATGTAACTCCCACTACTTATAAAGCAAAAAATTTAACAATTGGAAATACCTACTACATAGTTTTTGATGGTGCAACTGATGATTATTGCGATTTCATTATAAAGCCGTCTGCAGGTAGCAACAGTGTGCAGTCGTCCATTTCCTTAACGCCTCAAAATGCTGTAGTTTGTTTAGGGCAGTCCGTAACGCTTAATGCAACATCAAATGGGTCATCGGCACCTACTTGGGCAACTATTCCGTCTTCCGCATTAAGTAGCCTTTCTGGTAATACAGTTACTTTTAATTCGTCAACCTCAACCCCTGCCAGTACAACTCCATATACTGTTACGGTTTCTGGTGGCACTACTGGAACATGCCCTGCAAGCGCACAAAGTAAGATTACTGTTGTCGAAACTCCTTCTTTCACAGCCCAACCAAGTACAACTAGTTATACCATTCTTTCTTCTTCTGGGAAAACTTTCTCACCGTTGTCAGTAACAGTATCCCCGTCAACTGGTATCTATTACCAATGGTATAGTAACGCTAATGCGTCTAATAGTGGGGGAGTAGCAATAAGTGGAGCAACATCAAGTACCTACACGCCACCAAACACAACAGGAACTTACTATTACTACTGCGTCATAACAAATAATGCTTGTACTGAGGTTAGTAACCTTTCAGGTGCATACATTGTAAACCTACCACCTACAAGTACCTGTACTGCTAATCCAGATGCAATAGAGTTTATTCAACAACCAAGTGATGTGGCGCAGAGTGTTGCCATGACCCCTGCGGTTACTGTTAGGGCTTTTTGTAAATCTACAGGAGAGACCTATACTGGATCAACGCCTATTACCATAACAGCCATTAATGGATGTGGGTTAGTAACCTTAACCCAAAACACTTCATCTGGTATTGCCACTTTCACGGGAATTAAGGATGTTATATTCACTAGGAGTGTACAAACAGGCGTTAGTTTGGTAGCAAAAGCTACAGCAACAACTGCGGATTCAATCATTAGTAATACATTCAATGTTACTGCACCAGCGGCAACTACAAAAACTGAAACTAAGCTAGGGCAATGGCAAACTATAGTAAGTGAAGATTTTTCAGCTGCTGGTGGAACATGGTATAAAGGAACTAAAACAAAATTGACGCAGCCAGTGATTACAAAAGGAACTGATGGAATAGATAAAGTAGTATATTACAGTAATTCTACAACGCCAAGACCTTTTTACGCTTTAACAAGAACCTGTAGCACAGATAATTCTGGCACCTCAAATGAAAACCCGAGTACTGCAACTTTTGCCAATATACCTAATTTGGCAACTTATGATTCAATTGATTTTACTTTTAATATCGGTGCTGTTGACGATAAAGGGAATACCAAACCTGACAAAATTAATTACAATGGTATGTGGTCGGCAGATGAAATGATAGTATATCTCAAAATTAATAAAGGGGCATGGGATCAAGTTTTATATCGTACTGGAAAAGCTGATGCTAGCCAATCTCAATTGTTAGGTTTAACTGACATTGATCCGTCTGATACTTTGATAACTTCCACAACTGCAAATAAAATTGATATAGGAACTAAAGCTAATTCATATTTTAGAGCTAAATTAAATTCTTTATACAGTCAAGGGAAAAATGCAATTACTGATTTTCAGTTTAAAGTCGTTTGGCAGAATAACAGAACATATAAAAATTGGATAATAACAAACTTGAACTTAATTGGTAAAACAAAAGAGACAACTACAACCACCACCATTCCTGCTGCCACTCCATCCCCACTACCAACTGTTTCTGTTGCTGGTAGTGCAACAATTTGCCCTGGAAATTTTGCTAATCTTACTTCTACTCCTTCTAATGTAGTTGGTACAACAGTCTATGCTTGGAGTCCGAAAGACTCTTTACCTTTATTAAGTGCTACTCTTCAAAACCCGCAAACAATTAATTTAAAACATGCACAGTCCTATTCATTAACTATTACAGATGCGGATGGTTGCACTGCAACTGCCGGCCCAGTGAATATCTCCATGTTTAGTCAGCCTATTCTGAACAGTCAGCCTACACCCCAACAAGTAGATGTTTGTTTGAATGGTACAGTAAGTCCTTTAACAATCGATGCTATTAACACTGAGAGTTATCACTGGTATGTAAACTCTACTAATTCAACAACCGGTGGCACAGATGCTGCTAATGGTAGTAGCTCAACTTTCACGCCGCCTACTGATGTGGCTGGCACCTTCTACTACTATTGTGTAATAGGTAGTAATTGTAGTTCATTGAAAGTTACATCGAAAGTTTTTGGCCCTTATGTGGTAAAAGCGTTACCTACGGTAACTACTAATTCTTTGTCACTTACTTGTTCTGTAACATCAGTTGATTTATCAACAGCAATTACTTCTAGCACGCCAACAATAGGTACTGTGACTCCATTTGCTGTTACTTATTTGGATGTTGCTAAAAACCTTCTCACAACATCAACTGTAAATGCTCCTGGAACATACTATGTAACTTATAAATATTCTGCACAAGGATGTGCAGACACAACAGCCATTACAGTAACCCAAAGCGGAACTGCTGGTAATACAATCACTCTTAGTTCTGCCACTAGTTCCGATGCGCAAACTGTTTGTAGTAAAACAGCAATTACAAACATCACTTATTCAACAACTGGTGCAACTGGTGCAACTTTTACTGGGTTACCTACTGGGGTTACTGGGGTTTATAATGCAGGTAACATTACTATTAGTGGAACACCTACTGTTGCTGGTACTTATAGTTATACAGTTACCACAACTGGTGGTTGTGGCTTATCTGCAACAGGGTCTATTACAGTTACCAAAGCCAATACATTTGGTACTCCATCCTCAACGCCTACATTGTGTGTTAATACGGCTTTAACTGATATTACAATTTCCACAACAGGTGCATCAGGAATTGGTACAGCTACTGGTTTGCCAGCAGGAGTTACAGCTAGTTGGGCTGCCAATACTATAACAATAAGTGG
>CANFLL010000109.1 GCA_947447825.1 Chitinophagaceae bacterium | reverse complement strand
TACAGCCGTGGGTGTTACGGCGTTTAAAATCTTCGTCATCCAGATTCGTATTTATATGTGTTAATAAATTACCCCTATAATCCTACAACTTTTTTTCAAGTCACAAAAGTAATAAAATCAATCAAAAATTCCTTAACTTAACGACATTGATTTATAGGTATTAATATACAACATCGTTAAACTTTATTCCATTTCACCATACTGAGGAATATTAATGTGGATACTTAGTTATTACAAGAAACATTCAATGCTTGATTCGAATTAATAATTCAATACTATTACACTCAAGACCTCATGGAGCGAAAAGATGCTATTTTTTCGCCTGCTTTACTACATGGAAGGATTGCTATATAAAACTGAGACTTTTGCAAAAAAAGGATTGTAAATGTAAGGTTTGGAAATAAATACTGGCAAGAATCTATCAATAGTAAAAGGCAAATTGCCGTAGATGCAACATATCCCAAAGCATTCAACAATAAATAAATGCAGTCTTAGGTATACTTCGAACTCCTATTTATTCATAAACGCCTACCAACATGTTTTACCTACAGCAATTTTTTTAACTGATTTCTCCGCTTAATTCGCATAGAACTTATTACTAAAACCATCCTTACACAGTTGGGAAATCTGCCCCCACACTTGTTTCTGCCCACGTGTCAAAGTCAGTTTTAAGTTGTTCAAGCTTAATTCTTGCGTTCTTTAATGCGGCCGCCCCTAACAGTAACCTCAACGGAGGGTTTTCACTTTCTACTGCTTTTATAATAGCTTTTGCTGCTCTTTCTGGATCACCAGGTTGGTTGCCACTATAACCCCTTATGCTGTTTTTGTTTTGATGCGCAGATGCTGCATAATCATCAATTATTTTTTCACTGTTTTTTGCTGAACGACCTGCCCAGTCCGTACGGAATCCACTAGGAGCAATGATGGTAACTTTAATTCCTAGGTGCGAAACTTCTTTTGCCAATGCTTCAGATAATCCATCTACTGCATATTTGGTGGCATTATAAAATCCAACAGCAGGAAAAGAAACCAATCCTCCAATGGAGGCAACGTTTAAAATGTGACCACTTCTTTGTTTACGCATTATTGGCAATATTGCTGTTGTAACGTTTGCCAATCCAAAAACGTTAATATCGAACATTCTTCTCACTTCCGCCTCATCACTTTCTTCAATTGCTCCAAAGTAACCAATGCCAGCATTATTTACAAGCACATCGATTGATCCAAAACGGGCAACAGCTTCTGCCACCGAAGCCTCAATTTCATCAGCCTTTGTAACATCAAGTTGTAATGCTAATGCAGTGTCTGGGTAGCTGGTGGTAATATCTTCCACGTCTTCCTTTTTCCTAGAAGTTACCACTGCTTTGTAACCTTTTAATAAAATCTCTTTTGCCAAATTTCTACCAAATCCAGTAGAACATCCTGTTATAAACCACACTTTACTCATAATTATTTATTTTGCAAGCGAAAATAGTTGATAGCTATTTAATTCTACTTTGACACATTAGATTTCATAATGTTTGTGTGTAATATTTTTAGGTTAAGCATTCGTTATTAACCAAAATCCATATTAAAACAGACAAACGCTTGTATTGTAAAAATAAATTATTAAGGTTGGGTTCACTTGTGAAAATTGACTTGACGGAAAGGAATGATTAATTCCATTGATTTAAAATGAATGAAGCTTCTCTCATTTAGCAAACCAAGTTCTGCTGAGTATAATCTATAAAACCCTTAAAACCCGTTACTGTCAATGAATACATCATTTAATTTAGCAATTTTAGTATCAAAATGCGTCATATATTCACCTGAGTCAGTCCACGACTCAAGTGAGTCCTTGGCTGACTCAAGTGAATATAAGCGTGATTCTGTTGAATAAATGGAAGAAAGAAGAGAAAAGAAAGTGCTTATTCTGATATTCTGCATGTTTGGAATAAGCTTCGTGAGAGTTTAGAACTTTCTGAAAGTTGGAACGAGTGCATAAAAGTTTATCGCTTTTACTCATGAAATTAGCGGTAGAGATCCTTATGGATAACGATCATTTTAATCTGTGAAAGTAGAATTAAAAAGAATTACTAAATCGGTTATAATTAATGGTGACTGATAACTGCATCGGTGCAGGTTTCAAATCACTGTGTATTTACATTCAATAAAATTGATCAATGTTATTTGATTTTAAAAGACATCTAATTTCTTGTCTCTTTTTGGAGTAAACATTGTGATTAAACTTTTGGTTATTATGGAAAACTATTACGGCTTACTGTTTTATTCATATTTGATTTTTGTATTTAATCCCACACACTATATTTGTGTAGTCTTTTGAATCTAATAATTAAAACATTTATTTGTGGGATACGACAATAATGAAAAGAAATTTGTGCCAGTTTATGAAAAGAAGATAAGGGCTGGCAAGAAAAGGACGTATTTTTTTGATATTAAAGAAACACGCAATAGTGGCTTTTCTCTTGTAATTACAGAAAGTCGTAAGCGGTTTGATGACAGGGGATTCGATCGTACAAGCATTTATGTGTATCAAGAAGATATAAATAAGTTTGCAAAGGGATTGGTTGAGGCTGTAGATTTTATAAAAACTGAATTGCTTCCTAACTACGATTTCGATCAATATAATAATGATTATGATGAACTGCCAGAAAATTATGAGTCAAATGAACAGGAGAATAGGATTATTATAGAGGATAAAGTTGAGAAAAAATCTGTCCTAGAAACTGCTCCAACAAAAAATGTCAATCAATCTAATATTCCTAACACGCCACTTTCATTTAATGATGAATTTGTAGACAAATGGTAGTAAATCGCTCGATGTAACAAAGTTGATGATGTCAATATCTTTTAATTTTAGTTTAATAATCTCAATTCAATCCTATTTATTGAATATTTAACGCTGGGTTTAGTCTGCTTTTTTATGGTATTTAACTGAGTGTTATAGATTTGTAAACATCTATTTTGTAACAATGCTATAGAATGGTTATCTAGTTTGAGGCTTGTGAAATTGCAAACAATATTTTCTAATTCTTCCTAGTAACTTCTTCAATACTTTCTACAATCAATTTACACATTTTAATCAGTTCGTCTGTGGTTATGATTAGCGGAGGAGCTATACGCATACTTTTATCATTGAATAAAAACCAATCTGAAATCAAGCCCTTCTCAATACATTTTTTAATAATGGCATGATTCGTTTTAAAGCTATCAAATTCTATAGCCATCCACAAACCACAGCTTCTTTTAGCTATAATGGCAGTATGCTGAATGATAGCTAGCATTAATTTTTCTTTTTCTTTTATCGATTCAATATATTTCCCTTCTAACAATACTTCTAAACCAGCCTTTCCCGCAGCACAACTAACTGGATGTCCACCAAAAGTGGTAATATGCCCCAACACAGGATTATTTGTAAAACAATCCATCAATTTTTTGTCAGCTACAAATGCACCAATGGGCATACCCCCTCCCAATGCTTTGCCCAATAATAAAATGTCTGGTATAATTCCATATTTTTCAAAAGCCCACAAGCTTCCTGTTCTGCCAAAGCCAGCCTGAATTTCATCGAGAATTAATAAAACACAGTGGTCATCACATTTTTTTCTGACCAATTTAATCCAATTTTCATTTGGCTTAATGATGCCTGCTTCTGCTTGCACCGTCTCCATAATCACACATGCGGTTGTGCTATCTATGGCTGCAATTATTTCTTCACTATTATAATCAACATGAAATACATCTGGCAAAAGTGGACGATAAGCATTTCTAAAATATTCATTTCCCATCACGCTTAGTGCCCCATGCGTACTGCCGTGATATGATTTATTAAAACTAATAATCTTACTTCTATTCGTAACTCTTTTTGCAAGTTTCAATGCACCCTCCGTTGCTTCGGCACCACTATTAGTAAAGTAAATGCAGTTTAATGAGGGGGGTAATAGTTCTGCCAAAAGTTTGGCATAAGCAACTTGGGGTTGTTGAATATATTCTCCATAAACTATTAGGTGCATGTATTTAGCAGCTTGCTCTTGAACGGCTTTAATAACTTTAGGATGGCTATGCCCAATGTTTGCCACGCTAAATCCGCTAATCATATCAAGATACTCTTTGCCATCGGTATCATAAATGTAGATGCCTTCAGCTCTTTCCATTTCTAGCCCAATAGGTGCAGGAGATGTTTGGGCAACGTGCTGTAGAAATTGATTACGTAACGACACTTTGAATAATGATTAATGGTTAATGATTCATGGCATTTATTGATTTATACAGCTTATTTATCAATCAATTTAAAATTTAAAACTTCACTAGTGTCTTTCCATTGCCCTAAGCCATCGTTCTGGAATTTCGTTGTTGCAAGCAATTTGATAGTCTCTAATGCTGCATGCCACAAATTGTCCATCATGTAATTGAATCCACCATCTGCCAGTTTTTTTGCTTTGTAGAAAAACTGTTTCTATCTCAGCAAAAGCCATCGTGAATTCATAAAAATCATCCCTATTTTCTAGGAGGGCTTCTTGTTTTCCTTTATGAATACCATCCATAATGTACCAAAGCAAGTGACTTATTTGTTTGGCGGTTAGGTTATGGCTATCTAATGAAGGATTGTAGCCATAAATACCAATGCTACTAATATTGCTACTCATACCCGCATATTGCATTAAAGTGCATGCTTCTTCTCCAGTAAATCCATTGGGGGTAAGTCTGTTTGCTGGAGCATGTGCATGTTGAATAGCGGCAACATCAAAACTTAGTAAATGACTATTTCGAATGGGTGGTTCCATTTCCTCAATACTTTCCTTCACTTTTCCTACTCTAAAGCAGTCAAAACGTAAAGTGTCTATCACTTCTAGCATTTGCGGATGAACAAAGTAGCTCTGAAAACCAATATGATTATAATGCTTGATGAAGTTGGGAACACCTGTCAATAAATCCATCAAAAAGTTATCAGCAGGAAGCACACTTTCCATGTCAAGGTCAATGCGAGCATCCACACAGGTTGCTTCAATTATTTTTTCAAGAGATGTGTAAGCTCCATATTGCGCCATTGTTACGTCGTGGCTTCCACCTATAATCACCACACGTTTGCCTTGTTCTAACAGTTCACGAACCATCGTTTTCAAGGCAGCAAATGTGTCTTGTATGGTTGCCCCAACTTTAACATTGCCAATGTCTGCAACGATTACGTTTTTATGCCAATGAAAAAGATTATAAAACTCTGCTCTTACTGCATTCGGCCCATCGGTATTGTTTATGCCCCCTTCGCCTCGCATTTCTCCACAGCCAATCAAAACCATATCCGCAGAAGATAAATCTGGAAATTCTTCTTCAAAAGCAACTATATGCCTACCAAGCTGCGTGTCTTTATACCCGACATCATTGCTTAACTCGTACTTATTAATGGGCTCTAGAAAATCTGTAAGTGTATCTAAACTCATATTTTGTGGTTAGAAAACAAACATACTTTATTAAAAGACTTAATAAAATGTGTGTGTGTAAATAATCTAGGATTGCATAGGTTATTGCGAACTACTTATAAAGAGTCGCTGTTTAAGTTGGTATTACTTTCAACTTTTCACTTTCAACTTTCTTAAAGCACATTAAGCACCTGTTCTTTTGCTTTTTCCAATTCATCTTTCATCAATACCACACACTTCTGTATTTCAGAATCATAAGCTTTAGAACCTGTCGTATTTATTTCTCTGCCAAATTCCTGCAGCAAGAAAGAAAGACGTTTGCCTTTGCTTTTGTCTTTTTCTTCTAATACTGTTTTGAAGTAGCTTATGTGGTTCTTTAAGCGAACCTGCTCTTCGCTAATATCTATCTTCTCAATATAATAAATCAATTCCTGTTCCAGCCTATTGGTATCAAAGTTTTCTTTTCCCACTCTCTCTTCCAGCAACTTGGTAAGGTTATCTTTTGTTTTTTGCCTTCTGTTTGGTTCAAGAACTACAATTTCAGCACTGTGCTTTTCAATGTTTCCAAGCCTTAAAAGCATATCATTCTCAATAGACTTTCCTTCGTCCAAGCGGTGAACATTTAGATCAGCGATGGCTTCTTTTAAAACTATTTTAAACAATTCCCATTCAGATTCTTCCATCACTTCTGTTGAGGTAACTACAATTTCAGGTAAGCGTAAAATGGCACCCAATAAATGTTGTTTATCAGCATTTAATTCATCCGCAATACCAATTACGGCTGTGTAATAAGCTTTAAGTAAATCTGTATTGATGCTTACTGGTTTGGCTATTCCATTTTGCTTAATGGTAATAAAACATTCAACACTGCCACGCTCCAATCCTTCATTGATGACGGTTCTTAAATCAAATTCATAAGGTTTTAATAAGGCAGGCAATTACATCCTCAAATCGAATTGTTTTCCATTTAGCGAACGTAATTCTATTAAAAAAACCTTGTCGCCAATTGTTTGTTCAGCACGGCCATAACCAGTCATTGAATAAAGCATAATACATTATTTGAAATAGTGAAATTTAAAATAGCTAAGCAATTAGTCGCTCATCAAAAATTAAGCGTTCAAATGTAAATGAATTAATTATTTAAAATAAAACTACACCCAACAGAACTTGGTTTGTGAAATTGGAATAATTGAAATATGGCACAATAAGGCAGTGTATTCATTGCTTTTCAACCATTCAATTCGGTTGGTCGATAGTTTAAAACTGCTTTTTACTACGTAAAATACTTTCTAAGAAAAAGAATTTTCTTTGAAAAAGTGAGTGGCTCATTCGCTAAAAATTTCCACTATTGCAGAAAATCTTAAAGCTTTTGCGAAGGAATCACTCACTTTAATGGCGATTTCAATCAAGGATTTATTGAATAAAAGTGGCAAATTTTCCTATTTCAGCTTTCAAAAATCTATTCCTTCACATACTTATTGAATATTCTATATCCATTCTTATTAGTTAAAATCAGTATATAGATACCTGCTGCACAATTTGAAATTGCAATGCTGATGGGCTTTTCTTTTTGTAAAATGATGGCCTTACTTTTAATAACCTTCCCTGCTATGGTGGTGATTTCTGCTTTATATGAACCATCCATAGAGCTATTTACAAGCTTTATAGTTAATATGTTTTTTGCAGGATTTGGAGATACTGTAACCTCGGATGCAATACCTGTTAAGTTCACGGTTGCTACTTTACTAAAGCTTACTTCTCCCTCATTGTTTTTTTTAGCTATACGATAATACAACAATTTGACTCCTTTTGGCAAAAGAAAATCTTGAAATGAACATGTTTTACCTTTTATTGAAGTACCAGTTTGAAGCACTTCATAATTCATACCTTCAACGCTTCTTTCTAGGCTATAATTTGCAAAACTCCCTTCTAGCTCTGAATTCCATTGCACCAAAACGCCAGTAGAATTTTGATTGGCGGATATACTCTCCAGATTTATAGGCAACAATTTTATGCCACCAAGAACAATAATAAACCTGTTATTGCCTTTACTGGCAGTGTCGGTAGTTACATTGAACTTGTATTTTGGATTGTTTCTCAAGTTTAAAGTAATTCCTAAAAATCTATCTACCAACGTAACCGTTTGAAGCTTATCAATAGTTTCTAAATCGCTGACTGATAAAAAATATTTACCCAGCTTAACGCTTACACCCATTATTGTGCTACTTGAAGTAGAAATGTCTGGCATTTCAGCAATAGATAATCGTTTGTTTCCCTTTAATAATACCAACGATTGGCTCGCCAGACTCATTGAAGAGGCATCTACTTTTTCATTGTAAAACAGTGAACCTTGTTTTGAATACACCAATATGATTTCATCTAACCTTACATCATTATCATTAAATAATCCAACTCTAATACTTTTATCCGATACTCCAAAGTACTGTGTGTTTGGTACGAAACCATTTGTTTTATGCGATTCACTAAAAGTTATATCTCCATTGGCATTTGCTTCTACAAAAAATGCTTGTCCAATTGCAATTGTGTTGCCATAAGTGTCATTAAATCCTGTTGCTCCATTTGCTACATGACCATTTAAATAGGTAGTAAAGTTTCCTGTTCCAAACGGACTATACATCCACATTTTATTGTTAATGATGCTATTACTAGTTTGAAAATTAGAAAAACTAAGCTGACTTGGATAAGGATTGGCTAACAAAGTGAGTTTATGAATTGAAGTATCATTTAGTATTACCTGTAAGTCCCCTGTGGTAACTATTCCTGTGCTTATTAATGTTACTGCTTCTGGTGCTGTAGGCGAAATGTTCGTTAATTGATTTGCACAACTAACAATACTACTGTTCCTGTCTCCACGGATATTTACAACATAGCCAAAACCAGGAACAAGATTAATAGCTGTATTTGAAATGCCTAGATAATGACTGCCATTAATAGCATTTGCTTTGTAATTCAGTATTGTGGCTGCATTAAATTGTGATGCGTCAAAGCCATTTGTATTGTATTTATCGGTAATTGCACCATTGCCAGTTGTGCTTCCACAAGCAACTCCTCCATTGCCTGAACCTGTAATGTAAATTTGTTGTTGCCAAGAATTTCGGATGGATTGTGTTACAGAGCTACCTATAAAACTATATCTTCTTCCCTCCTTTGCAGTAATAAATCGCTCAACGGTTACATTACCTGTTAGATAGTTACCATCCCCTTTTGCCATTCGAGCTGTTTTAGCAGAGGATGATTTAAGGGTAAGAAAATCTCCAGTGTTCAAAACCCCAAGAAGAGGAATTACAGAGTCAGTAATATTCAATGGGCTGCCAATTGTAACACCAGCACTATTATTTATTTTTAGACTACTGATTGTGTTGCCAGTAAATTGTGATCCTTGGATTGTTTGCGGTGTATTTCCATTCAATTCTAGCATTCCTGTAGTCATATCCAAATTTCCACTATTATTTAAAAGTCCTGCAACTTGTAGGGTACCTGTCACATTTAGGTTCACACCAGAAGCAATAGTCAAATTGTTAACAGTAGCAACGGTGTTTATAATCGGGTAATAAGCAGAAATAGGAATAAGCACATTGGTACTGCCTGATGGAATTATTGATTGACACCAGTTTGAAGCTAAAGTCCATGAAGAATTGGATCCTTGCCACAAGCCAACGGTACAAGTGGAATAGATAAGATTAATATTATTAGATGAAAAATCTACACTGAAACTACCTGAAAAAGCATTGGTAATCCCCGAAGTATTCACTGTTATATTTGCATTTGAAGGGGCCGTTCCTGTATAGCTCCCAATTATCCAATGATATGAGTTTGCACCTACAAAGCCAGCAATAGTTCCTTTTGGTGCTATGGTAAAATTGAAACCCACAGAAGTGTTGTTTGTTAATGTACCTACCACTAAATTATCCCAATCTAATCCCAAAGTCCCTACGGTTTTGTTTACATCGAATTGATAAATTCCACCAGATTCTAGCGTTAGATTACCTGTTGTTAGCGTGCCAATTGCGGCTGTGCCTGCAGGACTAATTGTGCCAAACAAATCAGTGATACCGTTTACAGTTCCAGTGCCACTCAAAGTTCCATTTGTACTTATTGATACAGAAGAGGCTGCCGATAATGATCCAGAAGTAATTAGGTTTAATATTCCAGCATTAATAGTTGTTGTACCAGTATAAGTATTAGCATCACCAAAAGTTTGTGTTCCAATTCCATTTTTCACTAATGAAATAGCTCCTGTAATAACGCCAGAATTTATGGTTGTTCCATTTCCAAAAATGTTTGTAGTAGCAGTATTAATGGTTAAAGTGGCTGGAAGAATAGAAGTTATGGTGTCTTTATTGGAGCTTGTGTTTAAACCTGAGATTGAAACTAGGCCAGCAATAGTTTGGTCGTTTCCATTCATATCTAATGTTGCAAGATTGATGCTAGCAGATTGTCCTATTTTTAGTATGGTTGTAGCTGGTAGTGCGTTGGTTGTTAATTTTATTGTGCCGTTGTTTAATGAGGTTGCTCCTGTGTAAGTGCAATTCCCTCCTAAAATAACTAATCCACTTCCTTGTTTAGCCCATGTTCCTACTGTTCCTGTTTTGTTGGCAATAATGCCATTGTAAGTTAAAGAGCTAGTATTATCTACCTTAATAGTATTTAAAATGTTAGCACCAACCTGAATTCCTCTTTTACTATCTAAAGTATAATTTACGGATGTATAGGTGTCTATGCCAGCAGTAGTCAATTTACCTCCTTCAATAATTATAGAAGCTGGTGTAACTACCAATGGTACTGCCCCAAAAGTTGCATCATTTGCAAAACAAACTTCTCCACCAGATAGTGTTACTGGCCCTGTGAAAACATTAGCACCACCCATTGTGATTATACCCATTCCTGTTCCATTAAAAGTTAAACCATAGTTACCAGAAATAACGCCTGTTAATTGTCTGATAGCATTAACGTTTGTGGAATCTGTTATGGTTGGGGTACTGCTTAAAAAGGTAGGCATTGAATAGGTATCTGATCCTGTTCCAGAAAAAACGAAACTTGCTCCAATGTTGAATTGACCAAAATTGAAAGCAATACCATTTGATTGTAATGTGCCTCCATTCATGGTGACGGAAGTGCCGCCAAAGCTGTTAACAGAAGTAACGATTACTGTTCCTGCATTGATGGTGATGCCCCCAGGTGCTCCATTATAGTTCATAGATCCACCGATATTCCAAGTGCCAGCAGATGTTTTTTTAAATCCAGTGCCAGAAATTGTTGATACAAGTTGTGAACCCCAATTAAGGATACATCCACTACATACATCGATAGTGCTAATTTTTCCATTATTAGAAAAAGTTCCTGCTTTAGTCATGGTTACAACTGTACCCGTACCTGTTAGGGTAATGTTGCTTACAGGTTGTTGAGACACATAAGTGATTGAAGAGTTTTTAGTAAAAATGGCGTTTGAAGCACTTGTCCAATTACTGCCGCCTGTGGCAGTTGCCGTTGCACCCCAACCAGTGCTAATCCAAGACTGCGATGAACCATCTGTTCGCCAATATAGGTTTTGTGAAAAACCACTTTCTGCAAATAGCAACATTAATGTAAGCAAAGTGATACAGAAATGTAAGCTTGTGTTCTTGCTAGATTGCTTTCTCAGAGTAGTTTGAGTTAGAAGTATTGCTTTGATTGCCGCAATAGCAGATAAATTGAAATGCTTGTTCATATTCTTTTGTTTTTGTGATTAATACCCAAAAATCCAACTGAACCTAAGCAAACCCTTCTATCTGTATTACAGAGTAGGCGTATTATTTTGCCCGTAATTATTAATGATTATACATGAAGTTCCCATCGTTAAAGTGGCATGAAATGTTGTTGAACGATTAAAGACAATTGAAAGTAGCCTTTAATAAATGTAGTTTTTTATATTTTGACGTGTTTTATGCCTAATATGACTATAATCATATTTATTAGACCATAGAGTAAATCACAGGGGATTGTTGCGCATTTGATTGTTTTGTGTTTGGTTTTAAAGTTTCGTGGATTCATCTATTAACACCAAATCATTAAATCATCATTCACTAATCATTTTTGAATGGTGTTTAGTGTTTGGTTAAGCCAAATTCAGAACACGAAAAAAGTCTTCGCTAAAAGCGAGACCTTCTTTAACTAAACAAGATTGAATTGTTAATCATTTATCACTAAAGTACTATTCAATCAACCTTGTTGTGTCAACACTGCCGGTGAAAACAGAAGTTAGTTTACGGGCAGCATAAATGTTGCGGTTAAACCTATTTCCCAATATAATTAAGGTTGCACTATCTTTTACTAAACGAGTGAAAACAGTGTTGTTTCCGTGCCACCAACCATTGTGATAGATTATTGTCTGATTTGGTTCAACCAGTAATCTCCAACCTAGCCCATAATTATGTTCGCCCCTATGTTCATTACTATATCCTTTAAAGGCCATTTCTAGAGTTGGTTTACTCACAAAATTTCCCTCATACAAAGCCTTATCCCAATGAAGCATATCCCTAACGGTGCTATAAACGCATTTGTCGCCATAAACACAGTCGAATTTTTCAATAGCAGCAGGTCTTGTACCCATATATGATGGGGTGTAATTAGGAATATCTTTAGCGGTAAAAATAAAACTGTTCACCATGCCCAATGGCGTAAAAACGCTATCCTTCATATAAGTTGGAAAAGAGAGTCCAGTAACTTTTTCTACAATTAAAGCCAGCAAAACATAGTTTGTATTACAATATTTAAAAACCCTATCTGGTGAGGCTTCAATTGGTGGTCGTTTGGTAGCCATCCAGTTTAAAACATCTTGATTAGTAGCCAATCCAACAAAGCCTGGACCTCTATTTATCACGCCACTTCTCACCAAAACACTTCTACCACGTCTGTTAAGTTTTCTTATGTATTGAATTTCTCTTCCTCCTTCCATAAAATATATGTAGTTAGGAAGACCGCTTCTGTGTGTAAGCAAATCTTTTATGGTAACATTTGAGTAGGGGAATGTAGGTAGATATTTTTTCACATCATCTTCTAACGCAAGTTTTCCTTGTTCCATCATTCTAAGGGTAGTCATTGCTGTGAATGTTTTAGAAATTGATGCCAAATGAAATGGTGTAGTCGCCGTGATTAGTTCCTTAGTTTTAAAATTAGCAAAACCATGATAGTCTTCAAAAACAATATCACCATTTTTGGCGGCCAGTATCGCACCATTGAATCCCTTTTGTAAAAGCGTGTTTTTATACAAAGGAGTTATGGCATTAAAGTAATATTCTTTTTCCTTTGTTGTAAGTTGTTTAAAATGAGTGGTAGTATCAATGCCAACATGTTTCGCTACTGGCGGTTGAGTATTTGAGGTGCCGCATGCCAATATTAAATATGCATAACTAAGAAGAGGTAACAGCATTTTTCGAATCATTATTTGGTGATGTGTCGATGGTACAGCTACAAATATAGGGGGAGCAACATCGGTTACCAAACCAACTAGGGTAAAAATTATTCGATGCATTGTTTATTAACAGGTAACCACTTTAGAAACTTTATCACTCAGTTAACATTGAAAAGTAGCCATCAACATAACTTTTTATTTCTGCTTCTAAAGTAGGCTAACAACAATGAGGTGCTAGTTTTTTCTGAAGATATATTTGTCAAAGAAAAGTAATAGCAATATTTTGAAAGCAACTTCAATTCTATTCTCTTTAGACCTAAAAGTGCTGTATTTAGGTCTTCGGACGGAGGATTTACATCATCAGACGGTGTATTTACATTATCGGACGGAGGATTTACATCATCGGATGGAGGATTTATATCATCAGACGGTGTATTTACATCATCGTACCGTGGATTTATATCATCGGACGGTGGATTTATATCATCGGATGGAGGATTTATATCATCGGACGCTCTCGTTACATGTTCTATCAATAAATTAGATACATTTTAAAACAATTTGATGTTTGTTGATGGTCATCTTTTTTGATTCAGTTTATGAGAATTATAAATATTAAAACCAAGGTAGTTTAGTTAAGAAAAAAGAAAAGTTTAACCGCAAAGGACGAAAAGTATCTTCGCAAAGAAAACGCAAAGGGCTTTCCTGATTTTAGGTAAAACGTTGCACTTTAAGAGTGCAAAGGAGGGGATTAGCTTTTATCCTTGCTTTTTTAATTAACTTTTTTTCCTTTTTTACTTTGTGCTTCTTTGAGCCTTTGGGTCTTTGTTTGTGCCATGAAGTTCAGCGTAAGAAACTGACGTGTTTTAATGGAGATGATACAGCGATAAGGAAGTGAACTTATTGTGAGGTATCGGCAACGCTGTGCAGGCGGGGTTGTCAAACCACTCT
>CANFLL010000108.1 GCA_947447825.1 Chitinophagaceae bacterium | reverse complement strand
TTATCCTTTGCTGCCACATAACTACTAACAGATAAGTTATAATCGTTTTCAGCAATTTTGGTATTGTCTATAGATGTGGCAACGTGTTCCACATCTTGCTTGCTATCAAACATTGCCATAATTTGTTCAATATGGGCATCAGTAAGCAAATTATTATTGGTTGCCTTTTTGTAGAAATCCTCCCCACTCACATCTATAAACTGCGTCTTTGTATCTGTTTTATGTTTAGACAATACCAGAATGGTTACCGCTATGGAAGTGCCAAAGAAAAGGTTGGGAGCTAAGGAGATGATGGTCTCTACAAAATTATTGTCTATCAAATATTTCCGTATCTTCTGCTCTGCACCACCACGGTAAAAGATACCCGGAAAACAAACGATAGCAGCTCTTCCTTTACCAGAAAGATAACTAAGGGCATGTAATACAAAGGCAAAATCTGCTTTCGATTTGGGAGCAAGCACGCCCGCAGGCGCAAAACGGTCATCATTAATAAGGGTAGGGTCACCGTCTCCAATCCAGTTGATGGAGTAAGGCGGATTAGACACAATGGCATCAAAAGGTTTGTCATCGCCAAAATGAGGTTTAATCAAGGTATCGCCAAGGGCCATATTAAACTTGTCGTAATTGATGTTGTGCAAAAACATGTTCATACGGGCAAGGTTATAGGTAGTGTGGTTTACTTCCTGACCAAAAAAGCCTTCTTCTATAATATGATTGTCAAAGTGTTTTTTAGCTTGCAACAATAAAGAACCTGAACCTGCCGCCGGGTCATAAATCTTATTTACCTTTTCTTGTTTGTGCATGGCCAGTTGCGCAATCAACTTAGATACATGCTGTGGCGTAAAAAACTCACCGCCCGATTTGCCTGCATTAGCTGCATAATTAGAAATAAGAAACTCATAGGCATCGCCAAAAAGGTCAATCTCATTATCTTCAAAATTACCAAAATTCAATTCCGATACACCTTTTAATACTGCAGCTAAACGGCTGTTTTTATTTTCAACGGTATTGCCTAGCCGGGTACTAGTCGTATCAAAATCGGCAAACAATCCTTTTATATCTTGTTCTGAAGGAAATCCATTTGCCGAACTTTCAATGGCATTAAAGATGGCGGCTAAATCAGTATTCAGATTGCTATTGGTATTGGCGGTTTCAGCAACATTCACAAACAGTTGACTAGGATAAATGAAATACCCTTTGGTTTTAATGGCATCCTCTTTTATTTCGGGCGTTATTACATCATCAGACAATTTTGCATAGTTAATGCTATCGTCACCACCTTCAATGTATTTGGTAAAGTTTTCACTGATGAACCGATAGAAAAGTGTTCCTAGCACAAACTGTTTAAAATCCCATCCATCAACCGAGCCACGTACATCGTTGGCTATCTTCCATATTTTAGCTTGTAATTCTGCTCTTTGTGCTGTACTTGTCATTTTTATGTTTTAATAAGTCAATTGGTTTAACGGCTACTATCTTAACTATTTTAAAAAGGCACTTCAAGTTTTTGTTGCTGTCTTTTTCCATAGCTGTAAACAATCTTGTAACTTTTCCTTAGTTCTTGAGCCACCCACCCAATTCTATTTTATACCTCTTGTTTTCAATACTTCTTTAATACTGTTCACGTTTGTTTGCAATGAGTCGGCTAAGTTAGTTTTAATTCTTTACTATCTAGTTTTTCAATAGGAAGTGGAGGCATAAAAGTTTTTTGTTTTATAAGATATCCTTTCAATAGGTCAATACCTTTATAGGGCTGGAGCATTAACCATCAAACGAAACCCCTTTTATGTACTCCATTTACTTCCCCTTGCCTCGTAAACACAACATGTTAAAACACTTTTAATACCCCTAATATCAAAATACATATAAAAAGACTCGAAAACATTTCATACGCCGTAACGTACGACATCTTTTCAATACTTTTTATAACTAACATAATGGCGTACGACATTATTTCAAGTCTTTTTATGTCATACGTTGTGACTTACTCAATAAATTTATTTCTTTTTATTCGTGTTGTCGTGACGTATGGCATCATTTCAAGACAAATTATGTCATACGTCGTCTCGTAGTACATAATAAGTGTTTCTGAACCAATGTTGTCAGGACGTATGTAGGTAATTGTGATAAATTCCTCAAAAAAACTAGACTTTTGTCAGTATATAAGTTTTTGAAAATCAAATAATTTATTTATAAAATAAATCATTCTAATAATTAATTATGTATGTAGCTTGCAAGAATTATTTTAATGCTTCTTTAAAAACGTAATTATGAAACACACGTGGATTTATTTTCAAAATCCCTTTTTAAATTGTACTCGAAAGAACTATAAAAAGGCTGTCAAAATTTCTTCTTACACCGATGCGCGTCTTCTTGTAAAAATTGGTGACCCCTTTTATGCAGGCCTTTATGCCACTTATCACCCCCTTCATTTGGCACTAGTGTCTGGGTACAATATCTGGAAAGCACAAGGTGGCACACAAAAAGGAGAAACAGTTTCGTTGTTACAACTAATTGCTGAACTAAACCCAGGCAAAAGTGGCTTATGGAATAGGGCAGTTCAGTTTCTGCATCCTATTGGTAGTTCGGTATACACTGCCATATTTCCTAAAAAAATGAAGCCTTTTTATACTGGAACAACACTAGAACGCATAAATGCCGTTGCGCAATTAGAAATATCCCTAACAGGTAAGATTGGTTTAGAAACCACACTTGCCGATGTAACCACATTTTCGGGTAAACTCACTACCGCCGATGCCGCTCAAACAGGCAGTGTGGGCACAACCACTACCGCAAGTGAAGATGTGGAAAAGGCAAGAATAAAGGCAATGGTAATGTTGTATTCCATTTTGGGGCAGTGCATGGGACACTTGGCAGAAACGCCAAAATTAATTACCGTATTGTTTAACCTAAATGTGATTAGAAACACTTTACAAACAATTTTTACTGGTGCCATCAAGAAAAATGCTTTTGAAACGTTTGCACAAAGAACATTAACTCTGGAGGACACTATTGATTTTGAAAATGATGGGGATACCTTATTAGGCATCTACATGGCTGAGAATCCTGATGAAAGTCCTACTGGATACACTGTAGTTAACGTATTATCTAAAAAAACGGATACCATTTTGGTAAGTTCATTTACTGACAATACTACCAACACTTTTCTGTGCATCGTAAATCTATCGGATACATTAGCAGGACATTATAAAGTGAATGTGGCGTAGCAGTTTTTTAGTGGTTAGTG
Organism: Chitinophagaceae bacterium; assembly: GCA_947447825.1. Taxonomy (GTDB): domain Bacteria; phylum Bacteroidota; class Bacteroidia; order Chitinophagales; family Chitinophagaceae; genus Parasediminibacterium. Next base: position 10,548 of record CANFLL010000108.1, on the reverse strand, counting down.
GTTAGTGGTTAGTGGTTAGTGGTTAGTCAAAAGTCGAAAGTCAAAAGTCGAAAGTCGAAAGTAAAGAGTCTAAAGTAAAGAGTTGAAAGTAACCTCTCTTTGCATATTTTGTGATAAAAAACTTTGCAGACACTCCGAAAATCTTCTTGCCTCTAAATTGACCAGAATTGATTTATAGATAACATTCTTGACTTTACACTTTACACTTTACACTTTCGACTTTCAACTCTTGACTTTTAACTTTCAACTTTCAACTTTTAACTTTCAACTTTCGACTTTTAACTTTCAACTCTTTACTTTCAACAGGTTGAACAGACTAACCGATATTGAAAGGTGATTACTATTTTAGGAAAGGATAACAAAAATAAAACGTCCCATACACTTAAAGCGTATGGGACGTTAATATAAAATGAACTTAGTAAATTACTGTTACTAATCAGGTGTATTTTAACCACAAGGAACACAAAGATTGTGTGATAATACTTATTAAGAAATGATAAAGGCAAAAGTTAAACCTTTGTGTCCTTCATTTTCCCTTGTGAACTTTGTGGTAAATGTCCTAAGTGGAAACAAATTACTTTTTTAGTTTTGCTTGCAAATTAGCATCCAAAGCATCTAAGAACTCCTCAGTGTACAAGTAATGTTCACCATGATTCAACTTGTTACCATAAATGCAAACAGCTAAATCTTTGGTCATCTTGCCACTTTCAACTGTTTCCACACAAACTTCTTCTAAAGCATGGGTGAAATCAATTAATTCTTGGTTACCATCTAATTTACCACGGAACTCCAAACCTCTTGTCCAAGCAAAAATGGAAGCAATTGGATTAGTAGAAGTAGGCTTTCCTTTTTGGTGTTCACGGTAATGACGTGTAACAGTGCCATGAGCAGCTTCTGCTTCCATAACAGTTCCATCAGGCGTAACCAATACAGAAGTCATTAAACCAAGGCTACCAAAACCTTGTGCAACCGTATCACTTTGAACGTCGCCATCATAGTTTTTACAAGCCCAAACAAAATTACCATTCCATTTCAACGCACTAGCCACCATGTCATCAATTAAACGATGCTCGTAAGTGATACCAGCTTCTGCATATTTAGCCTTGAATTCGTTTTGATAAACCTCTTCAAAGATGTCCTTGAAGCGACCATCATATTTTTTAAGAATGGTGTTCTTTGTAGAAAGATACAAAGGCCATTTTTTAGATAATGCTTGGTTGAAGCAAGAACGAGCAAAACCAAAGATGCTCTCATCTGTGTTGTACATAGCCAAAGCAACACCATCGCCCTTAAAGTTGAACACTTCAAAAGATTGTTTTGTGCCATCTTCACCTTCAAAAGAGATCGTTAATTTACCTTTACCCTTTGTAACGAAGTCTGTTGCACGATATTGATCACCAAAAGCATGACGACCGATACAGATAGGTGCAGTCCAGTTAGGCACCAAGCGAGGAACATTGCTGCAAACAATTGGCTCACGGAAAACGGTACCATCTAAAATGTTGCGGATTGTGCCATTAGGACTCTTCCACATTTGCTTCAACTTAAATTCTTCTACTCTTTGCTCATCAGGGGTAATGGTGGCACATTTAATACCTACACCATATTGTTTGATCGCATTTGCAGAATCGATAGTCACCTGATCATTAGTTGCATCACGATGTTCAATGCCTAAATCATAGTATTTAATATCTAATTCAAGGTATGGTAATATCAATTTGTCTTTGATAAATTTCCATATAATCCTTGTCATTTCATCTCCATCCAGCTCTACTACCGGATTCGTTACTTTAATCTTCTGTGACATATTTATGTATTAATTAATTGATAAGGTTGCAAAAGTAGGGGTTTGATATTTTTATAATGTAATAGATAATGGCTGTTTAATTATTTTTTTGATACATTTTTAATAATTAAATATTCAATGTGGAAAAAACTAAACTATAGTAGGTTACTACACAGGTGTATTTTAACCGCCAAGTCCACCAAGGATTTTCACCAAGACCACAAGGATTGCTACAATTGCTTGTTAAGAAATGAGTTGAGTAAACATGAAACCTTAGTGTCCTTTGTTTTTTGTTTCTTGTGATTAATGGTGAAATTTCCTGAACAGTAAAGTAACTATAGAAGACTAAATGATTAAATGTTGAAATCTTTAGATGATTAAGTTGCAGCGTTAATTATGTTTTTGTAATCATTTAAAAAATAAATAGCAAAGTGCAGGTCTTAATTAAAATTTTTATTATGGTGTATGCTTCTTCTTCTCATAGCTTTAAGACATTGTGTTTAATGTTTTTATTTTATTGTTTCATTTTGTTTTTATTTGATACAAATAGCCTAGAAGCGCAGCGAATCCGTTATGTTAGTTCTACACCTCGTGGCAAACAAGATGGCTCATCCTGGGAAAATGCCTCTTCTAACCTTAAAAAGATGATAAATGCCTCTGTGCCTAATGACCAAGTTTGGGTTGAGGGCAATTTTGATTATCCAACCAATTACAATAAAGTAGCAACAAAGGATAAGCATTCTGGTGTAAAAAGTTATATTATGAAGATGTGTACTTACAAAGACGAAAATCCTTCTTCTTACTTATTTTTTGATCCTTTAAACCCAGTAAGAATACCCACTTATTCATTTCCTATCATTCATACTAAGTCGAAAAATAACCCTTCCTTATACCTTGTTCTTAAAATAGTTTAGTTAATATAATAAAAGTCAGTTGGAGTTATCACAGATTAATATTTAAATGCTGGGTGGAATTGCTGCAAAGTATCTCTCAAAAATTCCTTATCTAGATGCGTATATATTTCTGTTGTAGTAATACTTTCATGCCCTAGCATCTCTTGTACTGCACGCAAGTCTGCCCCGCCCTCAACAAGATGTGTGGCAAATGAATGCCTGAATGTGTGCGGAGAAATTGTTTTGGTAATCTTTGCTTTTGCAGCCAAATCTTTAATAATATAAAATATCATCACCCTCGATAGTGATGTACCTCTATTGTTTAGGAATATATGGTCTTCAAACCCCTTCTTTATATAAACATGTTTCCGGTCAGTTTCATAATAAAGCCTGATGTATTTAATGGCATCACGCCCAATGGGTACTAATCTTTCTTTGTCTCCTTTACCGATCACTCGGATATAGCCTTGATCAAAAAACAAACAACTAATTAACAGATTTACCGTTTCGCTAACGCGTAATCCACAGCTATACATAGTTTCCAGAATGGCTTTGTTTCTGTGACCCTCGGGTTTGCTAAGGTCAATGGCGGCAATCATACATTCAATTTCTTCAAAGCTGAGGGTATCTGGCAATAATCTTTGTGTTTTTGGGGCTTCCAATAGGGTAGAAGGATCTGTTTTAGTGATGTCTTCTTGTAAACAGTATTTATAAAAGCCACGGATGCCAGAAATAATACGAGCTTGCGATGTTGCCGTCATGCCAAGTTCTGCCACCCACTTCACAAACTTCTGTAAGTCTTTAAGTTCTAGTTCTTCAGGAGTTTTAAGTGTATTAGACGCAAGCAGATATTCTGTAAGCTTCTCAACATCATGCAGATAAGCCTCTACCGAGTTATCACTCAGCGATTTCTCTAATTGTAAATAAGCCTTAAATCCTTTTTTATACGGTTCCCACATCTTTTTAAGTTGTTAGTGGTTAGTGGTTAGTGATTAGTGGTTAGTGATTAAATTGGCTTTTGTATTTTTAATAATTGTCGTATTGATTTTTGTCAATTCTACTGCATTTTTATTTATACTATCAAACTCTTCTTTTTTTAAGTAACCTGTAGCTTTAAGCAATTCAAGCCAATAAATTGTTTCATTAATCTCTTTTTGCGCAATAGCTAATTTGTGGATAAAATCGTTTTTGCTTTCACTGTGTTCGGCCTCTCTAACCATGGCTCCAACACTGGTTTTACTTCTTGCAACTTGTTTACTTATTAAAAATTCTTTCTTTTCAGAAATCAAATATTTACAAAGATTCATCACCCTAACTGAAAATGTAAAACTTTTATCCCTCAAATTATTTTCTTTCATTCAAATCAATTTTGTTAACCACTAACCACTAACCACTAACCACTAACAACTAACAACTAATAACTAACCACTAACAACTAAACCGGGTCCACATCTACCACAATCCCAGTACTTCTATATTTTTTATCACTCAATATGATTGCCATTTGTTGTTGAATCTCGCGTTTACATTGATTGATGATGCCCGCATCTTTAGGTAGTTTTATCAATATCTCCCATAAATATTGATTCCGAATTCTATCAACAGGTGGTTGTGCCGGACCGTGCAAATAAGGCTTGAAGTTAACTTTCAATCCTTGTAATAATATATTGGCAGCCTCTTCGGCCACATAACTATCCCTGTGTTTGAACGTAATTTGTATTATTCTATAATAAGGGGGATATTGATACACGTTTCGCCCTTCCTTTTCAAAATCATATAGTTGCAAATAGTTATGGTTCTGCACAAAGTTCAAGACGGGATGTTGCACATTACTAACTTGTATCAACACATTCCCCTTGCCATCTTTTCTTCCTGCACGACCACTTACCTGTTCCATTAGCTGAAAAGCCCTTTCATTCACCCTAAAGTCAGCAAAGTGCAATATTCCATCACCATCAATGATGCCCACAAGATTTACATGTTCAAAGTCTAGCCCTTTCACCACCATCTGAGTGCCTACTAATATGTCTATCCGCTGCTGTTCAAACAGTTTTATTAGGTTGTCATGATCGTTCTTTCCCTTCACCGTGTCGTAATCCATCCTTGCCACTTTTGCATTAGGAAACAATTCTGCCACCATTTCTTCTAGCTTTTCTGTACCAAAGTTCTTTTGTATAAAGTTATGACTTCCACAAGCCGCACAAGTATGCAAAACGGGGTAAGTAGTACCGCAATAGTGGCAACTTAACTTGTTTTTAGATTTATGGTAAGTAAGGCTCACATTGCAATGCTGGCATTGAGGTATCCAGCCACAGTTATTACAAATCATGTACGGACTATAACCTCTCCGGTTCTGGAAAAGTATTACTTGTTTATTTTCCGATAGGGATGTTTCTATTGCAGTCAGTAATTGTGGAGACAATGCAACCTTACTCTTATCTTTTGGCGCAAGAGGTTTCAGATCAACAATGGTTATTACAGGCAAATCAACATTGCCAAAGCGTTCTAATAATTGCACTAATCCATATTTGTTTTGCAGACAATTATAGTAGCTTTCGATAGATGGGGTGGCACTACCCAATAAAACCTTCGCACCAAACAAGGAAGCATAATAAATGGCAGAATCTCTTGCATGATAGCGTGGTGCAGGATCTTGCTGCTTATAGCTTGCATCGTGTTCTTCATCTACCACAATTAATCCTAAATTCTTAAATGGAAGAAACAAAGAACTCCTTGCACCAAGTACTACTTTTATTTGTCCATTCTTCACCTTGTTCCATATCTCCACTCGTTCATTAGGATTAAATTTTGAGTGATAAATCGCAATGTTCCCACCAAAATGTTGTTGCAGTCGGCGTATCATTTGAGCAGTTAAAGCAATTTCTGGCAACATATACAGAACCTGTTTGTCCTGCTGCATAAATTGTTCTATCAACTTCATATACACCTGCGTTTTTCCACTCGCAGTAACGCCGTGCAGCAGACAAACATTCTTTTCTTCAAAACATTTATTTATTGCATCAAATGCAGCCTGCTGTGCGGAGGATAGCACAAAGTCCATGTTCATGTCCTTTGGGAGCAACTTAATCCTGTCGGTTGAACGTTTTTCTGCTTTTAATATTCCTTTTTCAATTAATCCCTTTAGTTGGGCAGCTGAGGCACCCGATTTTTTCAATAAAGTACTTTGAGTAACTTCTCCTTCAGTTTTAGAAAGGTGTAAGTAGGAGAGAAGCAGCTCCATTTGTTTGGGTGCAGGGTTCTTTGCCTCATTGAATAGTTTAGACAATTGTTCCTCATCATGGTAAATAGGAGTTAGCTGAATGTATGTTTCGGTTTTATTCTTAAACTTCTCCTTCAGTTCTTCCCAAATAAAACAAACCTGTTTATCTATCAATTTTTTTATTACAGGATAAACATTGTTCGAATCCAATAATTGCTGCACTTCACTCAGACGCAGTTCTTTTTTTACTTCCAATGCCTGTGCTACTATGTATTCATTATCGCTAAATGCTGAACCATCATTCAGGTCGTAATTTGTTTCTTCATTCCAAATCAAGATACTTTCACTAGATAATTTTAGGTTTGCAGGAACGGCAGCTTGCATCACTTCTCCTTCGCAACACATATAATATGTGCTTATCCACTGCCAAAATTTTAATTGATTTTCAAATAAAATAGGTTCTTCATCCAAAATATTTATTAATTCCTTTGGATCAAATGCTGACGGCTTTTCAGTAGTTATTCTCTTAATGATGCCTGCATATTTCTTATTCCTCAAATCAACTTCAACCCTCAAACCAACCTTTGCTGCTGCTTGCAGATGCGCAGGTATTGCCCAAGTATAAGTAATGGGAAGCCATAGCGGTATAATTACTTCTGCAAACAAATTAGCCGCATAAGCGGCATTTGGAAAGAGACTGCTATTTTTATTTCGGGCCATAATTAATAGCGCAAGTTAACCAGTAATCATTGAACCGTTAGCAGTAAAGAATGAGTGATTAAAATATTAAGGGGATTGCGTTACTTTATTAATTGTTTTTAGGGTGATTTTGATTGTAATAATAGATTTCTACTCAGGTTAATTTAATGGTCAAGCTCTTGAATGGTAACAATAATATGATTCAGTTATGGCGTCGTACTTTGTTTGATTTATTCACTACAACTTATCAGTTTCTACTTCCTTATTTTTTTAATAAACCATAATCAATCCCACTGTACCGGCAACTTGTCCCATCCAAAAGATGAACATCCATTTGATCATTTCCGCTTTAACGTCCCCTATTTTTACTTCTAATCTACCCTCCAGTTTTGCTATGTCTTCTTTTGTAGGAAGCACTTTTAAGTTTACATCATTATTATCTTTTATCTTACTGTCAACAAAAGATACTAAAGCTTCTGCTTCAGATTCTCCTAACTTTTGTTTTAGGATTTGAAATAGCTGAAAATCTGACATGTTGATTACCATTATTTATTTTTTGTAAATGTAGGGTTTAAAAATAGAGGGAGGTTGTTTTATTAATCTGGAAATTGTACTAACAAACTCCTCTATTTCTTTTACAGATAACTGCTTGCTCAAATAATGTTTAAACGCTAAACAAGCTACTTTATTGTATTATTTGGGGCTTTTTAGCCAAAAGGCTAAAAACGACCTGAGTAGTAGCAAGAAATTAAAAACATTTACTAAAGCGCATTGTTATAGAATATTAATTAGTTATATTGTCAGAAAGAAGATGTTCGTTTAAATAGTATCTAATGTAATGGTAATTAGTTTAGAAATAATCTAATGCTCAAAATTCAATTTCTTCTTTTATCTTTGACGAATTCGATGCGCTTGCTAATAGAAATTTTTTATTGTTTACTTTATATAATCGACCATTGATGGCAAGTACTACCGGTCTTTATGACCCTTCTTTTGAGCACGATGCGTGCGGTATTGGGTTTGTTGCAAACATTAAAGGCAATAAATCGCACCAAATAATTTCCGATGCCCTGACCATTTTGGAAAACATGGAACACCGTGGTGCTTGTGGCTGCGAAAACAACACCGGAGATGGTGCAGGTTTAGCAATTCAAACCACCCATGAATTCTTTTTTGATGAATGTGTAAAAATGGGTGTCCATCTTCCTGCTTATGGAAAGTATGGCGTTGGTGTTTTGTTCTTTCCAAAAGACATGCGATTGCGTGAAGAATGTAGAGACATTTTTAACCGTACTGCCGAAAAGCTAGGTTTTGAAATTCTTGCATATAGGAAAGTTCCAGTAAATACTTCCGAAATTGGTCCTACTGCGTTGTCTGTTGAACCTGAAATTGAACAAGTATTTATCGCTTGTCCAGACCATATTCGTGACGAAGCTTCTTTTGAGAGAAAGCTGTATGTTTTACGTAATCATGCTAGTCACACAATTAATAATACAATAAGAAAAGACGCAATTGGATTTTACATAGCTTCTTTGTCTTACAAAACAGTTGTTTATAAAGGTCAATTAACTAGTAATCAGGTACGTGGTTATTTCCCAGATTTAAGTGATAAAAGAATGGTTAGTGCTTATGGCTTAATCCATTCTCGTTTTGCTACCAACACGTTCCCTTCTTGGAAATTGGCTCAGCCTTTCCGCTACATTGCTCATAATGGAGAAATCAACACTGTAAAAGGTAATGTTAATTGGTTAAAAACAGCAGAAGGAGGTTTCTTCTCTCCATATTTCTCTAAAGAGGAGATGGATATGTTGCGCCCAATTATTTTTGAAGGTCAATCTGATAGTGCATGTCTTGATAATGTAATTGAACTATTAACACTATGTGGTCGCTCATTACCACATGTAATGATGATGCTTATTCCTGAGGCTTGGGATAATGCAGAGAAAATGGATCCAATTAAAAAGGCTTTCTACGAATTTCACGCTACTTTCCAAGAACCTTGGGATGGGCCTGCTTCAATTTCATTTACTGATGGCAAAATGATTGGTGCTACATTGGATAGAAATGGTTTACGTCCTTCAAGATACTGTGTTACCAATGATGACAGAGTAATTATGGCTTCTGAATCAGGTGTTTTACCAGTAGATCCAGCAACCATCATTGAAAATGGTCGTTTGCAACCAGGTAAAATGTTTGTTGTAAACATGGAAGAGGGAAGAATAATCAGTGATTCAGAACTAAAACAATCTATATGTTCACAAAAACCTTACGGTGAATGGTTGAACAAGTATAAAATTAGACTGGAAGAATTGCCTGAACCACGTGTATCCTTCACTCATTTAGAAAACGACCAGATATTTAAATACCAAAAAGCATTTGGATACACTACAGAGGATATTGAATCGATTATTGCGCCTATGTGCATGGATGGTAAAGAACCAATTGGTTCCATGGGTACTGATACCCCATTAGCAATTTTGAGCGATCAACCTCAACACTTAAGTAGTTATTTTAAACAACTATTTGCTCAAGTTACTAATCCACCAATAGACCCAATAAGGGAAAGATTGGTGATGAGTTTGGCTACTTTTGCTGGCAATAATGGTAATCTATTAGTTGAAGATCCGTTGGCTTGTCATAGTGTTGCATTAAAGCACCCAGTATTAACTAATCACGAATTAGAGAAAATAAGAAGCATTGATACGGGAATTTTTCAAGCAAAGACCTTACAAACTTACTTTAGGGCTGATGGAAAACCAGGATCTTTGGAGAGAGGTTTAGCTAGGCTTTGCAAATATGCTACTGATGCAGTTGAAGATGGTTTTGAAGTAATTATATTAAGTGATAGAGCAATAGATAGTGAACATGCTTCGATCCCTTCACTTCTAGCAGTTTCTGCCGTTCATCATCACTTGATTCGCAAAAATTATCGTGGTCAAGTAGGTTTAATAGTTGAAGCTGGTGATGTTTGGGAAGTTCATCATTATGCTTGCTTATTAGGTTTTGGCGTTACAGCCATAAATCCATACATGGCATTATCTACTATTCGTAATATTAAATTACAAGGAAAAATTGAAACACCTTTGGATGCAGAGCATTTAAAGAAAAACTATATAAAAGCTGTTTGTGAAGGGTTATTAAAAGTCTTCTCTAAGATGGGGATTTCAACACTTCAATCTTATCAAGGAGCTCAAATATTTGAAATTGTTGGTTTAAACAAATCAGTAGTTGATAGATATTTCACAGGAGCAACTTCTAGAATAGAAGGTATGGGATTAGATGAAATAGCCAAAGAAGCACTAGCCAAACATCATCTTGCATTTAGCAAAATAGATATTCCAGTAGAAAGACTTCCAGTAGGAGGTGTTTATCAGTGGAAGAGAAAAGGAGAGTTTCACCTTTTCAATCCTCAAACTATTCACTTGTTGCAACATTCTACTAGCAGGAATGATTATGCAACCTTTAAGAAATATTCAAAGGCAGTAAACGATCAAGCAGAAAAAGCTTGCACATTAAGAAGTTTATTAGATTTTAAACACAATCGTCCTTCAATTTCTATTGATGAAGTAGAACCAGCAGAAAATATTTACAAGCGTTTTGCTACTGGCGCAATGAGCTTTGGATCAATATCGCATGAAGCTCACAGCACTTTAGCAATTGCTATGAACCGTTTGGGTGGGAAAAGTAATACTGGCGAAGGTGGTGAAGATGAAATTCGTTTTGAGAAAATGGCAAATGGCGATAGCATGAGAAGTGCTATCAAACAAGTTGCTTCTGCTCGTTTTGGTGTAACTAGTTTATACTTAACAGAAGCTGATGAATTACAAATTAAAATGGCTCAAGGGGCTAAACCTGGTGAAGGCGGACAACTGCCAGGGGATAAAGTAGATGATTGGATTGGAAGAGTACGCCATTCAACGCCAGGTGTTGGATTGATTTCTCCACCTCCA